>JALHST010000075.1 GCA_022865355.1 Maribacter sp. | reverse complement strand
TTTTTACCTGATCAAAAATCTCAAATGAAAGTCCGTCTGCCAAATGGATATCCAAAAATACCAAGTCGATTTCATAGTGGCTTTTGAAGTAATTTACCGAAGACTTTACGGAATCAAGAACTGACACAATTTCAATTGAAGCATCTATGCTGTTCAGCAGATAGGCGAGATTTTCACTTGCGGCAATTTCATCTTCTATAATCAATACCTTCATGCTGTTTTAAGTAATGGAAGTTTAACACAAAAGGTATTGTTTTCGGTGGTAATGTCCAATTTTCGCTTTCCCAATAAATAGTATCGCTTGTCCAAATTTAACAGGCCATTGCCAGTACCCTCGGCAAGTGTTGTTCTGGGCCGAATCTTATTTTCTACACAAATAGCATCGTCTAGGGAATAAATTTTGACCTTTAATGGATGGGATTCTGAAATCTCGTTGTGTTTTACTGCGTTTTCTACCAATAATTGAAGGGCCAACGGGGGCAGCTCTTTTTCCAAATGCGCGTCATCGATAGATATATCGATTTCAATACGATCTCGATACCTGGTTTTTATTAAATAGTGGTAGCTCTTCAAAAACTTGAGTTCCTCTTTGACCGTAACGAGATTTCTATCCCCGCTTTGCAGGATATATCGATACATAAAGGAAAGCTTCGACACAAATGCCGTCGCTTCCTTATTATCGCGGATAAGATAATTCAATGAATTTAAGGAGTTGAACAAAAAATGAGGATCGATCTGGTTCTTAAGGGCGGCCAATTCATTCTGAAGATTCTGTTGTTTTAGGTATTCGTTTTCAAGAACACTTTCACGTTGAATTACCTGTAGCTTTAAAATTCTGGCTATAAAGAAAAGAACGATCCATATAATAACATATTTGAAAAACAAAAATCCCCTTTCCTCAAAGGGAATAGGCTGACCGGCCAAAATGGGGTATAAATATTCAAGCAGCTTAAGCGTGCCAGCCAAAGTGGCAAAACCAACAAGAATTGTAGCACCGATCCTCAGGGCGGGGGCCCTTAAAAAAAGATAGGACCAATTGGCGTTGAGTTGTAATATCAACCAGGAAAAAAGAAAGAAGAATATAAGTTGAAGCAGCAGATCGGATATCCATACTTCGGCAAAATCCATTTTACCCGTGGAAATCATTTTATAGATAAAAAGGGTTTTGGGCAATGATACCAAAATCGAAATAAGCATGGAAATTTTTATAATCTCCGCTTGTCTTACCTTCTTGATTGCCATTATATTCATTCTTCTAGTAGCTAAATATACTTTAATAATTAGTTAGGATTCACATTGTATTTGGAATCGCTACCATATTTATCTCAAAGAAAAAGCCTTTAGTTCGTACCAAAGGCTTTTCATCTTCATTTTAGGACCTACAACTTATTTGGCATAGGGGTCAAAACCTTTTGGCAGATATTTTTGTGTATCAAATCCTAGGTCGATTTCAACTTCCGCTTCAATAATCTGAAGGTCATTTACATCTAGTTCTTGCACGATTGTGTTTGAATCGTTCTGCATGCCTTCATAGGCATTGAAACCTATCGGCAGGTATTTTGATGTATCAAAGCCAAGGTCGATTTCTTCTTCTACATCTATCAGATTAATATCAGCAAGATTCAGTTCCATACCTTCATAGGCATTAAAGTCATCCGGCAAATAATAGGCCGTGTCAAATCCAAGATTAATTTCTTCTTCCGATCCAATGACGACGATGTCTTCAACTCTCAATACTTCAGTATTACTTTCAGTTTCCAGGTGCTGCAAAAAAGGTTGTTGCAATTCGTGTATGGCATTCAATTTTTCGTGATGATCCCTTGATTTTTCACATGCGTCCCTTCCGACAAAGGACACCAATAAAAGCGTTACTACTCCAATTCCTATTACTACACTTATTTTTTTCATGATTTTTAGTTTTTAACTTGATTTGTTTACTATTTGTTTACTATTTATTTCTTGAGCAAATGTAGGCCCGATCAAAGGGTAAAAAGGATAGTTTTTAAGTGAAACGCCTAAATGGGGAAGTGAAACGACCTATAGGATAAATGAGATTATCAGAGAAGGCAGATTACCCTGCAATTGATCCGGAAATATTTATTGGCGGCAAGGCCATAATCGATGGGTCATCAAAAATCCCAGAAACTTTGTCAGTTTTCATTGGAATGTTCACAACTGCCAACTTATCAGTAAAAAGTTAACAAAACAGTATTTTAAAGTTTACTTTTTAATGATATGCCATAAATCCCTCTCGAAAATTAATTGGAAGCCCATAAGAATATCCTATTTCAAGGGTACTTCCAGGACCATAAAGGTATATGGGGTAATTTCTATGTTTAAGTGGTTATTCGATACATGGAGACTGCTTTCCTGTGGGATAATTTTTTTAGGGTTCCCAAAAGAATTTTCATCGCTAAGAGTATCTGACCGCAAGGTCAAAACGGTGGCTTCCGAACCCACTTTCTGATTTTTAAAATCAATCTCTAACGCTTGCTTTTTATTCGAGAAGTTGACAAGCTTAACAAAGACCTCATTTGAATTGGCATCCTTGACCGAGGAAGCATACAAGTTATTTTGCCCGGTTAGCACGTCGCCTTTGGCAGTGATAACGGCCAGGAGATCTGTTCCCCGGTGGTTCGCAAATAGTTTCTGTACATAGTAATTTACGGTACCGTAGACTTCCAAATTGTTGAACCAGATAAGATCTGGTGTCCATTGCCATCCCTCCTCATGTGCCAAGAGCGGGGCGTAGGAGGTCATAATAACGATATCGGCATTGCGTTCCAATCCAGTCATGAAGGCTGCCTCGGAGAGCGCACATTCCCAGTTGTTTTTATTTTCGGGGCTGGTAATACCGACGCTTTGGGCAGCATATTCCCCAGCGAATATCTTAGGTCCTTGGCGGTCGTAATTATCATAGCGGGTGGCATTCTCACGAAACCATTCAGGACTATTGTAGTAGTGTTCATCGATGATCTCGGCATTCAATTTTTTTAGCTCCGACCTGCCATATTCAAAAAAATCACCTTCGGGAAAGGGGCCGCTGCTTGAAATAATTACGATTTCAGGATGTGCATCCTTTAGGGCCTTTTCAAATTGCTTATAACGTTTAATATATTCGGGGCCCCATTGTTCGTTTCCAATCCCGATGTATTTCATATGAAAAGGTTCAGGATGCCCCATGTCATTGCGGACTTTCCCCCAAGGCGTCGCGACCGAACCATTTGCGAATTCAATGAGGTCTAGGGCATCTTGAATATAAGGCCCCAAGTCATCCAAGGGAACGAGCTCTCCAGTATTAAATTGGCAGGCCATGCCACAGCCCAAAATAGGAACGGGCGCTGCGCCTAAATCTTCTGAAAGTTGAAAATACTCAAAAAATCCTAGGCCGAAACTTTGAAAGTAGTCAGGTGCGGGCCGGTGGGCGAATTCAGTATTCCAGCGGTTGATCAATAAATTTCTATCCCATACGGGACCTACGGTCTTTTTCCATTGATAGCGTTGCGCTAAGGTCCTTCCTTCGACAATGCAACCCCCCGGAAATCTTAGAAATCCAGGCCGTAAATCAGCAAGAAGTTGCACAATGTCTTTCCGAAGCCCATTTTTCCTGCCTTTCCAGGTATCTTCCGGGAAAAGGGAAATGTTGTCCAAATCGATTGTTCCGGTACCTTTAAAGGTAAATTTCAAGGTGGTTTTCGGATTTGTAGCTTGGGCGACGAATTTTGTGGAATAGGTTTGCCAGTCTTTTCCTGTTGGTGCCATACTGCCTTCCCCTAGGACGTTTCCTAAACTATCTATAAACTGAACTAGGATTTTTGTAATGGTCTGCCCTGGATTGCGGGCCATGATCGATAAATCATAGATTGCCGCTTTCTTAATGCCCATGCCCCGAAAGCCGACGTTGATAAGTTCGTACCCTTTGTCATCCTCAATATTGATCCTACAGAAATTGCGATTTGCTGCATCGGCCTCTGGCTGGATTATGGTGGCTATACCAGAGGTCGGATTAAATCCATACGGATTGCTTTTGGGCTGTTTCCATCCCATCATAGGGTCGTCAAATTCAAAACCTCTGTTTTTGACCATTTCGGCATATAGTCCACCATCTGCAGCAAAATTGATATCCTCGAAAAAGATCCCGTACATGGTAGGTTGCACTTTTGCAATCGAATGGCCGACATCTATTACCAACTCGGTTTTTTGGGACATTACTGGAAAAGAAAACAACGGCAATAACAGGATAAAAATAGGACGGAAATTTGGCATGAGGTTAGGCTACTATAAGGTTCTGCAATATTTTGATTTGCGGTTTTAAAAGTATTTAAATTTTATTCCAAATAAGATTGATCGCCATCAGCGAGCATTATGGCCGTAGGGCATCGAACACCTTCACATCATTCTACAAGGTACTAAAAAACCCACCAACATCTCTTTAAGGAAAGATACTAGTGGGTTCAAAATTATAGGAATCAAATCGCTACTGCTGGGCCATTTCCAAATTAATGGTCATATCCACTTCATTGCCTATAGGTGCCATATCACCGCCGATGCCAAAATCTTTTCGCAACACGGTTCCGGTCATTTTTAATCCGGCCTTTAATTTCTGACTGCGTTGGTCGGTAATGATGCCATTGAGTTTCCCTTCCAAGGTTACCGTTTTGGTAACCCCATGCATAGTAAAATCTCCGGTCAACTTAAAGGTCTTTTCTCCGGTTTTTTCAAAGGCCGTCGATTTAAACTCCAAGGTGGGGAATTTTGCAACGTCAAAATAGCGATCACTGCGCAAATCATCGTCCCTTCTTGAATTTTCGGTATTGATACTTGTTGCTGGGATACTTACATTGAAAGTAGGGTTATCAAAAGCGTCATCGGCGGTAGCCACTATATCGAATTCGGTGAAGTTACCGGTCACCTCGGAAATTAATAAGTGTGAAATGGCAAAATTGATACCCGAATGGGCTTTATCTGCCTTCCAGGTACTTTGTGCGGTTAGGGTCGCCCCTACCAAAAGCATACATGCAAAAAATGACTTTCTCATAATGTTCTATTTTTAACTGTTATTGACTATGCATTGTTTATTATTAAATATACGTCTGGCTAAGCGGCCATGGTTTGGTTCAAAATATAATCATCAAAGTTTGATTCACTCTTTTCTTGCGAACCGGAAAGAAACGTCAAGGCCATTATACCTTATATACCTACGATGCCCTTTTTTAAAAAACCAGTGCGCTTCATTAGAATGATTTTTATTTGGAGGGCGGTGGCACGGGCCTTTTGGGCATTTTAAGGCTATCTGCAGGGTAGGTATTCTTGAGGTAGGTCATTTGTGCCTCTGCCCAATCTATAATCGTTTTTCTTTGGGCATCGGTTAAATTGGCCTCATTGTGCAATCCGAAATAGGTATATTCGGATAAAGGCATTTCTTTTTTCTTCACCATATCAATGGTCTCCTCCAACTTATGGTTTTGAAAGGCCAAGGGCATTTTGGTAAATTCAGAAAAGTTCAAATGTCGCTTCCCATCCTTCACATGGTCGTTAAGCCACCACGCCACAGGTTGCACATTCGAATACCATGGGTATCGTGTTTTGTTCGTATGACAGTCGTTGCAAGATACCTTTAGAATTTGATTCACATCTTCGGGCATCGGATATTTGGTCGAAATATCATAGGTTTGATCATTCGATTCGTTTTTCTCGGGACGAATAAACTGGATGAGGATGAGTATGATACCTAGTGCGATTAAAATTTTTTTTATCATGATATTTACTAAATTAGTTGGTTAACATTAAGCAATTACCGTCGGTCCTATGCAAGGTGACCGGCAATACCTCTACTTTTGACTTCTTTTTTATCCAATGGTTTAATGAATGTATAACTTTTTGTAATCCAAATAAAAATCATAGGTGTCGTTTAGGTACGGTTTGGTCCTGAAAATACGTCCTATTTGTACTTCTTCAC
>JALHST010000074.1 GCA_022865355.1 Maribacter sp. | reverse complement strand
CAAATACACATATTCCTTGGTATTCACCTTGGCATTGTCAACTTTGCGGTAGGGCGTTTCCAAAAAGCCCATAGAATTTACCTTGGCGAAAACCGAAAGGGATGAAATCAAACCAATATTCGGGCCTTCGGGAGTTTCGATGGGGCAAAGTCTACCATAGTGGGTATAATGCACGTCACGCACCTCAAAACCAGCACGTTCCCTTGAAAGTCCTCCTGGTCCTAAAGCCGATAATCTTCGTTTATGCGTTATCTCGGCCAATGGGTTTGTCTGATCCATGAACTGTGACAACTGATTGGTCCCAAAGAACGAATTGATAACCGAGGACAAGGTCTTGGCATTTATCAAATCGATCGGTGTAAACACTTCATTGTCACGAACGTTCATCCGTTCACGGATTGTCCTGGCCATACGGGCAAGACCCACACCGAACTGTGAAGATAACTGTTCCCCAACCGTACGAACACGACGATTCGAAAGGTGGTCAATATCATCGATCTCAGCCTTGGAATTGATTAATTCAATGAGATATTTGATAATGGTGATGATATCTTCCTTGGTCAAGACTTGCTTGTCCATTCCGATATTCAACCCTAATTTTTTATTCATTCGATACCGACCGACTTCTCCCAGGTTATAACGCTGATCTGAAAAGAACAATTTGTCTATGATACCTCGGGCCGTTTCCTCATCGGGTGGCTCGGCATTCCGTAATTGACGATAAATATGTTCTACCGCCTCTTTTTCGGAGTTGGTGGGGTCTTTTTGTAAGGTATTGTGAATAATGGCATAGTCTGATTGCGCATTGTTTTCTTTATGCAAAAGAATGGTCTTGACATCGGCTTCCATTATTTCGGCAATATGATCCTTTTCCAAAATGGTATCACGATCCAGAATAATTTCATTCCGCTCGATAGAGACTACTTCTCCGGTATCTTCGTCCACGAAATCCTCATGCCATGTATTCAAAACCCTGGCAGCCAATTTACGGCCAAGAACTTTTTTGAGGCCTGCAGCAGAAACCTTTACCTCTTCCGAAAGGTCAAAGATTTCCAGGATATCCTTATCGCGTTCAAAGCCGATGGCCCTGAACAAGGTAGTAACCGGTAATTTTTTCTTTCTATCGATGTACGCGTACATAACGCCATTGATATCTGTAGCAAATTCAATCCAGGAACCCTTAAAAGGTATTACCCGCGCCGAGTACAATTTGGTGCCATTTGCATGAAATGATTGTCCAAAGAAAACCCCTGGCGAACGGTGAAGCTGAGAAACTACTACTCTCTCGGCGCCATTGATAACAAAGGTACCGCTTGGGGTCATATAGGGTATTGTCCCTAGATATACATCCTGAACAATGGTCTCAAAATCCTCATGCTCGGGATCCGTGCAAAACAATTTCAAACGGGCCTTTAGCGGAACACTATAGGTAAGGCCCCTTTCAATACATTCCTGAATGGAATATCTCGGAGGGTCTATGAAATAGTCAAGGAATTCTAGGACAAATTGATTCCTTGTATCTGTGATTGGAAAATTTTCCATGAAGGTATTGTATAACCCTTCATTGCCCCTTTCATCAGATTTTGTCTCAAGTTGAAAGAAATCTTGAAATGACTTGATCTGGATGTCCAAGAAATCCGGATATGCCGGAGTGTTCTTAGCGGAAGCAAAATTTATTCTTTCGGTCTGATTTGTGAACATCTATGGACAGTATTTTGATCGTGAATACTAGATAGGTCGTATACGTCTTCATATACGGCATACATAAAAAGGCTTAGGTCTACTCCCTACCAGCTGGCAGGAAAAGACCTAAACCCAAAGTGCTATTGTTTTTGCTATTATTTAAGCTCAACTTCCGCTCCTGCTTCTTCCAAAGATTTTTTGATCCCTTCAGCTTCGTCCTTAGAAACACCTTCCTTAACGGCTTTTGGTGCAGCATCGACAATATCCTTGGCATCTTTCAGTCCTAAACCGGTCAATTCCTTAACCAATTTTACAACTGCTAGTTTGGAGGCACCAGCGGCTTTCAATATTACATCGAATTCGGTTTTTTCCTCAGCGGGCTCGCCTGCATCGGCACCACCACCACCACCGGCGGCAACGGCCACGGCTGCAGCAGCCGGCTCAATACCATATTCATCTTTAAGTATGTTAGCCAACTCATTTACTTCCTTTACGGTCAAGTTAACCAACTGTTCTGCGAAATCTTTTAAATCTGCCATTTTTCTATCGTTTAATAAATTTTAATATATAATTGTTCTAGTGCGTACTTATTTTTCTGATAATGTCTTTAAGATACCGGCTAATTTACCACCGCCTGATTTAAGTCCTGAAATAACATTCTTGGCGGGTGATTGCAACAATCCAATAATTTCGCCGATCATTTCTTCCCTGGACTTGATATTGATCAAGGCATCTAAATTTTCATCACCAATATAAATTGCTTCCTGAACGAATGCTCCCTTTAAAAAAGGCTTATCAGCTTTCTTCCTGAAAGACTTGATCAACTTGGCGGGTTCGTTCGCCGATTCTGAAAACCAAAGGGAGGTATTCCCTTTTAACACGGTCGGCAGGTCGCCGAAATCCCTATCGGAAGCTTGCATTGCCTTGGCAAGCAAGGTGTTCTTAACTACCGACAGTTTGATCTTTGCCTTAAAGCAAGCCCTTCTCAAATCAGAGGTGTTTGCTGCGTTCAAGCCAGAGATATCTGCCAAATATATGGTAGGACTTTTAGCCAACTGTGCAGTTAAATCTTGTATAACGTTTGCTTTTTCTTCTCTTGTCATAATTAAATTTTAGCTACCAGTTATTAAACTGTCTTTGGATCTAATTGAACACTTGGGCTCATCGTACTCGACATGAAAACACTCTTCATGTACACGCCCTT
>JALHST010000073.1 GCA_022865355.1 Maribacter sp. | reverse complement strand
AGGGAGGTTTGGCCATTTATCCAACCGATACGGTCTATGGTTTGGGGTGTGACATAACAAACACCAAAGCATTGGAAAAAATTGCCCGAATTAAGGGGATAAAACTCGACAAGGCTAACTGGTCTTTTATCTGTGCCGACTTGAGCAACCTCTCCGACTATGTGCGTCAGATCGATAGCCCAACTTTCAAGATCTTAAAGCGGGCGCTACCGGGGCCTTATACGTTCATTCTGCCCGGTAATAATAATCTTCCAAAAGAATTTAAGAAAAAAAGGACAGTCGGTATTCGTGTGCCGGATAATTCTATTGCAAAGGCCTTGGTCGTAGGTTTGGGGAATCCGATTATATCGACCTCAATACGTGATGAAGATGAATTACTGGAATATACCACCGATCCCGAATTGATCTTTGAAAAATGGGAAAATTTGGTCGATGTTGTGATCGATGGTGGTTATGGGGATAATATAGCTTCCACAATTATTGACCTATCCGGCGGGGAGCCTGTTGTGCTGCGTGAAGGCAAGGGAAAATTGGATATTTTATAGGCGGGCGCTCAATTCTCATCCTCGATAGAAAGGTCTGGATTTGCCGGAATAATAAATAGCCCTGGGTCCTTGACATCACCGATTACGTCTTCGATTTCTTTTTCAATATACAGCAAATGCGCCTTGGTAATTCGATGGGTGATTACTGGAAGGGTTGCTTTGATTTTCTGCCGTAAGCGCGTTAAATTATCCAGCGCCAAGGAGCGAACGTCGGTATTCGAAGTGTAGCCCTCCGAAAGTTTTGCCAAAATACCCTCAACCACTCCTTCGGCTTCCTGAGGTTTATATAGCGCTATCATGTTTGCCACATAGGCTTTCTGCAATTTTCGGCGGTAGGAGGTTGTAGAATAAAAAACATTCATGTCGCCCCAAACCAGTTGGCTAATATCATCAATATACTCTTCGGGAGAATAGACATCCTCGTCATCATATCTTTCGGCGATGAAGGTCATTCTGCTCAACCTACTCCCACCCAATAAATTCAACATTACACTCTCCATCGTCTTCGTAATCGCCTCTTTGGATTGAGGTGAAGAGATACGATTTAATATCTCATTATTGACCAGCCATTTAGGTTCTCTCATAATATGATTGTTCAAAAAGGCCAAGGCATCCTTTTGAGTACTTTTTGGTACCGGACAATATACCTCACCATTTTCCCCCCGTGTTTTTGGCGTTACGTAAATGCCCCCGATATTCTTCGTCACATGAAACAAATAGTTTTCATATTGTTGTATCAGACTTTCATACATTTGATCCAAACCTGAATAATCATCGCTGTTACGAGCTTTCGTCCAACTTGTTAAATGGGGTACTATTCTTTGAAGGTTCATGATACCATAGGTGCTTGCAACCATGGCATTGTCTCCCAAATCCTCGGATTGCGACCTTGGGTCAAAATCGCGTCCTTCCCCACCAAACCACAACCTAGGATTCGACGAAATACTATCTACTACCCATTCGCTCAAAATCTCGCGTTCGTCTAATAATTCTGGCTTCTTGGGCAATTTTGAATAGCCCCATTGAATGGCCCATTTGTCATAATCCCCGATTCGAGGCATGAGATCCATAGGGGGTATGCTATCTTCGGGTTGTGCCACATAATTAAATCTGGCATAATCCATTATTGAACTGGTATGGCCATTTTTATGAAGCCACTCCTTGTCCCTAAGTTTCTCCACTGGGGTGGCAAAACTGGCACCCATGTTATGCCTTAAACCAAGCGTGTGGCCTACTTCATGTGAAGATACAAAGCGAATGAGCTCTCCCATCAGTTCGGGCTCGAATTCCATATTTTGGGCCCTGGGATCGACTGCCCCAACTTGAATTGTGTACCAATTATGCAATAGATCCATTAAGTTGTGATACCAGCCAATATGACTTTCCAATATTTCCCCACTTCGGGGATCTGTAATATTGGGACCATATGCATTCATTTTTGGGGAGGCAAAATAGCGCAGCACCGAAAATCGGGCATCCTCTAAGCTCATAGAAGCATCGTCGGCAGGCCACTCTTTCCCCACTATGGCATTTTTAAAACCTGCTTGTTCGAAGGCCTTTTGCCAATCATTTATGCCTTGAATCAAATAAGGACGCCATTTTTTAGGCGTTGCAGGGTCAATATAGAATACGATTGGTTTTTTGGGTTCGACAAGTTCCCCATTTTCCCATTTCGCTACATCTTCTTCTTTTGGTTCTAAGCGCCACCTATGAATAAAGGTATTGCGATCAACTTTCTGTTGGTCATCACCATACTCTAAATAGGAACTCGCAAAATAACCCACTCGTGCATCATAGAACCTTTTTTTCATCGGTTCTTTTGGTAATAAGATGAACGAATTGTTGAGTTCTAAGGTAACTACCCCTGAAAGAAGGGCAGCAGGCAGCTCTTTTTTACTTTTTCCAGATGATTTGGCCTTATAGGTCTTTACCGTTAGCACCTCGGTATTAATTGGGAAGGAGGTTACTTTCTCAATATATGATTTGTCTTTTTCCAATGAGGAAAGAAGGTAAGAGTCTTTTTGTGTATCACTTAGGGCCAAAAGGGAATTTTCACTATTTAAGAAATCAGTAACGTCGATGATGGAGGTTTTCCTTTTATCGTTGCGTTCCTTGATCGTGAATACTTCCAATATCGGCGTAATATTGGCATTGTTGACTGCTTGGGAAATTGCGTCTTCCTCATCGGCAACACTTACCAAAGTTCCTATTCTCAGAAAAATATTGTTCTGTGGCCCTTTTTCCCAAATTATTGTTTTCTTTCCGATTTCCTCCCCACCATAGTTTCCAGATCCGGCGGGAGTCTTTACGAAACGCGTAACCACCAATATTTCCCGGTTCAATATGCTATCGGCGAGTTCAAAGTAATACTTATTGTCTACCTTATGCACCGTAAAGAGTCCGGTTTGGGTAATCGCGTCGTTTTCAATAATATCAATAAAAGCCTTCTCGGCCGATTTTGTCGAAGTCTGTCCGGTTGATCGCGCACCATCGATCGATCGGTTTGCAGTACCAATTATGCCGCATGAATTCACTAAGATGAACATGCATAGTAATCCAAAAAATATCTTCATAATAGGGAAAACGTTTTAATTAAATAAAAAGTGTCCTGTATGATGAATTGGTTTGGCATTTCAAATATACTATAATACGCCCTTGTATGTATTCGTCCTAATTGTAAATAAAAAAACCGCAGTTTTAAAGGCTGCGGCTTTTCAAAAACGTACAATCAATTTTATTTATTGATTTTTGGGTCTTTCATACCTTCCTCGATCATACTGTAAAACTGATCCAATTTTGGAAGCACAACGATACGGGTCCTTCTGTTTTTCGATTTGTCGGTTGATGATAAAGGGATATATTCAGATCTACCTGCGGCGGTCATACGACGTGGGTCAACCTTATAATCATTCTGTAAAATTCTAACCACGGAAGTAGCACGTTTTACACTCAAATCCCAGTTGTCCAACAATACCCCACTTCGGTAAGGAACGTCATCGGTATGGCCTTCTACCATAAATTCAAAGTCAGGCTTATTGTTTACCACTTGGGCAACCTTTCCTAAGACTTCTTTCGCCCTGGTAGTGACATTATAACTTCCACTACTGAACAATAATTTATCGGAGATCGATACGAAAACAACTCCTTTTTCAACACTTATCTGAATATCCTCGTCATCCAAGTTGCCCAAAACTCCTTTAAGGCTCTGAACCAATGACAGGTTCACGGAGTCCCTTCTTGTAATGGCATCCTGTAATTTTCGAATAGTAAGATCCTTCTCTTGAAGGCTTTCCAGTGATTTCTCAAGGTTTTCGGCCCCTTTGGTCGTCAAAGTGGTCAAATTTCCCATATTGTTGATCAACTCTTGGTTGTTGGCCTTTAAAAAGGCGTTTTGATCTTCCAACGTCTGCAATCTTGAATTGGCAGTAGCCTTTTCTTCCAGGCAGGAATTTAATTTTACGGTCGCCGAATTCAATAAATCCTGCGTCTCTTTTTGCTTCGCCTCAAGATCGGCATATTTTTTTTGAGAAACACAAGAAGATAACAAAAGCGTTACTCCTAAACATCCTAAAATGATTTTTTTCATAATTACGTTACGTGTTATTAAATGATTAAAGTTACTGTTCAAAATTGATTTTAATCGCTTGCAAAATTATACAAATAGACATGCAATCGAAAGACGAAATTAGTTAATCTTTTACTAATATGTTAAATTTCCTTATATTATGTACGAAATAGGACCATACAATGGATTTTGTGGCGTAGTATTTAATAATGAAATTGGCTTTTTCACGCTTGTGATACATCTTGCCGAACTGCCTGTAAAAACTTAAATGTGCTCGAATTATGGCCCAAAAGTGGTCAAATTTGAATTGAAATACAAATCGAAACGCGGCGATGCCGTCTAAGAGCAAACGCATCAAAATAATTAAGAAAGCCTTTCTTCGAGGCAGGTTTTTGGTTATTGAAAACAGGGAGTTCCGAAAATTTAGGTAAGTTTTTTTTGGGTTCATGTTACTAAGGGTTGAACCACCCAAATGATATACCTTCGAGGTCCCCACATAAAATACTTTATAACCCGCATTCTTTGCACGCCAGCATAGATCGACTTCTTCCTGATGGGCAAAGTAATCCTCGTCGAACCCACCTAAAATGTCGAATACTATGCGCTTGATAAACATACAAGCCCCCGTGGCCCAGAATATTTCGCATACATCGTCATATTGCCCTTCATCCTTTTCCAATGCTTGAAATATACGTCCACGGCAAAACGGATAGCCCAGTTGATCCAAAAAGCCACCTGCCGCCCCGGCATATTCAAAATAGTCCCTATTCAGCAGATCCAATATTTTCGGTTGCACTATGGCGACGTTGGGCTCATCCCTAAAAAGTTGTCGAATGGGAGAGAGCCAACCTTCGGTCACTTCAACATCTGAATTCAATAAACAATATACATCGGCATCTACGTGTTTCAGTGCGTCATTATAACCTTTGGCGAAGCCCCCGTTCTCGGTATTCTGAATTATTTTTACCATCGGAAAATTTTGGGCAACATAAGCCACCGAGCCATCGCTTGATGCATTGTCAGCCAAATAAATATCAGCATGGTCGGCGTATTGAACGACCGAAGGGAGGTACCTTTCAAGCAATACCTCTCCATTCCAATTAAGTATAACGATCGCGAATTTCAAAACAGTGTCAAATTAACGGCTAAAATCGGGAATTTGCTCCAAAAAGACGTATTTTTCGTTTTCGAAGTCCATCTCACAGAAAAAGTGTTTAAGTCCGTTACTGACGATCAAATAATTCGCCCGTAACTGAAGATTATATCGAGCGATTTGATTGAAGGTTTCCTGAGTTATTTCAATTTGGGGAGCCTTACATTCAACAAGGATATTAATACTGCCATCAGACTTAAATACCACGATATCATATCTTTTGTTAAGGCGATTCATGGTAAGCTGCTTTTCTACATTAATAAGTGTTTTAGGGTATTTTTTTTCATTGATCAGGTAGTGTACTAGATGTTGGCGTACCCATTCCTCAGGTTGTAGGACCACGAATTTTTTGCGGATAACATCAAATATTCGGGTTTTATTTTCGCTATTTTTGAGACGAAATGAATAGGCAGGGAAGTTTAAGGTTTCCATGATGCAAATTTGATGATTTTTTTTGGATGGAAGAAGCAAAACAAATAGCGATTGATATCCGTGAAGGCAATATTAAACCCATATATTTCCTGCATGGCGAAGAGGCTTATTATATTGATAAGATTGCAGATTTCATCGCGGAGAATGTGCTTACGGAAGATGAACGGGCATTTAACCAAATGATACTATATGGTAAGGATGTTACCATAGAAGATATCGTTTCAAATGCGAAACGCTACCCAATGATGTCTGATCGACAGGTTATAATCGTCAAGGAAGCCCAACATCTTTCGCGCACTATCGAGCAGCTCACTTCATATGTTGAGCACCTGCAACCTACCACGGTATTAGTTGTTTGTTACAAATATAAAAAGCTCGACAAACGTAAAAAGCTTTACAAAGCCGTCTCTGCCAAGGGAATACTATTTGAAAGCAGTAAACTATATGAAAATCAAGTTTCAGATTGGATTCGAAACACCTTACATTCAAAAGGCTTCGTAATTTCACCTAAGGCCGCCATGCTCATGGTCGAGTTTTTGGGTGCCGATTTGAGCAAAATCGACAAAGAATTGGAAAAGCTACAATTGGTGTTAAAAGAAAACGTTGAAATTACACCCGATGATATTGAACTTCATATAGGCATTAGTAAGGATTACAATAATTTTGAGCTTAAAAGGGCCATTGGGGAACGAAATATGAAGAAGGCCACCCAAATCGTAAATTATTTTGCCCAGAACCCAAAGGATAATCCATTTGTTATGACGGTCGCACTTTTGCATGCCTTTTTCGTGCAATTACTGCAATACCATGGCCTCACCGATCATTCGCCCAAAAGTGTGGCCAGCGCCTTACGGATAAACCCCTATTTCGTTGGGGAGATACAACATGCGGCCAAAAACTTTCCTATGAAGAAAGTCAGCCGTGTTATATCACATCTTCGTAGTATGGATCTAAAAGGCAAAGGGGTGGGAGCGAACGGTACTTCACAGTCAGACCTTCTAAAGGAACTTTTAGTTGGAATAATCTGATTTATTTTCTGTCAAAACTATATTTACCCGGGCCCAATAACATGATGGCCAGAAAGAATATCAAATAGAGGAGGGCCATTTCCTTCTTTCCAAAGGGGTCGTTTTGATGTACGATGAAAATAATCGTCAACATGGTCAAGACGGATGGAATTGCAGACCATCGCGTTTTATAACCAATGATAAGTAATATCGGACAGATGAATTCCCCAATGATCGCTAAAAAAAGGGATGGTCCTTCGCCAAGACCGATAGGATCCGCGAATGCAAGATTGCCATTCAATAATTTTTGAAACTTGGGAATACCATGTGTCAAAAGCATGGCCGAGGGAGCAATCCGTAATATTGCGAGTCCAGCGTCTTTAAACAAAGTGTTTTTCATTGTCAGTTCCTTTCAATTTCGATTTAACTTAAAAACAAGGTAAAAAAAGTCTCTTGAAAATTAATGACATTCCTACATCACAATTTTGGAAAATCAATCGGATTTGCCTCGTGCATAATGGTATAGACTTTTTCAAATATATCCTCGGCATTCGGTTTTGAAAAGTAATCCCCATCGGTTCCATAAGCTGGTCGATGTGACTTTGCCGTTAAAGTTTGTGGTGGACTGTCTAAATATTGATACGCACCTTGTACTTCGACAATTTCGTGCAGGAGATAGGCCGAACATCCCCCGGGGACGTCTTCATCAATAATCAATAGACGATTGGTTTTTTCAACACTTTTTACCGTTTCATGTGCGATGTCAAAAGGTAAAAGGGTTTGGGCGTCAATGACTTCGGCTTCAATGCCCACTTCTTTTAAATCTTGGACGACCTTTAATACGATCCTCAAGGTCGAACCATAGGAAACCAAAGTAATATCAGATCCCACTATTAATTTTTCTATGACACCAATAGGAGTACAAAATTTGCCTAAATTATTCGGCATGGGTTCTTTTAGGCGGTAACCATTCAGACTTTCAACAACCAATGCTGGTTCATCGGTTTTTAAAAGCGTATTATAAAAGCCGGCCGCCTGGGTCATATTTCTTGGGGTAAGAATGTAGATTCCCCTAAGAAGATGGATCAAACCACCCATTTGAGATCCCGAATGCCATATACCTTCCAATCGATGTCCTCTAGTCCGAATAATTAAAGGGGCCTTTTGGGTGCCAACGGTTCTGTATCGCAAGGTGGCCAAATCATCGGTCAAGGTGGCCATCGCATAAAAAATATAATCCAAATATTGTATTTCTGCTATGGGGCGTAAACCTCTCATTGCCAACCCTATACCTTGGCCGATAATCGTAGCCTCACGAATCCCGGTATCTGCGACACGATGTTCCCCATACTTTTTTTGAAGTCCTTCCAAGCCTTGATTTACATCCCCAATCGCGCCACTGTCTTCACCAAATACCAATACATTCGGATAGGTATCGAAAATAATATCGAAATTATCACGCAAGATGATACGACCATCCACACTCTCGGGATTGTCCACATAGGTGGGTTTGATTTCCGGCACGGAAGTTGCGTTGTTGGCATGTTCATTATATAGCTCAGAGCCAAATTTTTCCTGCATCGTCGCCATAAAAGACCGTGTCCAATCAGCCAATATTTTTTTCTCGGGCATATGCTCACCTAACAAGAACCTCAAAGCCTTTCGCGAGGCTTTGGCCAAGTCTTTCTTTAAAGGCTCTTCTTGGGCGATTAAATCGTTTTTTATATCGGTAATAAACTGCTTGTTCTGACTTCTTGCAGCAACAGTATCAAGGAGCACTACCAATTCCTTTTTAAGACTTTTATGAGGTTCCAAGAATTCAGACCATGCCTCTTTTTTTGCCGCTCGAACCGTTTTGGTAATATTTTTTTCGAGTTCAGCCAATTCTTTTTCAGTTGAAATCCCTGTTTCGATGATCCATTCCCGAAATCGTTTGTTGCAATCGTTTCTTCGTTCCCATTCCAATCGTTTATCGCTCTTATAGCGTTCGTGGGATCCTGAGGTAGAGTGCCCCTGTGGTTGCGTCAACTGTTCGACGTGGATGATTACGGGTACGTGTTCTTCTCGGGCAATATCCGAGGCGTTCTCATAGACATGCATCAATGCCGTATAATCCCAGCCGTTGACTTTAAAGATTTCGTAGCCTAGGTCCTCCTCATCACGTTGAAAACCACTCAATATTTTTGATATATCCTCTTTGGTGGTATGGTATTTGGCCGGGACCGAAATGCCATAATCATCGTCCCAAATGCTAATTACCATTGGTACTTGAAGTACCCCGCCGGCATTGACTGTTTCCAGGAAGAGACCTTCGCTGGTACTGGCATTGCCAATGGTCCCCCAGGCAACTTCATTGCCATTATTGGAAAATTTGGTGCTATCGATTCCCTTGACTTGCCTATAAATATTCGAAGCTTGGGCAAGCCCAAGCAATCTGGGCATTTGACCAGCGGTACAAGAAATATCTGCGCTGCTGTTTTTCTGCTCCATGAGATTTTTCCAGCTGCCATCTGGGTTAAGGCTATGGGTGATGAAATGTCCACCCATTTGTCTACCGCCGCTCATGGGCTCCTTTGCTAAATCGGTGGTAGCGTACAGGCCATGAAAAAAGTCCTTGGGCGTGAGCAGCCCCAATGCCATCATAAAGGTCTGGTCGCGATAATAACCACTTCTAAACTCCCCGTTCCTAAAGGATCGTGCCATCGCCAATTGTGGGAGTTCCTTGCCATCACCAAATATCCCAAATTTGGCCTTGCCGGTCAGTACTTCCTTTCTTCCCATAAGACTACAGGTCCTGCTCATTACAGCTAATTCGTAGTCGTTTAGGATCTGTACCTTAAAATCCTCAAATGATATGTCATTACTTGTTTTAGAAGATATGTCCATTTGGGTTATGAAGAATTTATGCAAAAGTACCGAATCAAATGGATTTTCACAATGCAATAAAAAATATAATTATTCAATAATTGTTAGAAACATAACTGAATAAATGATTATTTGATATATAACCAATAAAAAGCAGGATATTTTTTATGGATTTATCAATGGACTACAACCATTTACGGGTAAATAGCCCTATTAATGTCTTTGGACTGACGGTTATGATAAAGCGAATTTTTTCACCGTAGTTCGGCTGCGATATTTCCCAGCCGTTATTTGAATAGACTGGAAAATAAAGTTCGAAATAATCGGTAACTAAATTGAGACGTATCCCAGAATCATATACGAATTTTCCGGCTACATTTCGATTCTTTACAAAACCCAAATCACCATATAGCTCGATCCATCTCCAAATATTGGTGCTCGTATTCACAGTGGTCAACCAACTGTCAGAATAGCGATAGCGCTCATCAAGTATCGATTTAAAGCCACCTTCCGCGATAATAATCTGCTGGCTGTAGATTCCCGAACCCTCAGAACGACCTAGGTAACCATAATCAAAAAGATAATCTGTTGGCCTATCGAGGGCAAAACTGAAAAAGTCGTCTGCAGTGCGGTTTCTCAGAAATTTTCCAAAATAAAATCGCAAGTTGAATTGTCGGTTGTTCTCGAACAATTTGCGATACTCGAACTCAAAAATGAGTTTAGTGAACATATTCGCATGCTGAAAGTCGACGAACCAGGAATTATAATCAATAATATTATTGTCCACATTAATGTATCTGGCATCAAAAACACTATAATCAGGGATTTCGGGTGATTTGCCTGCCGCTTTTAGACTTTCGTCCAAATTTCTGAAAACGTTGACATAGCGGAAGGATACTACTTGTCTTTTGTTCGAAATTAAATCATCGGGCCGCCAGCCAAAACTCAAGGACGGTGTGAGTGTAGAATATCGAGAATTGTAATCAAAATGTGACGTAGACCCGCGAATACTGTAATTTGCGACATACCACCCCGTTTTGCTTAAGTATTTTTGATAGGCCAACTTGCCGAATCCTACAAAAGATTTCTCCCGAAATGAATAGGAGGGGGAAACGTCATAAACAAATGGCCGTTCAAGGAGTGTTTTGTTATAAAGTCTCATCCCGGGAGCCCAGCCATCGTAAATGTTGAAATTAATGACAGGCACATAGAAAACTTGGTTGTAATACGGATTCTCGGAATCACGAAAGAAGGTGAATTTAAACTTCTTATTGCTCGAAAGAAGTCCACCCAAGGATTTCCAATTATCACGCTGATTGAATTCCGGGATTTTTTGGTCATAGTTCAATACGAGGCGCTTCTCCTGATTCCACGGTATAGTATAGGTTTTCTCTTTCTCTATGTCGGTAAACCAATATTGTGAGATGATTGAATCGTTTCGCAACCCGAAAAGCGAAATCGGTACATTGGTACCTGCCTTGTTTTTAATCGTAACCCGCAGAGAATCGTTCAATTTCTCGATTTTTTTTATCTTAAAATCAATTCTTCTGTCCGATGAAACGTAATCGCTGAAGAACCAGTCGATATCCTTATCGGTGGACCGCTTCAAGATAGATTCAAAGTCCTCTATTTCAGCCCCGTTTAACTGATAATATTTAAAAAATGCCCTAATGCTTTCGTCTAATTTATCTTTTCCAATATAGCTTGCCAAATAGGCCAGGCCAAGACCGGCTTTATATTTGTTGGCGATTTTCTGGTTAAATTTTATCAAGGAGTCGTTGGAGGTGGTCAAAGGTTGATCTAAATTTCGCCTTGCGGTGAGCATATATAAAAACGGATATTGCTCGTTAAAATCCATTTTAGCCAGGTTAAATCCACGAATGCCCCATATTTTAGACAATTTCCCCAATAATTTTTGATCAGGGTAATAGGTCTCAACGTAGGAGATCATCAAATAATTTGCAATGGCATCGGGCAGCCATTGTTCCTTTCGGGGATCCAAATACAAGGTTTCTTCTAGAATATTGATAAGGGCCGTTTTCAAGAACTTCATTTCAAACTGAAACTGCTGTTCATAAGGTCGTATAAAAGTGGGTAGTTGATTAATACCGTACAGCGGATACTTATCGTAGTCGATTTCGCTGACAAGGAGATGGTCGTGAGGATATTCCCCTAAATTTTCTGTGATGAAGTGGGCTACGCGATTGATAGAAACCCCTTGGGATATTTGATCGTACTTGGCCGCTTCTATATCGGTGATCACCGTCATTTCAGGGGTAATGTGTGTTGTGAACCTTTTTGTAGGGCTTAATATCAATTCACAACTTTTTTGATGTAACCCTTCCAGCTGTGTTTCCTGTGCCTGAGGCAGTTCATTATTCCCCAGAACCCAAAAATTCGATGCTAGGAATAGTTTGGGCGGAAAGGTAAAATTTATGATGGTATTGGTAACATCGGTATAGAGATCCTCTAAATTCAGGTTCGAGTATAAATGCCAGGCACCGTCATAGACCGCAGGCGTAAGGTACCAATCCTTTAGGTAATAATTTTGCTGATTATCATATCCATATGGCGTAAATTTATTGGGAGGAAGTTTTACGGTATATGTAATATAAAACTTTGTAGAACTTCCCGGCGCCAAGGGTTTATTCAGAACGATTTTTACGATGTCGTTTCCTGTGATCCGTTCCCACCGGAGCCCGCGATATTCATCGTCGACCGCACTAACGATTGTGGTATATCCACGTTCATCGCGATTCGCTAAATGGAGGCTTTTCTTGAACTCTTCCGCAAAACGCTTGGCGAGGCCCGTATTCTTGTCGGCATAGGCATTGGCCCAGTCATTAAAATACAGCACATCCAATACATCCCGGGAATCATTCTGATAAACAAATTCTTGTTGTACATTGATTTCCTTGGTCTCGCCATCCAAGTTGGCGGTAATGATATTCGTATGTTGGGCATTCACGGAGAAGATACCCAAATAAAAGGTTAAAATGCAGTAAATACTGGGGGCGGTAATTTGGTGCATTCGGTTTTATAATTAAAAATTGGGACTTAGGGCGCGACCTTTATAAAACGCATCGATGATATCCACAACTTCATCGGCAGTATCCGCCAAATGTATTAATTCTAAATCCTTTTGGCTAATGTTTCCCTTGACCAGCATAGCATTTTTCACCCATTCGAATAAACCACTCCAAAATTCACTTCCTACGAGAATGATCGGAAATTTTTCGATTTTATTGGTTTGAATCAAGGTAATTGCCTCGAACAGTTCATCCAAAGTTCCAAAGCCACCGGGCATTACGACAAATCCCTGTGAATATTTAACGAACATTACTTTTCGCACAAAGAAATAGTCGAAATCAAGACTTTTATCATTATCAATATATGGATTATCATGTTGCTCGAAGGGTAGGTCGATATTAAGTCCGACTGAAGTGCCTCCAGCCAAAAAGGCTCCCTTGTTCCCGGCTTCCATTATTCCGGGTCCTCCGCCTGTGATAATGCCATAACCAGCCTCGGCTATACTTTTGGAAATACTGACGGCCAATTTGTAATAGGGGTCACTTTCAGTGGTCCGGGCCGAACCAAAAATAGAGATGCAGGGCCCAATGGCGCTTAATCGCTCATAACCATTAACGAACTCGCCCATAATCTTGAATATGGCCCAAGAGTCGTTGGTCTTAATCTCATTCCACCCCTTGTGGTGCTTTTCTTTGCTCATTTTTTTGTTCCTGTTTTATTTGGCCGATGGTAAAACACAGTTTTACGATCACCATGGTAAATGTTAGGCTTCTACTTTTGTGGTTTGCGTTTTAGGGCTCAATTCCTTTTTTAGGTATTCTGCCGTATAACTCTTGGTATCCTTCGCCACCTCCTCTGGGGTGCCCATGGCTACGACCATTCCGCCTCCACGTCCGCCTTCATATCCAATATCGATGATGTAATCGACCATTTTGATGACATCCATATTATGCTCTATGACCAACACCGTATTGCCTTTGCTGACTAGTTTATTCAAGACTTCCATTAGCACGCGAACATCTTCAAAATGCAAACCGGTCGTTGGTTCGTCCAAGATATAAAATGTATTTCCCGTATCACGTTTTGAAAGCTCGGTGGCCAATTTTATACGTTGGGCCTCGCCACCTGACAAGGTAGTTGATTGTTGTCCCAAAGAAATATAACCTAAGCCTACGTCTTCAATTGTTTTCAACTTTCGATAAATTTTTGGTATGGCTTCGAAAAAATCGACCGCCTCACGTATGGTCATATCGAGGACGTCAGAAATCGATTTCCCCTTATATCGTATCTCCAATGTTTCCCGATTAAAACGTTTTCCATTGCAGGTTTCGCATTCTACGAATACATCGGGTAAAAAATTCATCTCAATAACGCGACGCCCCCCCCCTTGGCAGGTTTCACAGCGACCGCCCTTTACATTAAAACTGAAGCGGCCTGGTTTATAACCACGTATGGAGGCTTCGGTCGTTTTTGTGAATAAGCTGCGAATTTCACTGAAAACGCCTGTATATGTGGCCGGATTAGATCTTGGCGTTCTCCCAATGGGCGATTGGTTGATATCGATGACCTTGTCTATATGTTCCAATCCCGTTATCTTCTTATAGGGCATCGGTTTTTTGACGCCATTGAAATAATGCGCATTCATTATGGGATAAAGGGTCTCATTGATCAGGGTCGATTTTCCACTTCCTGAAACCCCGGTTACCCCGATCATTTGGCCCAAAGGAAATTCTACGGTGATGTCTTTTAAATTATTGCCTGTACAGCCATAAAGGGTAATTTTATGGTCATTGCCCTTTCTACGTTTTTTGGGAACGGGAATGGCCCTGCGGCCAGTCAAGTACTCAGCGGTCAACGTATTAAAATACTGTAAGTCTTGAGGTTTTCCTTGTGAAATGATTTCCCCGCCATGCCTTCCGGCCCTGGGCCCCAAGTCGATGACGTGATCGGCACGTTCTATCATATCGCGATCATGTTCGACTACAATAATAGAATTCCCTAGATCGCGTAATGCTTCCAAAGAACGTATCAGGCGATTATTGTCCCTTTGATGTAGGCCTATACTGGGTTCATCGAGTATGTAAAGTACGCCGACCAATTGCGAACCAATCTGCGTGGCCAATCGAATTCGTTGTGCCTCCCCACCTGAAAGTGATTTTGAACTTCGATTGAGTGAAAGATAATCCAGACCGACGTCTAATAAAAATCGAATTCTCGTGCGTATTTCCTTTATAATATCTTCCGCGATTATTTTTTGGTTTCCCTGCAATTTTCCGGGCAATTGCTCAAAAAACTCTGCCAGCTCACCAATATCCAAAGCGGCCAATTGAGCAATGTTTTTTCCGTCAATTTTAAAATATAAAGACTCCTTGCGCAATCGGGTACCCTCGCAGCTCGAACAGGAAATCTTGTCCATATATTCTTTTGCCCATCGCTTTATAGAGGTTGAAGGGGCTTCGTCAAACTGATTTTTAATAAAATTCGCAATGCCTTCATAGTCGATTTTATAATTTCTTTTAACGCCTAAGGTCTTTGATTCAACTTCAAAGGTATCGTCCCCGCCATAAAGCAAAATCGACATAGCTTCCTCTGGTATTTTAGCTATTGGGTCGGTCATTTCAAAATTAAAACGTTGGGCAATTAAATCGATTTGTTGGAAGGCCCAAGATTTTTTATATTCCCCTAAGGGGGCGATGCCCCCCGATTTGATGGATAGTTTTTTGTTGGGAAAAATCTTCGTTTCGTTAACTTCATAAACATGGCCTAAGCCATTGCATTTCGGGCACATTCCCTTTGGGGAATTGAATGAAAAGGTATTTGGCTCGGGAGTAGGGTAGGAAATCCCCGAAGTGGGACACATCAGGTCCCGACTGAAATACCGAAGCTCCGAATTTCCTTCTTCAAGAACCATTAGTACATTGTCACCACTATACATAGCCGTGTTAATCGATTCGGTTAAACGCTTATCCAAATCGTCGGCTGCCCCTACAAGAAGTCGGTCAATAACAATTTCAATGTCGTGGGTCTTATAACGATCCACCCGCATGCCTTTAAGAATATCCTTGACTTCCCCATCGACCCTGACTTTGACAAATCCTTGTTTGGCAATTTGTTCGAACAATTCCCTATAATGACCCTTTCTAGATTTAACCACCGGGGCCAGAATATTTATTTTCTTTCCTTGAAAGTCAGTTTTGATAAGCTCCTTGATCTGATCATCACTGTAGCTCACCATCTTCTCGCCCGTATTGTAACTATAGGCATCGCCGGCCCTGGCATATAAAAGGCGTAAAAAGTCGTAAATTTCGGTAATGGTCCCGACGGTAGATCTCGGGGATTTAGACGTTGTTTTCTGTTCGATGGCGATAACGGGCGAGAGGCCATCGATCTTATCCACGTCGGGGCGTTCAAGACCTCCTAAAAATTGCCGCGCATAGGCGGAAAAGGTTTCAATATATCTGCGTTGCCCCTCCGCATAAATCGTATCAAATGCGAGGGATGATTTTCCACTACCTGAAAGACCTGTTATTACAACAAGTCTCTCCCTAGGTATAGTAACGTCAATATTTTTTAGATTGTGGACGCGGGCGCCCTGTACCTCAATATTTTCCTCGTAATTTATCATGTATCATGGCAAAGTTGCAAAGGTATGCTTTTGGTAGATAAAAAAGAACCGAGGTTTGCCTATAACTTTGTTAATTACAGGCTCAGGTAATTCTGCTTGGGGTACAATAAACTAGGAAAAACCTAGACGATAACCCCTACCTACGATTCCCAATTGGCAAACTCCGTTAACCGACTTTCTTCTCGCGTGCATACTGTATTTCAGACTTGGGTATATTCTGGGCATGCAGTTTCTGTTGGATACATGTTTTGATCTTCATGTTGCTGATTATTCGGTCTAACGAATCTTTATCCCCATTGCCATCGGCTGCAAGTTGTGCACTTTCGAACTTCGTCGCGTTGGACTTAAAAGGTAAATCCAAGGAGATTATTTCAACACCTTCCAAATCATAATAAAGTCCATATTTTCTTTTTTGGTCATAAATCACCCAAGCCTGGTCCTTAAATCTGTAGCGGAAATGTTTTGAAATCAACGGAAGCACATCAAAGTCGGGATGTATAGTGGCAAAATAAACCGCGTCATTCGTGAGATAAAACCCAAGGGACCTCTCCAAGCGCTCTTTTTCGCGGGCAACACAGGTTGCTAGATGATTTATTTTTTGAAGAATCGGGCCCATGTTACCAATGGATTCCCCCACGGAGGGCATATATAATTTTTTGATGTAACGGTACAGCAATTCTTCGATTCCTTCATAACCACTTAAATAGGCAAAATAAATGGTACGGATGACGAGGTTGTTTTTGTTTTGAAGCGCATTCCATACGCGTTTGGCCTTGTCCATTTCGGTAAATATCGTCCGTGTCTCCGAAAAAAGGCCATTTTGTTTTATGGTATTGCTCTGAATGTCGGAAACAGGGATGTGTTCGTCGAATGCAGTAAAAATGGCAGTTAAAAACCCATTGAAACTGCCGTCATAGATAAGAATTTTTGAATTGACCATGATGCTTTTTTTAGATTTGAAAAAACAACGCTTGTAATTAATCCAAAAATATGGAAAATATCCTAATTATGGAAATAATCCAATTATTATTTTGGATATAATCCATAATTTGTATATTTGGAATATGGAAAATGAATTAACGCTAAAACGCTTCACCGATGTGCGCAGGGAGCTGGGCTACACCCAGGCCGATTTTGCCAAGCTTTTGGGAGTATCGAATACCACGGCCGATATCGAAAGGGGTCGTACCAAATTGTCCGGCAAAGTGGTGGCAGAACTGTTGCGGCAGTTCAAGATAAACCCCTTATGGTTGTTTGGGGAAAGTGAGCAACAATATTTGGAAACCTCGAATACCAGCGTAATTCCCAAAGTGGTTACCGTAGATTCTTCTGATAATGATAACATGGTACTGGTCAATGCAAAAGCCGCAGCTGGTTACCCCCAGAACATACAGGATACAAGTTGGTATAAGCAACTACCGGCCTTCGATTTGCCTATTCCCGAATTTCGCAACGCGACCTATCGCGGTTTTCAAGTGGAAGGGGATAGTATGCTGCCCAACCTGAAGCCGGGGGAATGGGTACTGGCCAAAGCGGTGGAACATATCGATGATGTCAGTCCGAACAAAATGTATGTGGTGGTTTTACAGGACGCCGTGTTGGTCAAGAAAATAGAAAAAAAACCAAATTCGAACAATATAACCCTAGTCTCCTTAAACGAGACCTATCCTCCCTATGAGATCAAGCCTTTTCAAATTCAGGAGATTTGGCAAGTCGGAAGTAAGATTACCTTTGGTGAGGATGCCACCACAGAAAAAGGGTTACTGAAGGAATTAATGGCCTCTATGGATGAATTAAAGAACCAGATCAATAAGCAGGCAGCCAGCTAAAACGTCAATTTCTATGCAAGTTTAAGGGTATACAGGCCACTATCCTTTAAGACGAATCCAAGGCTTTTGTATAAATTGATGGCAGGCAGCCTATGATGTCCTGAGAAAAGCAATATTTCGGTCAACTGCCCTTTTTTCCCTTCTGAAAGTAATCGCTCCATCAGTTTTCTACCGATACCTTTACGCCGATAGTTTTCATCGACGACCACATCCTCAATGATTCCCTTATAGCCAGAAATGACCTGGTAAGTAGCCATCATGGCCATACCGACCAGTTTATCATCCTCTTGGCAAATGGCGAAAATGAGATTCTCATTATCTTGAAGTATATTCTTGATAGGAAGTTGTTGAATGTTAGCATTCAATTGTTTATAAAGTTCAGAAATCTTTTTTTGAAAGGCTTTGTTTACTGCATCCGGTTGAAGAATTTCTACGATCATGGCGATGAGTGCAAATTTAAATTACTAATAAATGCGTTTACAAATAATAATTTTCGTTGGCGCTTAACTTAATCGTACCCACGTATATTCGTTAGCTTTAAGGTGAAAGGCCCAATTTTATGGGAGGTGGGTACATAGAAACCCGTTTCCATCATTTGCCAGTCATCCCAAGAGGCCGTCAAACCTCCAACAGGTATAATTTTTGTCCACATTTGAAAACTTAAAGGAAAACCACGGGCATCCAATTTCCATAAATAGGAATCCCCCGGGGTTGTCCCGCCTCGTGTATAGGTCACCAAGAGCCCGTTCGAACCATCGGCCAAGGGTACGATACTCCGCTTGGTGGCCTGATCAAAGACCTTGAACGGAGCGACCAACCAAAACGAATCGTTATTGAAAAAGGAAATCGCTTTCTCAATTATTGGCACACGGGACGTGCCATATTGAAGTTCTCCCTTTTGAAAAACCCTACTGTAATCTTTGTTGATCAAATCCACGTCCACGCGGTAATCATCCCAGCGTACCGTGACTTTGCCATTTGAGGTATCCCATACATACCGATGGTCCCGACCCGCAAATGTCCATTCCAAATAACGTGTCGCGATATAGTCGTCATAGTTAAGCGCCTTTAACATCTTTTGGGCCATGGCTTCCGCCTCGGGTCCAGCCTTCCCATTCGGTAAGGCTCGATTATAGACCGCATATAGTACTCCAAAGCCGATTATCGCTAAAAGCAATATTCCCATCAAAGTCTTTACTAATTTTTTCAACATAGCCTTAATGTCTTTGATTTAGGGCGGTTTGTCAAGGCCACTAAAAACCCACGGCGGTATCATCCCCGCGTTTATCGGCACCGCCTTCCAACCTCCCATAAGGGAGTACGCGAATGGCATCCACTTTGCCGATAATAGGTGTACGACCCTCACTGATGATATACCCTTTTAATTTTAGTGCTTCCTTTAATTCATTCGAAAATCCTTCTTGTTCGAAAACCAGGACATCGGGTAGCCATTGATGATGAAAACGAGGTGCGTCGACAGCTTGCTGCATACTGAGATTGAATTCATACACATTTAAAATCGTTTGGGCGACCGCTGTAATGATCGTTGAACCGCCTGGAGTACCTACGACCAGCCATAGTTTGCCATTTTTCTCCACAATGGTGGGGGTCATACTACTAAGCATTCTCTTTTCCGGAGCAATGCTATTGGCCACGGCACCGACGAGTCCGAACATATTCGGAATTCCTGGTTTAGCGCTAAAATCGTCCATTTCATTGTTCAAGAAAAAACCGAGTTCATCACAATAAAGTTTCGAACCATAGGCCCCGTTTAAGGTGGTAGTAACCGAAACGGCATTCCCCATCTCATCGACGATTGAATAATGCGTGGTTTCCATACTTTCCACGATTTCTATCGTGCCATGTTCCACTTCCGATGACGGGGTAGCATGATCAAAGGTAAAGTTGGCCATCCGATCTCGAATATAGGCGTCACTTAATAAAACGTCCAAGGGGATATCCACAAAATCTGGGTCGCCTAAAAAATAATTACGATCGGCATAGGCCCTGCGGGCAGCTTCGGTGAACAACTGGATGGTCATTTCAGAATTATGCCCAAATTTCGCAATATCGTAGGGCGCTATCATCTTGAAAATTTGATCGAGGGTCACCCCGCCGCTGCTCGGAGGACACATTGAAATTATCCTTAAATCCTTGTAGTCGAAAATTATGGGTTGCCGCCATTTTGCCTCGTATCGAGACAAATCTTCCATGCTAACATAGCCTCCTTTTTCTAGAATAAAATCCGATAGAATTTTGGCAGTCTTTCCTTCATAGAATCCTTTTCGTCCCTCCTTAGAAATTTTCCGAAGTGTATTTGCAAGTGTCGGATATTGGATCGTATCACCCGCTTTGCACGTAATCGGGAACGATGTAAATCCGTTATTTGCTTTTAAGATGTCTTCCCGATAATCTAAAAATCGTTGGGCCTGCTTTTCGGTGACGACCACCCCTTTTTCGGCCAATGCGATTACGGGGGCCAAAATTTCTTCCATTGGGAGCGATCCAAGAATCCTGTGCACTTCAAAGATGCCCGCAATGGTGCCGGGTACGGCCACTGAGGTGGCTCCCGAAGTACTCATGGCTGGGATAACACTGCCCGTAGAATCTAAATACATGTTTTTCTTAGCCGAAATTGGGGCTTTTTCACGATAATCAAGGGCACCGACATCCCCATTGCTTTTGCGATATACCATAAACCCGCCACCTCCAAGATTTCCAGCAAACGGATAGGTAACGGCCAAGGCCATTTCAGTAGCTATCATAGCGTCAAAGGCATTCCCGCCCTTTTTCAAAATTTCTGAGCCAACGCGCGATGCCTCTTCACGGGCCGAAACGACCATCGCCTTTTCAGTGACCAGGCCGGTAGGGGAGGCTGATTGGTTTTTACAATTGACTAGAAGCAGAAGGGCAAGGGCGAGTAGGAAATAGTTCTTCATTTTATGCGTCATTTCAAGGCGCAAAAGATAACCAATTCTTCAGAATCACCCACCAAACTAAACCATTTTCTATTCCGAACCGTGCCAAGAAACTCTTCTTTTTTCATTGGTCCAGAGATAAGCGCATATACAGGTAATCGAAATGCAAAAAAAAGGGGTCGTCCCGGGACAACCCCTTTTGAAGGGTTTATTCTGCGTCGCGATGTACAAAATTACTCAACGATATATAATACTGATTAGATTTAGTATCGCTATAAACATTGTACACCGTTGGATAATAGGAGGTTTTTGCAAATTTTGTAGGTTGTGAATAAGCTTCACTGAATGGCAGTGCGCCATTCCTCAGATAGTCCACAGTGTTCATGGGTTCTATAAAGGTTACCTCCCCATCGTACGATCCATATATTAGTATATTGGTAAAGGGAGGCACAAAGCTAACTGGTAACCAATGGGTACCCATTTGTGGCGCGGCAGTTCCACCCGCAGGAGGAGTAAAATAATCACTTGGCAGATAGCCGGCGGGCGGGTAATTGTCAAACTGGGCCATCGCATCGGGATAGATGGGGATTGCCTCCCGGTCCGCGACAGAGGTCATGTAGAAATGTACATCAAAATGCGGTACCGTAAACACACCTTCGGGTTCATGGCCGTGAGGATTCCAGTCGAAAAAGACATGGTCGAATGGAGTTAATTCCCTGGCCTTTTGATGAAAGGGCAATACCAGTTGAACCGGATCATCCCCAGAAGGTAGGTGGTCCAGTAAATTTTTGGACGTTGCAATACCGATTTCTTCTGGTACGCCGTCCTTCGAAATACGGATCCAAGTGCGAACATGACCTTGACCCAATTTTACCTGTGGCCCATAAAAAGTATTCGAAGTACCCCTAAATTTTATTGACAACGCGGCATCGAGGTTCGTATTGGTTTGAACCTCTTCAATAGATTCCTTGCTGCATCCAAGAAATAACAAAAAGACCAATGACAGGCCCCCTTTCAAAATACACGATTTGATTTTCATAAACTTTTAGATTAGTTTAGATTTTGATTTTATTTCACCTTGCGGCACGCCATGGATTGTGGTACGCTACAATTAAAAGGACGAATTACCGGGGGGGACAATTATCAAATAGTACAAAGTGTCAATTACTTATGGGGGGAGGACGTGAATAATATTGAAAGTTAATGAAATATTGAATACAAAATTAAAATTACACCAACTTATTTTAAGACCTCTATGCCGGTTTCAATTAGGACGTAATTTTAGATAATGTGTTCTGGAAAAGACCATCAATTCTTTAAAAAAGGCCTTAAATTCAACCTCAAAATCACTATAACTTTGAGCCAGGTCCGAAATGGCATAGGTCATTTTGGATCTGTTATGGGTTCTTCGGTCCATCCCCTGTAAAACCCTTTCGATTCCTTCCATATTCGAGTAATTATAGATCCAATTCTCATCGATCATGTAGGGCATCATGTGATGTACCCGTTCGGGTAGTAGCGCATAATTGTCCTGCAATAGTGAATAAAAACGACTGACGAAAATGTCCAAAGGTACCTCCGAATACTGCCCCCAGTTTTTGGCCAAAAAATGATCGTAGAAGATATCGACGATAACCCTACTATAATGGCTATAATTTTTATGAAGGCGTTTACTGCTAATCTTTGGAATCGCATGGGAATCGGTAAAGGTATCGATCTCGCGGTGCAATAAGATGCCCTTTTGCACGCCTGCTGGAAAGTGCTTGTACTTGTTGCCCGGGATGTTGTCGGCAATAAAATTTCCCAAAGTCACTTCATCATCGTCAAAGGAAAGGTAAATGTGTGCCAAAAAATTCATAGACCCATATAAAATGTATTCAGTTCGAAATTAGGGATTCAAGGCGTATGATTCTCATGAGTCATGTATATTTGCAAAAACTTTTTAACAAACAATGACACTCATAAAATCAATTTCGGGAATTCGGGGGACCATTGGCGGTGCTCCAGGCGACAATCTGACACCCATCGATGCCGTCAAGTTTGCCGCTGCCTATGGTATGTGGTTAAAAGCGTATTCCCAAAAGGAAGTCCTTAAGGTCGTCATTGGGCGGGATGCCCGTTTGTCGGGGGAAATGATCCAAAGCCTAGTCGTTTCGACCTTGGTAGGACTCGGAATCGATGTGATCGACCTGGATCTTTCGACCACCCCTACGGTCGAAATTGCGGTCCCTCTAGAGCAGGCCGATGGGGGGATTATATTAACTGCCAGCCATAATCCCAAGCAATGGAACGCCTTGAAATTATTGAATGAAAAAGGGGAGTTTTTGGATGCGGCCCAAGGGGCCCTAATACTAGAAATTGCGGAAAAGGAAGCCTTCGTTTTTTCTGAGGTAGATAACTTGGGTACGATTACAAGAAACGATGCCTACATAGATATTCATATCGATGAAGTGCTCAATTTGTCACTGGTCGACGCCGAGACCATCCGTAAGGCAAAATTCAAGGTAGTCGTAGATGGGGTGAATTCTACTGGTGGAATCGCCATACCGAGACTCTTGGAGGCTTTGGGGGTAGAGGTTGTCAAGTTATATTGTGAGCCAACGGGCCATTTTCCACATAATCCAGAGCCCTTAAAAGAGCATTTAGGGGATATCTGTAGCTTAGTCGTTCAGGAAAAAGCCGATTTTGGCATCGTGGTAGACCCTGATGTCGATCGTTTGGCCTTTATCAGTAATGATGGCGAAATGTTCGGCGAAGAATATACCTTGGTAGCCTGTGCCGATTATGTACTCGGGAAGACGAAAGGTAATACGGTATCAAATTTATCGTCGTCCAGGGCGCTACGCGATATTACCCTGAAACATGGTGGCTCTTACGAAGCGGCAGCTGTCGGGGAAGTAAACGTGGTAACCAAAATGAAGTCGAATAAGGCCGTCATCGGTGGGGAAGGCAATGGAGGTATAATCTATCCTGCAAGTCATTATGGCCGGGATTCCTTGGTGGGCACCGCTTTATTTTTGATGTTGATGGCCGAAAAAGGGGGCACGGTAGCAGAACTTCGTGCCAGCTACCCGGCTTATTTTATGGGCAAAAAGAAAATCGAATTGACGCCCGACCTCGATGTCGATGCCATTTTAAGGGCTATGGCCAAAAAATACAAAAACGAGGATATTTCTACGATCGACGGGGTGAAAATCGATTTCCCCGAAAATTGGGTACACCTTCGAAAATCGAATACCGAACCGATTATACGTGTATATACCGAAGCGAAAAGTCAGGCCGAAGCCGACAATTTAGGAAACAGGATTATTTCTGAAATTCAAATGATTTCTGAAATTTAATTCATCGCTGGGTCGTGGATTTACTAAATTCCTCCCGAACAATTTTTGCAGTTTTTTTAGTATCCGAATGATGCCATCCTGGTGGCATGAACATATATTTCATTTTGTCAATGAATCCGGGTGCGGCTTTTATGTCCTTCACCAGAGCAACTATTTCGCCAAAATAGACTTCAAGAAAGTTACCAGAATCCAATTCGCGCGTAATGCCATATTCAATCGGAATGTGGTGTTGTTCGTTTTGATAGGTGCCAAAAACCCGGTCCCAAATAGCAAGTAGATTGCAGAAATTAGTATCCATGTAAAGTGGATTTTTAGCATGATGCACCCTATGGTGCGAAGGTGTCAGGATAATCCTATTCATAAATCCAAGCCTCCCATCTTTTAGCATATTTTCACCTATATGGATAAAGGCGCCCCAGGTACCATCTATGAACATGATTATGAAAAGCAGTTCTGGATGGACTCCCAACATAATGCACACGGTTGTTCGAATAATATCGGCGTAGGGTGCTTCCAGAAAAAAGTGGGCATGGGAAACCGAGAGATTCATGTTCTCAGGGGCATGGTGGGTCGCATGCAAACACCAGAACAAACGCACTTTGTGTGCCCAAAAATGATATAGGAAATGCCCAAACTCCCAAATCACATATCCATATATGAACCAATACCAAGTAAGGCTTGACTGAAAGGGGGCGTGGGGTTGCAAAAGGCCAATTATATAGGTTACCATGGCAATCGAAATAAATCGGCCAATAAAACGGTTAAATATGTAGATCAGGAAATTTACCTTATAAACTTTTGCATGTGGCTTTTTATAAATGAGCCCCAAAATAAGTTCAAGAATTAACAATAAGGGAATAATCGGATAGAGTAATGCCACGATGCCATCATAGGTCCTGAAAGCACTGTAATTCCCTGTTTTAAGAATATCAAAAGCCTGGGATATTCCCAAAAAGCCTATAATTTCATTGTAAAGGCTATGTAAAGTTTCCATCTAGCTTACGTTTTGGATATGCAGCGGTTCCCAAAAATATAAAATTAGTGCGTAATAATAATATCTTGAAATCGCTACAGGAATTCGGTCGGAACCTTATCACGATGCTTCCATCGCTTGTGCGTCCACAAATAATGTTCGGGTTTTTCCCTTATTTGCTGCTCGGTAAGCCGTAAAAATTTATTAGTAATTTCATGGGGACCCGTATTTTTCCCCGAAGTGGTGATTGGAATGAATTCTGCCTGATAATATCCCCTTTTCACTTTGGAAACTTTTAGGAATACCACGGCCAAATCCAATTTTCTGGCCATGGACTCGGCCCCATTGAAAATGGGCACTTTTACACCCATGAATTCCGCCCAATACGTTGCCATATGGGCTTGGGGCGATTGGTCGCTGACCATGCCATAGCACGAGCGAATCTGTTCTTTTTGATTGCGCATCACCGTTTTTACGGTCTGTTGTTGGGTTATCAAGTTGGTGTTCCATCTTGCCCTGACCTTTTTAATAAAGGCATCAAAATAGACATTGCCGATTTTTTGGTACACGGCATATCCCTTGGCATCCACATAATTATTAATGCTGACATTCCATTCCCAATTGGCATAGTGGGAGCATACCAGCAAAACACTTTTATGTTTTAAGATATCCCGGAGCACTTCGATATTGATTACTTTGTAGCGTTTTTTTACTTCTTCCTTGCTCAGGTTCATGGTCTTGACGGTTTCCAAAAATAGATCGCACATATGCTTGAAAAAATCGCGTTCAATCTGTGTGATTTCTTCATTGGTTTTGGTGGGAAATGCCAGCCGTAGATTCTCTTTTACCACCTTTTTACGATATCCGATAAGATGGAATACCATAAAATTGACAAAGTTTGAAAAACCGTAGAAAAGACGATAGGGTAGTATGGAAATAAGCCAAAGAAATGGGTAGACTAAGATAAAAACAAGTAGCTGCATGCATTGGCTTATAGTTCGCAAATATAGCTATATTTGACACGAATCATAAACCATCGCCATGTATAACCTACATTTCGTAACCATCGCCATCATACTTGCCAACGTATTGGTGTCGCTAAAAGGTTTTAATGACGTAATCTTTTTTGAACGTTACAAATTCTCTATAGGTGCTATAAAAGCTGGGCAAAAAGATCGTATGCTCACCTCGGGCTTTCTGCATGTGGATCTTTCCCACTTACTTTTCAATATGATCACCTTGTATTTTTTTGCTAATGTGGTCATTAGTTGGTTTGGGCCGACAAAATTTTTGATCATTTATTTTATTAGCTTGTTGGCAGGGAGTCTTTTGGCACTTTTTTTTCATAAAAATGAACCATACTATACAGCTGTTGGTGCTAGTGGCGCCGTGACCGGAATTTTATACGCTGCCATTCTATTGCAGCCTGGCATGGACTTGTTCATTATGTTCATTCCGATACCCATTCCGGCGTATGTCTTGGGAATCGGTTATTTATTATATTCGATTTATGGGATGCGCACTCGGTTGGGCAACATAGGCCATACGGCCCACTTTGGCGGGGCCATCGGGGGATTTGCCATAACCTTGCTACTAAAGCCCGACCTCGTGCTCACAGAAACCTTAATGGTCGCCTTGCTCACAGTGCCCATAATTATTCTTTTTGTCATGGCAAAAATGGGAAAGATTTAAAAAAACATGTGAGCGAAAAGCAGCTTGTAAGAGATTTCAACGATTTTTCAGGCCGTAGAACCACTTTTTTCTTCGATACCTATACTTTTTGACTTCCTTTGTCGTTAATGTAGTCCCAAACTACGATAATTTAAATACCTACTTATGTTAAGAAAGATTCTACTTTCTGCACTTGTCGCTAGTACAACGCT
>JALHST010000072.1 GCA_022865355.1 Maribacter sp. | reverse complement strand
GACCAATATAAATTTGATCTTTGATCTTGAAGTGACCCGCTCTAAATATGATTTTATATGGGCGTGCTCGGCATCGGTGGTGACCAGATTGATCTGGGATTTTGTATCCAAATCTTCAAAAAAGAATTCAGCTATCTCGAAGTTTCCGACATGGGCGCTTATCAAAATACCCCCTTTGCCCTTTTTCAATAAAGATCGTATATGTTCAACACCATCGAATTCATAGGTGAATTTATGTCGCATTCCTGAAGAAATGGCAACTTTGTCTATGATGGTTTGCCCAAAAACGTAGTAACTTTTATACACATTTACCAAGCTCTGTAGCGGGGGACAATCTCTTCTTCTTCGAAAATAATAAAGGATCGCCCTTGCATTTTTACCCGAAAAGAAGCAGAAATAAAAGGCAACGAAGCGAAGTAAAAAATAAGCGGCACCAAGCCCTAATTTTTTAATGAAGAAGATAAAAATTCTATAGCCTAGTATCGTACCCCTGGATTTTCCTTCCCATTCAGTCGCCATGAGAATTCATTAAGGATTTCAGCGTATTTTACGCTCGATAAGATCATAAAAATTTTGGAGGGTAATTACGTTGATAAAATCCTCGCCCGCCAATTTTACACCAAAATTGGCCTCTACGGCCACCACAAGATCGACAAAGTCAAGACTGTCCAGTTCAAGGGTATCCTTTAAGTTGGCTTCCGGTGAAATCTCCTCTTCCTGAACCTCAAACTCATCTATAAGAAAGTCGTTTATCTTATCAATAATAACTTCTTTATTCATCTATAGCGCAATTTTTTATGACCAAGGCGGAATTGGTACCGCCAAACCCAAAAGAATTTGACAAAAATACGTCAATTTTTTTATTTAAGGTTTTGTTAACTAAATTTAATTTGGCAGAATCTTCGTCGGGTTTTTCTAAATTTATATTCGGAGCAATGAACGAATTCTGCATCATCAGAAGAGAATATATCACTTCACTTGCCCCGGCCATCCAACATTCGTGGCCGGTCATTGATTTGGTTGAACTTACATAGGGTCCGTTCTCGCCAAATACTTCTAAAATTGCCTTCGCTTCGTTTGAATCGCCTACTGGGGTCGAAGTGGCATGGGCGTTTACATAGTCTATATCCGAAGCGTCTAAATTGGCATCCTGCAATGCCTTTCGCATAGCTTTCGTCGGGCCTTCCACATTGGGCGTAGAAATGTGGTCGCCATTCGAAGAGAAACCATAACCGACTACCTCCCCAAGGATAGGAGCGCCTCTTTCAATCGCAGATTCATAACTTTCCAAAATTAAGGTTGCCCCACCACCGCTGGGTACTAGGCCGTTTCTGCTTATATCGAAAGGGCGTGATGCCTTTTCAGGATGTTCGATGTCGGTGGCGAAGACCCCTAAGCCGTCAAAGCTTGCCATGGCCAAATGGTTAATTTCCTGGGCGCCACCACAAATGATAATATCTTGTAAGCCACTTTTAATCAGATGATATGCCATTCCTATGGCATGGGACCCACTTGCGCAAGCAGCGCTTAAAGTGAAGTTTATTCCGGTTAGCCTAAATATGGTTGACAGGTTCATGGTAATCGTAGAATTCATTGCCTTGAATATGGCACCCGAACCTACCAAAGTGGTATCTTTTTTATCCCGTACCGTATCGATTGATTCAATAACCGAACGCGCTGTACTATCATTGCCGTAGATGATCCCTATTTCACGGAGGTCCATAACCTCTTGGGTCAATTTGGCATTTTGCAAAGCTTCCTGGGTAGCGACGTAGGCAAAGGCACCTTCCTCACCCAGACTTATGCGCTGTCTGCGCGATAATTGGGCTTTTAGGTCAGGCTCTTCGACTTTTCCAGTCAAGGGGGATCGATAGCCGAATTTTATGCGCTCCTCATCAATGACGATGCCCGAAACACCCTCGTATAATGAATTTTTAACCTCGTCAAGATTTTTGCCGATGCATGCGTAAATGCCCATCCCTGTAATTACCACTCTCTTCATTTTCATAAAATTCCAAACATTCGCTAGGAATATATCCCTCCGTTGATATTCACTACTTCGCCCGTAATATAAGATGCATTTTTCGAAACTAAAAATGAAACCAAATGTGCCACCTCTTCGGGGTTCCCAAATCGGTTCATGGGAATCATCTTCTTAAGTTCCTTTTCATCAAGCCCAGTGGTCATATCGGTATGAATAAATCCAGGAGCTACGGCATTGACAGTAACGTTTCTCTTGGCGACTTCTTGTGCCAATGCTTTGGTGGCCGCAATAATACCGCCTTTAGCGGCTGAATAATTTACCTGCCCAGCGGTTCCTTTTAGTCCCGAAACAGAAACTAAGTTGACGATTCGGCCATACTTGTTCACCAATAATTTTTGGATCAATTGATTGGTAACATTAAAGAAGCCATTGAGACTGGTATTGATAACATCGTGCCAATCCTCGGGTTTCATCCACATAAACAAGCCATCCCGGTTGATACCGGCGTTATTGACGACTACCTCTATAATGTCATTTTTATGGTTTTCATGCCACGAATCAAGGACCTTTTTTACCATTTCGGATTCAACGACGTCAAATTGCAGCAATTCCCCATTTCCACCAGCTTCTTTGACCTTGCTCAAGGTTTCTTCTGCCGCCTCTTGGTTTCGATTAAAATTAATGAGAAGGTGGTAATCATGATCTTTGGCCAATTGAATACATATTGCCCTCCCTATTCCCCGGGAGCCACCGGTAACCAATGCATATTTTTTCCGATCATTTTTCGATTCCATACCCTGCAATATATGCTACTCATTTGTATTGACGAATAATTCGGCATTTTTATACCATTTATTTCCTAAAACTTCCCCTTTTTCATTGATAAAGCTCCACCCTTGTTTGTTTTTTACACGAGCAAGACCGTTTATAAAACCTTTCTCACTATTTTTTTGAAGGAACGAAAATCCGACTGAGATGTCATATCCCATTGGGATTACCAAAGTGCCGGAGGTATTGATAAACCCCCAATCCTTATCCTTTACGGGAGCCAGTCCGTCATCCGAGAAAACCTCGGCGTCCTTATATTTAAAATCGATTACTTGTTCCCCTTTTTCATTGATATAACCCCAAAATTTGTCATTGGCCACAGGTGCAAGGCCTTTGTTAAAGGCTCGCGCCTTATCGAATTTGGGTTCGATCACCCAATTCCCTTGATTATCTATATACCCCAATTTGTCATTACTTTTGGCATAGGTAAGCTTTGAACCTTCCCGAAAATCATAAATATCCTGTGCATTAGGGACGGGTGTAAATTTTCCGTTCACGAATACCCCAAAATCACTTCCTTTTTTTCCCCAAACACCGCTTGCATTGTATGTGCCAACCTCTTCATATTCGGTCGGAATGGTAAGATGGCCCTTATTATCTATCATTCCCCAGAGTTCCCCGCTCCTAACTTTGGCCTGGCCATTCCAGAAATTTTTGATTTCATCGTAAGTGGGTTCCACGATTAATTTACCATCGGTACCCAGCAAACCGATTTTATCGCCTTGCCGAAAAATGGCTACGCCATCGTTAAAATCATAATACTTATCGGAGGTGGGTGTTTGTAAGGTCTTGCCGGAAGTATCTATGTAGCTCCATTGGTCTCCGTTGGCGACCAGGGCATACCCTGAATTGAAATCTTTTGCCTTATCATATTCCGGCTGAATTGCCCATTGCCCAGTGGTATTAATATAGCCCCATTTTTTGTCTTTTTCGGCAGCGGCCAGTTTACCGGAAAAGCTCTCGGCATTCTTGAATTGCGGTTCAATAGCATAGGCGCCCGTGGGATCGATATATCCTACAAGGTCTTTTTCCTTGACCATCGCCAATTTCTGAGCCCATATCGTGCCTATAGAAAATAATAAAGTTAAAAGTAAAATGTGTTGCGCTTTCATGATTTTAATTGTTTTCATTGTTCATAATAAAGTTCTTTACATCGTTAACAAAAGGATACATTACTACATCCTTCTCAAATGGGGGAACTATTATTCTAATGGCATCATACATTTTTCTGGTCTTCGAGGATACCTGTTCCTGAACCTGAAGATATTCTATGGCCTGTATGACCGAAATAAGCTCTATCGCCATAACCTCAAAGGCATTTTCGATTACTTTCTTGGTGATAAGCGCGGCATTCGTACCCATGCTCACTATATCTTGAGTGTCATTATTATTGGGAATACTGTGCACATACATTGGGTTTGACAACATTTGATTTTCAGCGGTCGTAGAGGTTGCCGTAAACTGCACGCCCTGCATACCAAAGTTCAATCCAAGCTTCCCAAGGTTAACAAATGGGGGCAAAATATCGTTGAGTTTTGAGTTCATCAAATAATTTAGTTGCCTTTCGGCGAGCATGCTAAGTTTCGTCACCACGATTTTCAATTTGTCCATTTCAAGGGAAACATAATCCCCATGAAAATTACCGCCGTGGTATACGTTTTTTTTGGCCACATCAACAATGGGATTATCATTGGCCGAATTCACTTCTTCGATTAAAATACGTTCTACATCATTCAAGGTATCCAAAATTGGCCCCAATATTTGTGGGACACAGCGAATGGAATAATATTCTTGAACCTTTTCCTCAAATACCGATACCCCATTATTATTGGTATAAAGATGATGCTCACGTTTACGCGTCAAGGTACTATCCTTAAGGTGACTGCGCATCGCCCGCGCTATTTCCCTTTGACCTTTATGTTTTTTAGTCTGGTTCAGGTCATAAGACAAATGATCGTCATAGGCCTGGACAATTTCATTGATGGCCGAGGAACAGGCGACCATCCATTCGAGTAGGCGACGGGCGTAAATGGTATTGATTACCCCGATGCCGGTCATAACCGAGGTGCCATTTATCAAGGCGAGCCCTTCCCGAATTTCAACTGAAATAGGTTTTATACCAAGAAGTTCAAAAACTTCCTTGGTTGCCCTCCGTTCACCTTTGTAAAATACCTCGCCTTCCCCAATGAGAACGAGGGCCAAATGTGCCAACTGAACCAAGTCGCCACTGGCGCCAACGCCGCCATGCTCATAAATAAGTGGACTAACATCCTTATTAATTAATTGGGCCATGGTCTCGATCACCGAAACGTGTACTCCCGAATTGCCAAGGCTTAAGGTATTTAATCTTGCCAACATGGCGGCCTTGACGTATTGCGGGGCAATCGGGTTTCCAGTACCTGAAGCATGGCTTCGGATCAAATTGTACTGCAACTGAATTCGTTCAGAATCCTTTATCTTATATTGGGCCATAGGTCCGAAACCCGTATTGACCCCATATATAATTTTATTCTTTGAGAACTCTTTTAAAAAATTAAAACTTTCCTGTACGGTTTGGAGAACCTTTTTTTCTAATACTATAGGTTCTCCCTTGAAAATTGTACTATAAAAATCTCCAATCCCTAACTTTCCCTCTATTTTTGGCATCTATTGTCGATCAAACTTGATTTGGTATCAATTTTTAAATAAAAATAGTTAATTTGGATGGCAAATTTAGCATAATTAACGAATCTAAATTAACAGCGTGCAATGATAAAGGAAATTGTCGATGTATTAATAATAGGGGCAGGTCCTTCCGGGAGCGTTGCAGCCTCATATTTATACAATAAAGGCTTTAAGATCAAGGTTGTTGAAAAAAGCAAGTTCCCGAGATTCGTAATCGGCGAAAGCCTTCTGCCCAGATGTATGGACCATTTTGAGGAAGTGGGCCTTTTAGATTGTCTAAACGATTTTGGCTTCGAGATTAAAAGAGGGGCCCGATTCATGAAGAAGGGCAAGATCTGTAACTTCGATTTTAGTAAAAAACATGGCCCAGGCTGGAATTGGACCTGGCAGGTTCCCCGGGCCGATTTTGACAAAGTGCTTACGGATGAACTTATGGCAAGAGGCGTCGATATCGCTTTTGAACAGGAGGTTTTGGCCGTTGAATTTTATGAAGGGGGATCACGTAGCACAATGAAGGATTCCTCTGGACAAATTTCGACCGTACAGGCAAAATATATTGTAGATTCAAGTGGGTATGGGAGGGTCTTGCCTAGGTTATTAGATTTGGAAAAACCCTCGTCGATACCGAAGCATACCTCTATTTTTACTCATGTAAATGATAAAAACCGCCCTTCAGGCCAGGAAGGCACGTTGATTACTTTCGATGTTGTGAATACCGAAACCTGGTTTTGGGTAATCCCTTTTTCGAACGGCATAACCAGTATTGGGTTTGTGGGCCCTACTGAATACATGGCATCATTTGAAGGAAGCAACCCGGAAAAACTGCGAACGATGTTGCCGCTTTCCGAATATTATCATAAGCGTTTTGCAGAGGTCGATTTTTTGTTCGATCCGATAGTTATCAAGAACTTTTCGAAGTCGGTAAAACAATTGTACGGCAAGGGATATGCATTAACGGGTAACAGTGCCGAATTCCTTGATCCCGTATTTTCATCGGGAGTAACGTTTGCAACTGAATCCGCTTTATTGGCAGCCAAACTTATTGGAAGGGAATTACGCCAAGAAACGGTTGATTGGGATAAGGAATATACACAGTACATCATGTCGGGGGTAAATGTATTTGCGACCTATGTCAAGGAATGGTATACCGGGGATCTTCAAAAAATCTTCTTTCATGAACCCGAGAATCCCGAGATAAAAAAACAAATATGTGCGGTATTGGCAGGATATGTTTGGGACCAGACCAATCCGTTTGTCAAAAATCACCATCGCTTGGTAAAAACCGTAGCTCGTATTACCGATATGGAGAAAGAGACCAGTGAGCGAAATTAATTAAACGCCGTGAAACGCGATTTGATTAACCAAAGACTTCAGGACACAATGACATCTTCACATGAAGTGTATTGACAAGGTGATTTTCCCCAATAGAACATAAATCCCGGAGATTGTTCATGACTGGATCCCGATGGTAATCACGACCGGCTACAAATGATCAGCAGCTTAAAACGACTTTTTCAAAATTAATTGCGCGAAAGACTTACCAGTTTTGGCATAGCCTTCTCCGATGCGATCTTCATTTTTGAAGCTACTTCCCCATTGATCTCCCGGGGCATTTTCACTGGAGACTTCGGCCAATACATTATTTTTATTCGCGGTTTCGACAAACTTTAATTGGGTCGTAACTTTTGCAGGTTGTTTCATTACCCCGGCATCCCATCCAGGATAGACCCAGATCGTATCTACGATCAGGGTATACGTTGCGTTGGTGAGACCTTGATTAAAGAAAATGCCGTGGTCATCATGAAAATATCGGTTCATTAATTCTAAAAATTTAGGGGCATAGATCAATTCGCGTGCCGTAAGCCAATTTTTTTCCCATGATTTTCCGGTTCCTTTGGTTTTTTCCTCCAATTCGGCCGAATGCTCTTTTACATATTCGTCATTGGTAAGATTTTTTTTCAAAAGTTTCATATTGTCATAGACAAATTCAACATTGATTTCTTTTTGCCCTTTCAGGAAATCAAAGTCCCCTTTTACTATTTTAAGTTTTTGGGCATAGGTCACGACGGAAAAGAGGATTAATAAGAGTGCGAGATGTTTTTTCATGATTAATTTTATTTTAATTAGTATGTTAAGATTTCAGATACGGCAAGGTAGCATCTGAGTTAAATTTAGTCGTCAACGGCGGCAAATACCATTTGCCTGAATTTCCATGAAGTCTCATCACCGGTATCCCCTTGCGTCTGTTTCATTAAAATACCGATGATTTTTTCTTTGGGGTCGGCGAAATACTGTGTATTAAAATATCCTCCCCAATCAAAAGTGCCGGTACTTCCTTCGCCGCCCGCATCTTGCCCTTCCGGCGTAACGACTCCAAAAGCGAGGCCGTAGTACTTTTTGCCAGCGCCAAATAAAGTGTCGGTTTGGTTGCCCATAATGCTTTGCACCGTTGTTCTACTCAGGAGCCGTTTGCCATTTAGTTCGCCTTCATTCAAGTACATCTGTAGAAACGTAGCATAATCCTTTGCTGTACTGGAGAGTCCGGCACCGCCAGAGAAAAATCGCATGGCCCCTTTTTTGGGATAGTCGGTGTCATAAAAAGTGGTTGGGTATTTTTTCCAGGCGCCATCTACTTTCTGTTGCACGGCAACCAAACGATCCTGTTTGTCTTTGGGGAGGTAGAACCAGGTATCGTTCATTCCCAAGGGATCGAAAATACGTGTCCGTAAAAATTGATCAAAGGGCATACCTGATAGTACCTCAATAAGATAACCGAGGACATCAAGACCTTCACTATAGGTAAATTTTTCTCCGGGATTATGGTGTAAGGGCAATTTTGCCAATTTTTTCACACTTTCCCCAATGGTTATCTCTTCGGTGGTAAAAAGATCGGTAATTCCTGCCTTGGCATATATTTTTTTAAAACGTTCATCGCCATCAATAACCCCATATCCCAATCCGGATGTATGGGTTATTAAATCACGGATCGTTATTTGTGAGGTGGCTGGTTTTGTGGTATAGGTAGAATCCTTTTCATTAAAGGTATCCAGTACTACCGCTTCCCCGAATTCTGGAATGTATTTTGAAATGGGATCATCCATTCTAAACTTTCCTTCTTCCCAAAGCATCATGACCGCGGTCGAAGTGATCGCCTTTGATTGGGAAGCAATCCTAAAAATCGCCTCATTGATCATGGCTTTTTTTGATTGATTATCGGCCATGCCGTATGTATTATCAAAGACGATTTTGCCGTTTCGCGCAATCAGGGCCACGACGCCGGGTACCTGCTTATCATCTACCGCTTTCTGAAGCATGGCATCGATGCGGTTCAATCGTTCTACTGACATACCGACGGTTTCAGGAGATACCTTTGTTAGCGGGCCGGTTTTTTGGACCGAACTTGTCTGAGCAGAGGTCGTGGCCAAAAATAAGGCAAATACGATGGTGACTAAATGTTTCATTTTTATGGGATATTATTAATTTATTGTCTTTACTAGGATGGGATGCTCCAAAGTTTTATAAAAATCATTTAAAATAGCCGCTTTATCGAAATTCTCCCAGATGGAAATTACTCTTTTATTATTCGGTCTTTCCATCCAATGATTATTTATCAAAATTGGGGCGGGAATATTTTTTTTCTTTCCCCAATTCGGATTTTTGACAATTGCCAATGCTACCATATCGAACAGAGGTCGGGTTTGGGCATCGGAATGATAATCAATATGATCAAATAGGTTGACGGAATAATCCCCAAAATTTTTGAATTCGCCACCATGTCTTCCTATAATCGGTTGTTTGGCCTCAGGTCCTAATCCCGGCATTTTCGAATTGATTTCAGAATGTGAAACTGAAACAGCATCCGTTCCCGATGGTTTTCCATAGCGAACGGTAACCATTTCAAAAGGAATAGCGCTGTTCAATACATAATTCATTGCCAAGGTATCATTGTCCTGATTGTATTCCCCCGGATCGGGATAGTTTGAACCTAGCCAAACCACTTTTGTTCTTTCTGCAAACGATGGGTCTTTTTTAAGTGCCAATGCAATATTGGTCAACTTGCCAACGGCTACTAGAATAAGACTCTCCTTTTTTGTTTTTTCTAAAATAAAATCAACTGCGGCCTGGCCATCGAATTGGGTCGTATCGAAGTGTTGGGATATCGCTTTAAAGTCCTCATTGGCACCTAGTAATAAAGGAATCTTCCCATTCAGATTACAAAGTTGCAATATCCTGTTTGCTTCGTCATAGTGTTTTTGAATCGTACCGCCATTATCGGTAGCATTCACGGTAATTCCCACGACGTCGAAGAAATCCCCGTTCATCAACATATAAGCCAGGGCATGTTGGTCATCTAATTCATTATTGGCATCGGTATCAAAGAGGAGCTTGATCTTGTTAGCTTGCGGAGTTGCTATTTTCCCAAGGACCTTCGATTCTTGCTTTTTCATGTCCCTGCAGGAAGCTATAAATGAAATGCATAAAATGGCAAAAAAGAACTGGGATGTGAATTTCAGGTTGTCCATAATATTTTAGCAGAATTAAATGTAACCATAATGGAAGAAAAAACCTATAGGTGTTCAAATTACCATTTCGATTTTTATATTGCGAACCGCTACATTGATATTTTGATTGCCGTAAAATAGAATGCTTCGGGAATCTTGAGTGTATCAAATTTGGCCGTTAACCCGTATTACCGGTCGACCTTGTCCGCTGATGGTGCATGGCACATGGTATGCTTAAAAGTGCGAATCGGGCGAATTCGTTAGGATTAATGATTTGCAATAGGATACTCCTACCTGAGCAAATCGAGAGAGTCATTGAAATTACTTGAATGGCTTGTCAATAGCGTGACAGCTATGGCATCAAGTCTGTAATACTAATTGATTACCCCACCGTTACCAACATTATCCTCATCGGGGTTCACAAACACTAGTTTTCCATCGGCACTTTCAGCCATCAAGATCATCCCCTCGCTCGCTACTCCACGTAAATCACGAGGCGCTAGGTTAATAAGCACCGCAACTCTTTTTCCGATTATATTTTCGGGAGCGTAACTTTCGGCAATACCAGAAACTATGGTCCGCGTATCGAGACCCGTGTCCACTTTAAGTATGAGTAATTTTTTGGCTTTTGCCATTTTCTCAGCGGCAAGAATGGTACCCACCCGAATATCCAATTTAGCGAAATCTTCGAAGGTAATGGTTTCTTTTTGTGGCATTAGGGTTCTATTTGCAGATTCATTATCTTTTTTGGTAGCTTCCAATTTATCTAGTTGACGTTGTATCGTATCGTCCTCCACTTTTGAGAAAAGCAACGCCGCCTGACCAATTTGATGGCCCGATGGAAGTAGCGTTTCAATGGTAGAGACCGCGTTCCAGCCAAGAGAAGCTTCCGTTGTATCCGGTGTCCCATTCGGGTCACTTGGTGTAGTCGACGTGACCATGAGCATCTTCTTAAGCCTATCGGAGGTAAAAGGCAAAAAGGGCTCACTAAGAATTGCCAATCCGGTTGCTATTTGTAAAGCAACGAACATGATGGTCCGAACGCGCGATTCATCTTCCTTAATGGCCTTCCAGGGTTCTTCATCAGCCAAGTATTTGTTTCCGAGGCGGGCCAGGTTCATAAGTTCTTGGCTGGCTTCCCGAAAACGATAGCGCTCTAAGGCGCTTGAAATGGTCGCCGGAATTTTTCTAAGTTCGGCGAGGGTGTCTGTGTCAAGCTGAGAAAAGGTGGCTGGTGCAGGAACGACGCCATTATAGTATTTATTGGTCAGGACTACCACACGGTTGATAAAGTTTCCAAAAATGGCGACCAGTTCATTATTGTTCCTAGCCTGAAAATCTTTCCAGGTAAAATCGTTGTCCTTGGTTTCAGGGGCATTGGCGGTCAAAGTATACCTCAGCACATCTTGCATATCGGGAAAATCCTCTAAATATTCATGAAGCCAAACCGCCCAGTTTTTGGAGGTGGATAACTTGTTGCCTTCCAAATTCAAAAATTCATTCGCCGGCACATTATCAGGCAAGATATAATCGCCATGTGCCTTGAGAATGGCAGGGAAAATAATGCAATGGAAAACGATATTGTCTTTGCCGATAAAATGTACCAGTTTTGTTCGTTTGTCTTTCCAATAGGGCTCCCAATCCTTACCCTCTCTTTCGGCCCATTCCTTTGTGGAGGAAATATAACCGATAGGGGCATCGAACCAAACATAGAGTACCTTGCCTTCCGCACCGGCAACGGGTACCGGTATGCCCCAATCGAGGTCGCGGGTAACGGCACGCGCTTCAAGACCGCCATCGATCCATGATTTGCATTGCCCATAAACATTGGGTTTCCAATCGTTTTTATGGCCGACTAAAATCCATTCCCTTAGAAAATCCTCATAGCGGTCCAAAGGTAAAAACCAGTGTTTTGTTTCCTTCATAACAGGGATTGCTCCCGTTAGGGTCGATCTCGGATTGATAAGATCCGTGGCATTTAAGGTTGACCCACAGTTCTCGCACTGATCGCCATATGCTTCTTCATGACCGCATTTGGGGCAGGTTCCTATAACAAAACGGTCGGCCAAAAACTGATGGGCCTTTTGGTCATATAATTGGGCCGTGGTTTCCTCGACAAAATCACCTTGATCATATAGTTTCTTGAAAAAATCGGAGGCTGTTTTATGATGTATAGGGGCCGATGTTCTCGAATAATTATCAAAGGTAATCCCAAATTCGGCGAATGATTTTTTTATAATGCCGTGATACTTGTCTATGACTTCCTTTGGGCTAACCCCTTCTTTTTTGGCTTTCATTGAAATGGCCACCCCATGTTCATCACTACCACATACGAACGCCACATCGTAGCCCTTGAGCCTTAAATACCGTGCATAAATATCGGCAGGAACATAGACTCCCGCCAAATGTCCAATATGTATGGGGCCATTGGTATATGGCAGTGCTGCAGTAATTGTATACCTGTCTGCTTTTTTGTCAGTTGTTTCCGATGATGGACTATCAGCCATTAAATTTCAAATTAAGGCCCAAAAATACAGATTTTTGTGGGTGCAATACTTAGAAAAGGGGATAATTATGATCGGCCAAAAACGCCCATGGATACTTTCCGATGTTCGTGTCCACCATTTTACGGGATAGGGTTTGACCAATTGCCAAAAGTGAAGCAATATAAAAAACCAAAGCCCCCGGTTTGTCAATAGACACATCCGAAGGCTAAGTTACATAGTGGGGAACTCTTACTAGGCGACCATGACCGATTTGCTCATTTTTTGGTCCTGCACTTGTATTCTATAGATATATTTTCCTGTGGCCAGATAATTGGGCATTCGCTCCCGTATATTTATTTCAATCGATCCTTCCATCATCATCTCATTGAAAATCGTACCCACATTTTGCCCTAAAATATTGTATAACTGTATATCTACATGGGCGCTAAAGGGCATTTCCAAATAAATTGACGGGGTGCTATCAGTAGGATAAAACGGTTTATGAACGATTCCATTCATTAACTCCGGATTCGGTGGTGTGCCATCAGGAGGCGTGGGTAAGGTCGGATTGCCATCGCTATAGACGATATCGGGGAAATCAATGCCACTACAATTGAATCCTAGATTTACCGGTGCATAGGGGTGGTCTAACAAATGTTGTTCTACTAGGGGAATAGGAATACAAAGCCATTCTGCCATGACGGTCGCATACAGGTCCCTAAAATCCATTGTATATTCCAAGTTACCACGGCCATCCGGGTTATTCAAGGTCGGGTGGTCACCTACAAAGGCACTCCCATTTAAGCCCGAGCCAAAAAACAGGGTAGGGGCTGCCTTACCGTGATCGGTACCGTTCGAACCATTTTCAAATATACGTCTTCCAAATTCCGAAAAAGTCATACTCAATACCTTGTCGTCTTGTTGGGTAAAGGCGACATCATCATAAAAATTGTCGATGGCCACCGAAAGGTTGGACATTAAGCGCTCGTGCGCCAAAGGCTGATTCCCGTGTGTATCAAAACCTCCCATAGAGATCATATATACCTTGGTGCCCAAGTTTCCCTTGATCAATCTTGCCAAAAGGGCCATCTGTCGGGCAAAGTAATTGTCCTGGTATTCTACTTGATTCTGACCCCGCATATACGCCTCGTGGATAAGACCAGAATACTCATAGGTGGTATTGGCCACACCGCGCAAGAATTTTAATTGATCGCCGTACATACAATCGCCGAACAAGGTTTGGTCCAAACTATATTGCAATCCTGATTCTGCGATTTGTTCGAGCTGGTCTATGTTTGAGGTAACAAAGGCATAATTGGTTTCTTCGCCTTGAAAAACCAAACTTCCGAATTGACCGATTTGTATAGCCGCCGGGGCTGCCGGTGGGTTAATCAGATAATCGGGATAGATATTCTCAAAATGCCGGCCCATCCATCCGGTATTTTCACCCGTGAAGTTGGTAGTGGTCAAATCGGTATTCGCAAAGATGTCAGAACCCGTAAAATGTGAAAGACTCTGATTTTGATAGCCAACACCATGCACTGCCTTGAATTGGCCATTGCCCCACATCGATTGCAAGGCGCTCATATAGGAGGGAACACCATATTCGTCGGTCAATTTCAAAACCTTACTTTCGGGAATATAAATATTGGGACGGGCATTGGCATACGCGTCATACTGTTCAATGGGTATCACCGTACTTAGACCATCGTTGCCGCCGGATAATCGAATCAGAATCAATATATTGTCAGTTTCCGCGGCCGCAATGGCTGCTGTAAACGGCGAAGGGGCCGAGGCGGTCAACATGCTGGAGCCCAGCATCATCGATCCAGAACCCGCTATGCCAAGTGCTTGTAAAAATGAGCGTCGACTCCAGTATTTGTGTTCAAAGTCGTGTTCTTCGTTTTTATTAATTTTTATGGGTATATGATTGTTGCACATAGACGTAGGTATTACTTAAGTTGAAATTCGGGTTCTCTTGCTAGAAATTGCAGTAACAAATACACTTGGAAAGGTGCCTGTGGCCAGATGGCCAGCGTCCAGGTCGGAGTGGTGCCTCCCTCGTAATAGGTTTCATCGACATCACTTCTAAATGCGGCAAAACCCCTTTCATAATCAGCTTCGGTAAGTAGCCCTTTGGGTAGTATGAAATCGATCATCGGCCTGGCAATTACATCGGGGTTATTGCTGGTAAGTCCGGCATTTCCAACGATTGACATGGCAAAATCCCTGAATTGCTCGTTGTCATTTTGATAGAAAGAATCAATGAGCGCCTCTATCGTCAACCAACGGCCTATAATGAAGTTGGTATTGATCCAGGTCCTATCCCTTTGCCAACCTGCCACATCCACCGGGTCGAACAAGGTCTGGCTCAACATCGAACTATAATTAATTACCCCCGCCAAATCAGTATCGGTATAGGCAAAACCCGATTCCTTGAATAAGTTCAGGTAAAAGTCAAATGGACTCTTTATAATAACTCCAATAGCTTCGTCATCAAAAAAGTGCTGACTTTTGAAAAGTTGTGATAAAACCGGGGCAATTTCAAAATTGCTTGCAATAAAAGTGGCCGCCATTCCTGAGATTATGGCCTGCCCATTTCCTGTAGCGTCCATTGAATCTGGATGCACAAAGAACTCATATAATTTTCGACAAATGAATTCGGCTATTTCATTGGGTCGCTGTTGAAAAAGGATATTGATGACATCGTCATAGCCCCAATTACCGCTCCGACCAAGAATGGTTTTACTGCCTGCATCATGTTTTGTGGGATCGAATGTTACTTGCATACATCCTTCCGGGCCGCGTTCAACATATCCCGAGAGTGCCCTGGCGGTTTCAATGATGTCCTGTTCGGTATACCCGTTTCCTTCACCTAAGGTAAAGAGCTCATAAAGCTCCCGGGCATAATTTTCATTGGGATTGTCACCGTTATTATATACGCCATCAAGGTAATAGAGCATGGCACTTGTAAGGCCAATTTCGCTAACAAAGGTCTTAAAATTGCCAATTGCATTGCGCTGCAGGCAATCGGTATAATAATATAGGAACGAGTTACAGTTGTAGACGTCCAATTCGGTAACGAAATGGTTGCTCCAGAAAAAGCTAAGTCGGTCTCTTAAATTGTTGTTCAACAAGGCATTGCCATAGGCCATTCGCCATTCGTCCCTTTGGGTATTGACTAGTTGGTTTCTGGCATCGTCATCCGCTGGGTAGTTGGTATCGTTCCAATTGGCCCAAACCGGGGGAGATAGCGGAGCCATGCCGATCGCTTGATTGATAAGGTTGTCGACTAAACCGGCGGCAGATTGACCTACCCCTTGATTGATAGCGGTTACAGAGGCACTAAACCCCAGTCTTCTGTACAAATGCGCAACCCGAGTTATATCCAAGGGAGTTGTGTACGGCGCTAATGTAGAAGTATTACAATTAACGAAGTATTCCATAGTTTTTTAAAGCTTTAAGAACAATTCATGTGTGTAGGGGGCAAATTCTTAACGCTTAAAGATTTTGGATAGTATATTTATCCTAGTATTTTCGTCATATGGAGGATCAATTTAAGTCGATTGTTTGAAAAAGTGCGCCAAAGCACCTATTTTTTCGATGAAATGCACAAAATCAACTAATTTTTTGAGGGTACGATGGGGAAGCATAACGAGTTTGGAAAAGAGGGGGAGGACCTGGCGGCCAATTTTTTGGTAGAGCAGGGTTATACGATCAAATACCGGAATTTTAGATATTTAAATTCAGAGATTGATATTATTGCTCAAAAAGCGAATGTATTGGCCATGGTCGAGGTGCGGTCTCGCAGTAATGATCAAATTATAAATATAGCCGAAACCATAACGAAGAAAAAAATACGTCTTTTGGTTATGGGGGCCGATCATTATGTTAGCGAAAATGGTCTGGATGTAGAAGTGCGGTTTGATATTATTGCCATCTTAAGGAATCCTAAGATTTTTCAAATTGAACATTTAAAAAGTGCCTTTTATCATTTCTAGGCACGCGCGAAACGTGCCACTTGTTGTAAAAATGAATAAACTTAGATGAATCAGAATACGATCTGCTTCAAATTTCGTCGGATAAGACCGGTTTTAAAATCGATCTTTCGGGCAAAAAAAGGAGGCGTATTATATTATTTGTTTTATTTGTAACAATTTGTTATTTTTGAGATTCGCTCAATCAAATTGGTACGTCAGAATGAAAACCATTTCCTCAGTTGTAGAAAATTACATCAAAAAGAAGCCATTTCTTCAAAGCGCTTTGGCTCAAGGTATTATCAACCTAACTTCTTTATCACGAATCGTCAAGCCTGAGATCGAGCACGAACTCGGAAAGGATATCCGAAACGGCGCAATTGTCATGGCTTTAAAACGTCTTTCAGACGATCTGGAGTTTAGGGCCACCCATAAGATTATTAGGGTACTCAAGAATATTGGTGAGATTACGGTGCGATCTTCATTGACCGATTTTACTTTTTTGGTCTCAGACTCGATATTGGAGAATCAGACCCTTTTATTAAGAGAAATTAATAAAAATAAGGATGTATTCTATACCTCCTCCAGAGGCGTGAATGAAATCAATATTGTTGTCAGTAATATTTTGGACAATACGGTCGAGGCACTTTTTAAGGAGGAAAAATGTACTCAAAAAGCCAAGGATCTTTCTTCGATTACGGTAAAACTGCCTGCCGAAAACGTCTCGGTACCCGGCATCTATTATTTTATTTTTCAGCGATTAGCATGGGAAGGTATTGTATTATATGAGGTCATTTCGACCACCAACGAGTTTACCATCCTGGTCGATGATGATCAGGTAGACGTGGCTTTCAAGACCATAAAGGATCTCAAAACCCTGTAAAACATAGGATAACCGTAGCTAGTTTTGCTCACGATTGAAGGAGGTCAATACGCATGAGAAGACGATTTCGAAACAGTGATACGATTCGCCGTATCTGAGTTCCAAATTAACGGATCACCATGTCGCTACTGTTCCTCGTGAAGCAATCACTCGAAACAACCACATTAAAAAAATCAATCGCCTAATTCGACAAGAATTTGATAACTTCTTCCTGAGTCTGTGGTTTGTCTATGATACGTTTGTCCTTATCCAAAATATAATAGGTGGGCGTTTGGTGAACATCGTAGAGTTTTACATATTCGTTCTCCCACTTGCCCAGGGCCATGGCATGTTCAAAACCGTTTAATTTGGCTGATTCTACCTTCCAGGTACTATCATCGTCTTCCAATCCCACGGCAAGCACTTTTACTTGTGGAAATGCCATGAGTTTTTTGTGCAGCTTGGGAAGTTCATTTAAGCAATGGGAACATGTGCTGCTCCAAAAAATAAGCACATAACAGTCACCACCTTCCAAATCGCTTAATTTTTTGGTTATAGCGCCTTCATGCCAAGTAATTCCAGGCGCCTTGGCCCCGATCCTGAGTCGATTGTGATTGGTAATCTCGTCGATGGCCTTTTCGTTGTTGGTCGCTTTGGCCAAGGGTTGAATGTAACTATTAAAGATAAAATCCGCGGTGCCATTATATTCGAAAGTTACGGCCTTATTCCAAAGAATTTGATACAAGTGCAATTGATAGGCCAGGTCAGATCCCTGCAATTGTTCATTCAAAATGCGACTATTTTGTATTTGGATCTTCTCAGTAGACTCTTTGGGCTGCTTCTCCGCGCTAGTTGGCATGAAGACATAATTGATCAATTTGTCAGTCACAAAGCTTGAAGCCTGCAACAGCGGATCTTTTAGGTCGATATGTTTAAAATAATCGTCCTTTTTATGCTGCCAATACGACGCATTCGATTCAAAATTTTCAGGAATATAGGGACGATTCGTTTTGATTAAATTCTGCACCAGCATTCCCTTACTGCCCTCTTCATAGGAGGTCTGAATTTGATTGAGCGTCACTGCCAATTTTTTATAACTGGCGGCATCCGTTTTTCCGGCGGCATAGAAGTCCATGAAGCCTTGTTTTGCCCCGTTAATTTCACGCAAATAAGCGTTAAAAATTTTATTTTCTTCGGATACTTTATAAGAAACCCCATTTTTTGTATCGAAGGAAAGTTGAATATCTTCCTGGCCATCATAAAGTACGTCGAAATAGAATTCAGTTTCCGGTATGCCATAGACCAAACGATAGATACCGGGAATGCTTGTAGCGGGTAAAGTAAGCGTAAATTTACCATCATCGAGTTTGGTGTCCGAAACATAGGCTTGGGTACCCGGATTTATATGATAGGCGATCAGCCATTTGTAATCCTTGGCCGGCGAAAAATTGCCAGATATGGTATGTTGTGCCTGGATGGCAAAAGCCATAAGGGCCAAAAGCGCAAAAAGATAATTTTTCATAGGGTAAAGCTCCAAAAATCAATAATAATTAGAATATTTTAAGTACGTATGGGCAAATGTAGGGTATTCTCCTATTTAATCCTTGATTCTAGGGGCATCCCTTAACTGAAAGGGTTTAGGCTCGCAACAATCTAACACGCCTCCCACTTGGATCGAGGAGGATCCATAGACCGAAATGGTCGATTTTATGAAGTCTTCCTCATTGGCCTTATAGATATTATCGACATATTTCTGCGGATTCCGATCGATGTAGGGGAACCAGGTACTTTGTATCTGGATCATGATACGATGCCCTTTTTTAAAGGTATGCAATACATCCTGCAAGCGAAAATTGATATCACTTATTTGCCCTGGGACAAAAGGTTCAGGTTTTTCGAAACTGTTTCGAAACCTGCCCCGGAACACCTCGGAACGCACCAATTGTTGGTAGCCACCCATGATTATGTTATCGGGATTGTGTTCGTAATTCAGATGATCCAAAGGATATACATCAATCAACTTTACGACAAAATCGGCATCGGTTCCAGTCATGGAAACCTTTAATTTTGCCATGATCTCGCCAGCAAGGGTTCTTTCATCTACAAGTTCTTCCGTTTCAAACGTAAGCACGTCGGGCCGGCGCGATGCCTCACGCTGATCATCTGACATAAACCTACGGGGCGTAAAGGTCAAGCCTTCGATTTGCGAGGTATAGGGTATTGGCTTTTTGGGATCACTGGTGTATTCGAAGGCGGCTTGCTTGTTGGTGGGCTTATTGATGCTTAATACACCGTTTTCCCCAAAATAGAGGGTTACGGCTTCTATTTCCTTGGGAGGCCAGGCATCGAAGGTTTCCCATTTTTTTGAACCGGTGTCGAACATATATGCCTCTGGCAAGGGGTCGGTTACTTCGTCCTTTAAATAATGCCCAAAGAATTTGCGTTCAATTTCCCTTTGATAAAAGGTTGAAATGCTATCACCGAAATAGATGTGGTTATGGGTAGTCTTACCTCTTTCGCGTGCCCAGCCTCCGTGGTCCCATGGGCCCATGACAATCGTGTTTTTAGCTTTCGGACTTGTGGCCTCCACGGTTTTATAGATGTTCAATGGCCCGTAAAGGTCTTCAGCATCGAACCAACCGCCTACCGTCATCACGGCGGGGGTAATATTTTTCAAATGGGGCAGTAGGTTTCGTTTCTGCCAAAATTCATCATAATTGGGATGATCTATAATCTGTTTCCAAAAGAAGTTGTCATTGTGAAATTTTTCGGTGAGATTTTTTAAAGGCCCCAACCTTAAGTAAAAATCATAGGCATCAGCGGGGGGATTGTCGTAAAAGCGCTTAATTTTATCGAGGTACCAAGGTGTACGGGTCTGGCCTTCCTTCTGATATCCGAAAACGGCGAATGCTGCGGAATAGCTTTCCAGATAAGCCCCCTGATGATGAAAGTCGTCAAAGAAAAAATCCGCGATGGGGGCTTGGGGGGAGGAAGCCTTCAAAGCAGGATGTGCATCGATCATGCCGGCCGCGGTATAATGCCCCGGATATGAAATGCCGTACATTCCGACCTTGCCGTTATTGTCGGGGAGGTGTTTGATCATCCAATCGATGGTATCCCAGGTATCCGAACTTTCGTCAATATCGGATTTGTTCTTTGGATCGTTTCCGGGCATATTGGGCCGCATATTATCGAAGGCACCGTCAGACATATAACGTCCCCGAACATCTTGGAAGACAAAAATATAACCATCCTGGAAAAGGTATTTAGATGGGTAATCGTCTATTTCAAAATTGCTATATCCGGACGCATTGTAACAGGTTCGGTTCAAGAGGATCGGATATTTTTTTGAAGTATCCTTAGGGGTGTATACGACAGTAAAAAGTTCGGCGCCATCACGTACGGGAATGCGATACTCCTTCAAGTCGTAGTGCTCGCGAATGTATAATGAATCCGAATTTTGGGCCTGGCCACCCGTTGTAATTCCTAGGACTATGAATAAAAAAATCAGTTTTCGTAACATACTAATGGTTTTAGGTTTGATAGGTGGTAAAGAGCCAAAAACCCACCTTTCAATTTTTTTATCGAATATAATCATTTGCTGGCTTTATATGTCCCATAAACTGCATCCCTAAAGGCATGGTGAAGCCCGATTTGATCATAAGGAAATAATTGCACGAACAACACTGCAGTGATTTGATTTGCCGGATCAACCCAAAAAAGGGTACTTGCGGCCCCGTCCCAAAAGAACTCACCGACAACTCCCATGTTTTCCTTGGCGTCTTTGGGAGGTGCTACCCGAACGGCAAAATCGATACCGAAACCTACCTGCCCTTTACTTGGCAAAAAGGAACGCTCGGTAATACTGTCGGCCAGTTGATTGGTTGCCATGAGCTTTACGGTCTCGGGTTTTAGAATGGTGATTGAATCCAAGGTACCCTTGTTAACCAACATTCTTGCAAAACGCATATAATTGTCCAAAGTAGAAGTAAGACCCGATCCGCCGCGGGTCAAAGGCCAATGCTCGGTATAATTATCGTAGGTAACGGTATCACGCACCAAGTCGCCTTCGGCTTTTCGGATGTAGAGCGCCGCAAAACGATCACGATCTTCTTGGGGAATATAATACCGGGTTTCCTTCAAACCAAGAGGGTCTAATACATGTTGGCGTACATATTCGCCATAGGGTACTCCCGAGATCCGTTCGACCATAAAAGCCTGTACGTCAACACAGGGGCCATATTCCCATTGGGTACCTGGTTGAAAAGCGAGCGGTGTTTTCCCCATTTTTTCCGCCATTTGGGTCAAGGTATTCTCACGGTTCATCGCATCGGCTTCGGCAACAAGCTTGCTTAGGCCGGGCATATCGCTATTGCGAGGAAAACCTGCGGTATGACGGGTGATATCGCGAATGGTGATCTCGCGACGTACTTCCTCCAAAATAGGTTTGCCCGAAGCATCCTCACCCACATATACTTTCATATTCGCAAATTCCGGGGCGTATTTTGAAAGGGGATCATCTAAATCGAATTTGCCTTCCTCCCATAAGGTCATCAGGGCGGTACCTGTTATGGGCTTGGTCATTGAATAAATCTGTACGATCGTATTGCGGTCCATGGGTCTTTGCGACTCCCTATCGGCCTCCCCGAATGCACCGTAATACACTTCTTTGTCCTTTTCAAAGATCAAGGCCGATACCCCGGCGATATTTCCAGAAGTCACAAAAGCCTGTAAAGTACTATCAATGCGCATCTTGACCGAATCGTCGATGATAAAATTACCGGCAAAATCATTGGTCTGCATCTTGTTTTCCCTGCAGGCCATGGCAATCAGCAATAAACCAGCACAAAGGCAAAGTGTTGTATTTTTCATATATATATTTCTGAAAGTTTTAATTTGTCTCTTTTCTATTCTCTAATAAAAATGGGGCAATTCTATATGCCACCCAAACCGCTTTATTTAGTACTCCTTCAATTTCCAAGGGGGCCGATATTCGGGTTTCAGATAATGATTCGCCTCGGGAATATTGGGAATGCTGTTGTTCAAGTCATCCCATTCCAGTTTTTTTCGAGTTCGATAGGCAATATTGCCCAAATGGGCCAAGGTGGCCGCATCGCGTCCCATTTCAATAGTGCAATGAGGGTCTTTTCTATTTTGTATGCATTCGAAAAAGTTTTTGGTATGTGCATCCAGGCCGTTGCTCCAGCTTTTGCGGGTCGGTAAAACTTCTGTAAGATACTTGCCATCGGCTTCCTGTGGGATGATTTTCCAACTTGCCCTATTGATGGCCAAAATACCGTTCTCCCCGATAAACGCCACCCCTGGCTCGCCAGATTCCTCCAAATAGGGCGCAGTGCCCATAGCCATAAATTGTTCCCAAATGAAACTGAAATCGCCAAAATCATAGACCGTGGTCAAGGTATCCGGGGTTTCAGCGGCATCGCTCGGAAAAGCTAGTTTTCCACCAATCGCCACAACCGATATGGGGGCTGTCGCTTTCATTCCTGCTAAGACCATATCGAGCATATGAACGCCCCAATCGGTCATAAGACCCCCGGCATAATCCCAAAAATATCGAAAGGTACCATGAAATCGATTTTTATTAAAAGGTCGCTTGGGCGCAGGTCCCAACCAGCGATCATAATCTACGCCCAAGGGTGCTTCTGAATCGGGGACCACATCAAAACCACGGCCATAATTGACATCGGCCCAGGCCTTTACCTGGCGAATCTTGCCCAAGGTACCTGAATGTAAGTAATCAAGTGCGGCTATCCAATGTGGGTCGCTGCGTTGCCATTGCCCCACCTGTACAACGCGGTTATTTTTGCGCGCCGCCTTAACCATCAGATCTGCCTCAAAAATGCTGTTGGCTATCGGTTTTTCTACGTATACGTCTTTCCCTGCTTCGCAAGCATCGATCATCTGTAAACAATGCCAATGATCGGGAGTTCCTATAAACACGGCGTCAAGTTCTTTAAGCTCAAGCATTTCGCGATGGTCATTAAAGGTTTTAGGCCGATGCCCAGTTTGATTTTCCAATTCATCGGCACGACCTTTAAGGAGTTCCGCATCCACATCGCAAAGCGCGACGCAAGCGGTTCCTTTATTTTTTAAAAAGGAGGAGAGGTCTGCCCATCCCATACCGTGTACCCCAATCAGGCCAACTTTAATGGCATCTTTTTTTTTTGTGGCGCTATGGGCGGAAGCCTTGCCCAAAGGCAAAGTAGTGGCCATAGAAATGGCACCTATATTTTTAATAAATTTTCGTCTGCTGGCCATACGTTAAAATTAGGTCCTTGAAAATAAGGCTTTTTTGTGAGAGTACGACACGTGTTCTATTTAAAGGATCCCGTTAAAAGATTGGGATAAGCTTCTAATTTCACGGAGAGGGTGGTCATAGGGTAATTTTGATTTGAATATTCGGATAATTTTTTTGAACACAGGAGCTTTGGCTAGAACAATTTTCCAAAGACCGGGTTGACTTTTCTATTGTGCTCTCAAGAAGTTATGATTTTATTCGAAGCAAATCCTTCGTACTTATGAAATGAAGATTTTTTATGAGGTATCCAATCTATGGGTTTTTAGACAATCGTGGCCATCGAGGGATGATCGAACACTAGTTTCCCAAGGCAATTCACCAGCCTATAGACGGTTCATAAAGAGCACGGACGACGCCATTATTTAACAGGATGGTGCTTTCAGGATCTAATCGATAATCAAAATTATGCGACCCTCATTTCAATAAGCTATACATGCCCAAAAGGGTCTTTGATTTCTCCTTGGCGATACCCGTAGTCATAGGTTCTTGCAGGAGAAATGACCGTTGCCCCAGCCGTGACCGCCCGCTGCATGACTTGGTCTATGTCGGCAACAAATAGTCCGATCAATGCCGTGGTTCCCTGAATACTCCTTGGCTCCAATCGGCCGGCCATTGGCTTTTCTTCGTGCACATGAAAGAGAGCCCCATCAATCATGAGTTCGGCCACATGTATATTCTGATCTTCATTCGTCCATCGTCTTAATTTTATTGCGCCAAACGCTTTTTAATAAAAACTGATATCGGGAATACCACTTTTTATAAAGAGTTGGGGAGCAAAATGGCAATGTTGGTCTTTGATCATTTTGCAATACATTTAGTTTCAGAAAATAGTTCAATTCTAGCCGAAATGCCTGTTATGGAACAAAGGACAGGTAGAGCGTCACTCTTTAAATTCATGACCGATACCGATAGAGGCAAAGATATTTATAATCAGGGCGATTTCCTTTTCATGAACAAAACCATCTGCCTTAGCCATATCTTGCAAAATAATGGCCAGGGCTTGCTTTTTAGCTTCTGGCATGCCATCTAGTAGCAACAAACCCTGTTTAGCGGATACATTTCTGGCTTGTACGATAAAGTTGCTATCAAAATCAATGCGCTTCATCAGTAGGCCTAGGGCATCGATTTCCCCATTGTGGATAATTCCATCGGCATACATAACGGCATCGATTGCGTTTACAATGGCCAATTTTTCGGGTAGGGTAAAATTCATGCAGTATGGTAATATGAGTTGTCGAAGGTACGGTTTTTCCAGAAAATAGTGAACCGCATGAAGTTGAGGTTCGCAAAAAACAATTGACGGTTACCTCGTAGTGCGTTATGATAGGTGGAAGTTGGCAAGTGGCGCATTCTTCGCTGAATGCCCTATGTTTTTATATTCAGGCCCAAATTCAAATTGCCTACATTTTAGGATTGTCAAATGCTTTTCAAATCAACTATCAATTACTGTATGCCTATCTGTTGATTTTAAAAATATCCAGTTTAATGTCATCCAATCCGACATCATCAAAAGGATATTCCAGTTGATTTTGAATATTATATAACGATATTAGGATAAACTCGCTCGAAAGGACAATGAAATAGGTAACCCACTTAGCAGTCTCCAAACCTATACTATGAATTATGGTAGGGGCATAAATAAGCGGAAAAACATAAATAAAAATAAGACAATACGCCTTCAGGCTTATTGGGGTTCGATGAACATGAATGGCATGCAGATTTTCAATTGCTTCATGCAGGTCATTCAGGTATCTAAATATCTTTTCCCTTAATCCCTTGGGAATCGTTACATTTTTGTCTAGGATCGAATGATAAAGCTTATCAACAATGGCATCGAGATCGGCCGTGCCATGATCAGAACTTTTAAGATGGTCGACGACCTTATCACTAATTTCCAACAAAATGTTTGTGAATTCCGTTTTATTTTCCGCGGATAAGGTTTGGTCACAGGTTACGAAATATTGAACGGTCTTTAACGAGGCCCTGAACTGACTGAGATGTTCCAATGCCTTCTCCCTTCGTCGGAACGATCCTCGAATTGTGAAGACCAATGGGAAGATAACGGCGATACTTATTAAGGTTAAATCGACATTATAGCTTATTTTGTATTCATAGGAAACTAAGATGGTGACGATTGATATTACCATTACAAAAAGCGTCCTTCGGTTCAAAATGGTCAGGTAATTTTTCAAAAAAGAGTATTTTTTGGCTATATTTATTAAATCTAGACGAAATTTTATGAAAAAGCAAGTCATTTACCCATTCCTTTTAGTGCTTTTTATCCTGAGTAATACTATCTATTCACAGGATGTAGCCGCCATCGATGCCCAGATCGAAGTTACCGAGCTTTTTACAAGTGAATCGATACTGCCCATAAAATTAAGTTATTCCATCAAAGATGTCAATAAGGAAACCAATGACAGTACCTATGTCCAAACCGAGCTTTCCTATCAGGAAGCCAATGGCAATTGGCGAACTTTCCCTGTCGATATAAGGGCACGTGGCAATTTTAGGCGCAAGAATTGTTATTTCGCTCCGATAAAAATGAAAATTGATAAAAAGGTATCGGAGGGAACCCTTTTTGAGGGGAATAAAAGTTTAAAATTGGTCTTACCATGTTTATTACAAAAAAACACAAATGATAATATT
>JALHST010000071.1 GCA_022865355.1 Maribacter sp. | reverse complement strand
TTTGTCCTTGATCATGGCCCAGGTCATGATCAGGCTGGTGGCGATAATGACAAAAAGCAATACGCCCGATTCGAATGACTGTATATGCGCTTGCACTGGGATGGCATAGAACAAGAGTACGGTAATCAATCCCCTAGGGGCGATAAAGACCTGAGGAAAGATATCCTTACCAATGAAGACCCTCAGGAGTAGAAACCGAATGGCATAGATCGAGGCGATGATCAGCAGGCTTATCAAGGCCACCTTGAAGCTGATCAGGGAGGCAAGTACGATCGTAAGTCCGAAAATCACAAAGAAAAAGGTGCGCACAACGAAGGCCGTCTCTAGTGTAATGATATGCAATTCGTGATAGATTTGATTGATTTTGTCGTTTTCGAGGAACACTTCCATTTTCCCTGGAAAGAATACCTTAATGTTCTTGATGACCAAACCGAAGATCAGGATGATAATCAACGAGGACAAGTGCATTTTTTTACCCACTGCGTAGAGTAGCAAAAGTACCGCGATCAGCAAAAATTGCTTTGCCTGACTTTTGATCCTTTGAAATATCAATATCAAGGCATAACTAGCGACGAGGGCCACGACAATGGTCAAGATAATATTTCCGGCAAAGCCGGCTACCCCTGAATCCTCCTTGGGATCTAAGCCTCCGGCAAGAAAATAAAACATCATGATGCCCATGATATCCGAGAAGGTACTTTCATAAATAAGAAATTCCTTTTTGGTTTCAGACAGGCCGCCGACACTCGGAATTATAATGGCACTAGAGAGTATGGAGAGGGGGGTCGCGTACAACCAAGCCGATTGCATGGTCATTTCGGGAATGAACTGATAGATAATTAGCGCGGCCACCCAGGCCGAAGCCACCAGACCGATCAGGGCAATGGCCATTGATTTGAGGATGGGTACCAGTTTTTCACGTTTCAATTCAAGCTCCAAAGCCGCTTCCAGAACGATCATAATAAGCCCCACGGTTCCTAAAATTTCCAAGGATCCCGTAAAATCGGGAATATCGGGCACAAAATATTCCAATACATATTTTAAGATGATGCCCAACACAATTAGCATGAGCACCGATGGGATGTTTGTCTTTTTTGAAATACCATTGAACCAAAAGGAAAGGATAACGATTACGGCGGCGGCAATAATAAAATCGAATGATGATATAATGTCCATAGAATACGCTGGGTTGTTTATTTACTGTTTAAAAATACCAATTAATCGGCAATTACCATTTTTTATTTCTTCCTTCAATGGGCAATGGCAAGTGAATACATTATGGCATGCTAACCCAGCCCAAAATTTCAATAGCTGGAGCAAAAGCTGTGATGGAATTCAAAAAAATTGTATATTTGCAACACTGAAAGGATATAAAAGTATTCATGAGGGGACCCTAAAGTCCTCTTTTTTATTGCTGATACTTTGGGACAAGGGCTTAATTTATGGATATTGACCCTAGTTATTGAAGCAATTCCGACGCAAGTCGGGATTTTTAGAAGACGTAAAGTTAACGTATGTTGAAGGATAAGGTAGCGGAGCTTTTGAACCAAGCCCTGATAGAGGATGAATCGCTATTTTTGATTGATTTTTCGATTACCTCGGATAATAAAATAAAGGTCGTTTTAGATGGTGATTCGGGAGTTACTGTTGAGGATTGTGTTAAGATCAGTCGGGCCATCGAGCATAATATAGATCGGGAGGAGGAAGATTTCTCCTTGGAAGTGACCTCTGCCGGGGCGGCATCGCCCATACGTTTGCCCAGACAGTTTAAAAAAAATATAGGAAGAAAAGTTCATGTGGCAACCTTTCAAGAAGATTTTGAAGGGAATTTAGCGGCCACCGAAGACGATGGTATAATCTTGGAATGGAAGGCAAGGGAACCCAAGCCTACCGGAAAAGGTAAAATTACGGTTCAGAAAAGAAAGGAAATCAAATTTTCTGAAATCAAGGAAGCAAAAGTTGTATTAAAATTTTAATTGTAGTTTAGAGATGGAAAACATTGCGCTGATCGAGTCTTTCTCGGAATTCAAAGACGATAAATTCATAGATAGGGTTACCCTTATGGCCATTTTGGAAGATGTCTTTCGAAATGCCCTAAAAAAGAAATTCGGATCTGATGATAATTTTGATATCATCATTAACCCTGATAAGGGCGATTTGGAAATTTGGCGAAACAGGGTGGTCGTTGAGGATGGTGAGGTAGAGGAACCCAATGAGGAGATATCCTTGTCGGAAGCCCGGAAGATCGAACCTGATTTTGAAGTAGGCGAGGACGTTTCCGAAGAAGTAAAACTCATAGATCTTGGAAGAAGGGCGATTTTGGCGCTGCGCCAAAATCTGATCTCTAAAATCCATGAACACGATAATACGACCATATACAAACAGTTCAAGGACCTCGAAGGTGAGATTTATACGGCCGAAGTGCATCATATTCGGCATAAGGCCATTATCTTGCTAGATGATGAAGGGAACGAGATCATCCTGCCAAAAGATCGCCAAATACCGTCAGACTTCTTTCGAAAAGGGGATAATGTAAGGGGGATCATTGAAAGTGTCGAACTTAAGGGCAACAAGCCAACCATTATCATGTCAAGAAGTTCCCCGAAATTTTTGGAACAATTGTTCTTCCAGGAAATCCCGGAGGTATTTGATGGCTTGATTACCATCAAAAAAGTGGTGCGCATCCCAGGGGAAAAAGCAAAAGTAGCCGTTGATTCCTATGATGATCGAATAGATCCCGTTGGGGCCTGTGTGGGCATGAAAGGATCTCGAATTCACGGAATTGTCCGTGAACTTGGCAATGAGAATATTGATGTCATCAACTGGACGAACAATCCACAATTGATGGTTACCAGGGCACTGAGCCCTGCCAGGGTGAGTTCGGTTAAATTGAACGATGAAAAAATGACGGCCCAGGTATATTTAAAACCTGAGGAGGTTTCCAAAGCCATCGGTCGGGGAGGCCATAATATTCGATTGGCAGGACAATTGACAGGATATGAGATCGATGTTTTCCGTGAAGGGGTTGAAGAAGATGTGGAGTTGACCGAATTCTCGGATGAAATAGAGGCTTGGATCATTGATGAGTTCAAGAAAATAGGGATGGATACAGCACGTAGCGTTTTGGACCAGGACGTCAACGATCTCGTAAAACGTACTGATCTTGAAGAAGAAACAATTTTGGAAGTTGTACGTATACTAAAAGAAGAATTAGAAGATTAGCTATATATTAGCAGCAATTTAAAGAACAGGAATCGGTATTTATGGCAGATAATGCAACGATAAGGCTTAATAAGGTTTTACGCGAACTTAATATTTCATTGGACAGGGCAGTAGATTTTCTGAATGCCAAAGGGCATGAGGTAGAGGCACGCCCGACAACGAAAATTTCCAATGAAGTATATCAAGTGCTTTTGGACGAGTTCCAGACAGACATGAGCAAAAAAGTTGCATCCCAAGAAGTTGGCGAGGAAAAGCGCAAGGAGAAAGAGGCCCTTCGAATACAATTGGAGCAAGAACAAGAGGAGAGAAGATTGGCCAGGGAAAAAAGGACTGCTTCCACCGAGGTCATTAAGGCCAAGGGCACCATTTCCGGGCCCAAGACGGTTGGCAAAATCGATCTTAGCCCGAAGAAAAAAGAGACCAAAATCGTTGAGGAAGAAGTCGAGCAGGAGGTAAGTCAAGAAATCCCGGAAACAATCGAAGCGGCCGTTCCCGAAAAGGAAGAAACCCCCGAACCAAAAACACCTGAGAAAAAGATCGAGGAGGGCCCAATGACGAAGAACGAAGTGGCCGAAGAAAACGACACCCTGACCACTAAGTACAAGAAACTATCGGGTCCTACCATTACGGGCGATAAAATAGATCTTAGCAAGTTTCAGAAGCCTAAGAAAAAGAAGGAGGAGTCAGTTTCTTCAGGCTCCAATGATCGCAAGAAAAGAAGGAAGCGTATCGTAGGAGGTCCGGATAAGGACACCCCTCGCGGACCTGCGAGAGGCACTGCCACAGGGAGTGATGCCCGAAAAGGTGTAAAACGATTTGCAACTGCCAATAAAGTCGAGCCCACTGAAGAAGATGTGCAGAAACAAGTGCGCGAAACCCTCGAGAAATTGCAGGGAAAATCCAAAAAGGGCAAAGGGGCCAAATATAGAAGGGATAAAAGAGATCTGCATCGTCAACAAACCGAGGCTGACCTCGAACAACAAGAACTTGAAAATAAGATCCTAAAGGTTACCGAATTTGTAACGGCCACCGAGGTCGCGACGATGATGGGAGTGCCTACCACCGAAATTATCTCGGCATGTATGGCACTTGGCATTATGGTTACCATGAACCAGCGACTGGACGCCGAAACGCTTTCGATCGTAGCCGATGAATTTGGATATGAGGTAGAATTCGTAACCGCCGATATCGAGGAAAGCATCGTAGAGGAGAAAGATGATCCAAAAGATTTAAAAACAAGGGCGCCTATTGTTACGGTAATGGGGCACGTGGATCATGGAAAGACCTCCTTATTGGATTATATTCGAAAAGAGAACGTTATCGCTGGAGAAAGTGGCGGTATTACGCAACATATTGGGGCCTATGCGGTTACCTTGGAAAATGGTCAAAAAATCTCCTTCTTGGATACACCAGGGCACGAGGCCTTTACGGCTATGCGCGCCAGAGGGGCCCAGGTTACCGATATCGCCATTATCGTAATTGCTGCGGACGACGACATTATGCCACAGACCAAAGAAGCTATCAGCCATGCGCAAGCCGCAGGTGTGCCTTTGGTGTTCGCGATTAACAAGATTGACAGACCCACGGCGAACCCTGAAAAAATAAAGGAAGGCCTTGCACAAATGAATTTATTGGTCGAGGATTGGGGCGGAAAAATCCAGTCCCACGATATTTCGGCCAAAATGGGGCAGGGAGTAAAGGACCTATTGGAAAAGGTTTTGTTGGAGGCCGAATTGTTGGAATTAAAGGCCAATCCTGACAAATTGGCTTCTGGTACCGTTATCGAAGCATTTTTGGATAAGGGTAAGGGATATGTATCTACCATTCTCGTTCAGGCCGGTACCTTGAAGATCGGCGACTATGTCTTGGCCGGCACCTGCAGTGGAAAGGTGAAGGCGATGCATGATGAACGAGGAAAGACCGTACAAGAAGTAGGGCCCTCGATGCCCATCTCCATTTTAGGATTGGACGGGGCTCCCCAGGCAGGTGACAAGTTCAATGTGATGGAAGATGAACGGGAGGCGAAGCAAATCGCAAGTCGAAGATCCCAATTGCAACGGGAACAATCGGTTCGAACCCAACGCCACATTACTTTAGACGAAATAGGAAGACGTATTGCACTCGGCGATTTCAAGGAGCTGAACATTATCCTGAAAGGGGATGTCGATGGTTCGGTGGAAGCATTGACCGATTCGTTCCAACAATTATCTACCGAGGAAATACAGGTCAATATTATACACAAAGCCGTAGGTCCTATTACCGAGTCTGATGTGCTATTGGCGTCGGCATCTGATGCTGTAATCATCGGCTTCAATGTAAGGCCGATGGGCAATGCGCGATCATTGGCCGAAAAAGAGGAAATAGATATCCGCATGTATTCCATCATTTATGATGCCATCAATGATCTCAAGGATGCCATGGAAGGGATGCTTTCGCCCGAAATTAAGGAAGAGATCACAGGAACTGCCGAAATTAGGGAAACGTTCAAGATTTCCAAGATCGGGACCATCGCAGGTTGTATGGTTACCAATGGTAAAATATTTAGAAACTCGAATATCCGTCTGATCCGGGACGGGGTAGTGATCTTTACCGGCGAACTATCTTCTCTCAAGCGGTTTAAGGATGATGTGAAGGAAGTCGGCAAAGGCTATGACTGCGGGATACAGGTTAAGAATTATAACGATATACAGGAAGGGGATATCATAGAGGCCTTCAAGGAAGTAGCGGTGAAGAAGAAGTTGAAGACCAAATAGGCCCCACTTCGAGATATCTTTAAAAAAAATCGACCTAATTGGTCGATTTTTTTGGTTTCAGTATCATGGCATCCGGATATTTTTCGCGCACTTCGATAAACTTTCGCTCTGCATCGAGTTTGTTTTTGAATTTACCGACACGCACACGATAGGTGGGGGAGTCGAAATCAATTTTTGAAGGGAGTTCGGGAAAATCAATGTCCACCTCCGACTTGATGCGCTCTGCCGTAGAAAGCGGTCCGAATCCTACTTGAATCCGATAATATTCCTCACTCGAATTTATGGTCTTATAGATTTCTATAAGATCGGCGATTTTCTTGTCTTGTTGAATATGTATCCGGCCTTGCTGTGCGACGGCCAAAGTCGTGGTAAAGGCGAATAAAAAGGTACAAATGATGAGCTTCATCCCTGCGATTTTTTTAAAATATAATTAGATAAACAAAAGTAATTTTTTAAAAGGCAAATAGAACTTTTTGGTGTTTATTTAGAACAATTATAAATTATAAATTATAAATACCTTAACATTTTCAAAATAAAGTCTATGTCGTATTTTTGCGGTCAATTTATATGCCGATAACGACCGAACTCATCTTTTTCTATAGGAAGTATCGTGCCAAGATTTCGATTGAAACATTCTATATATGAAAAAGGTTACAAACCGCGATCAACTAGCCAGAGTCTTAGGCATCAGTTTATTAGTAATCCTATTTTTTTATTCATCCCTACATGCACAGACCGATCCGGTGGCCCAAAATGAAGGTCCATCCGTGGCGATGGGCGAAAATGCGGGTTCTGGTGATGCAGTAAAAGGGAAGGCTTTGTTCAATCAAAATTGTGCCGCCTGCCATGCCCTAGACCGCAAAATGACCGGTCCGGCCCTGGCAAATATAGAAACCCGGATCAAAGACGACGCCGGTTTGGATCGGGCATGGATATATGCATGGGTAAAGAACAGCGCTGGTATTATCAAGTCGGGCGATGCCTATGCCAACAAGATCTATGCAGAGAACAATCAAGCGGCCATGACGGCATTTCCGACCTTGTCGAATGCTGATATCGATAATATATTGGCCTATACCGCGGCGCCACCACCAGCGCCCGCACAGGCTGCAGGGGCTTCGGTCGCTGAAACGAAAGGCGCCCCGAGTTCCTCTGGAATTTCCAATGAAGTTATTTTAGGTGCCTTGGCACTTGTTTTGGCGTTGCTTGCCCTTATGCTGTTTTTGGTCAATAAGACCTTACGGCGCATTGCCGAGGCCAATGGGGTTATACTTGAAAAGGAAAAGGCCGAGAAACATCTGCCAATTTGGAAGGCCTTTGCCAAAAATCAGTTCCTGGTGCTTGTCACGGCCATCTTCCTCTTATTGGCCAGTGCCTACTTTGCCTATGGATGGATGATGCAGATTGGCGTCGATCAGGGGTATCAGCCCATACAGCCAATTCATTATTCGCATAAAATTCATGCGGGTGATAACAAAATAGATTGCAAATACTGTCACTCTTCGGCACGTGTTTCCAAGACTTCAGGAATACCCGCTCTAAATGTGTGTATGAACTGCCATAAATCAATTTACGAATATAAAGGGAATCCAGAGGGTCCAAGTCAGGAAGATATCGCCAATGGGTATACCAATGAGTTTTATACCGGAGAGATAAAAAAGCTTTACAAAGCCGTTGGGTGGGATGAAGAAAATCAAAAATATACCGGGGAAGCGCAGCCCGTTGAGTGGGTGCGTATCCATAACCTGCCCGATTTTGCCTATTTCAACCACTCCCAACATGTAACCGTGGCCGGAATCGAATGTCAGACTTGTCACGGGCCTGTTCAAGAAATGGAAGTAATGTATCAGTTTTCGCCCTTGACCATGGGATGGTGTATCAATTGCCATCGGGTGACCAATGTAAATGTAGAGGGCAATGAATATTACAAAAAAATTCATGAGGAGCTTTCCAAAAAATATGGGGTGGACCAACTAACGGCTGCCCAAATGGGAGGTTTGGAATGCGGCAAGTGTCATTATTAAAATAATAAAAAGGAGCTAATTACAGAGATATACCTATGGCATCAAACAAAAAATATTGGAAAAGCGAAGCGGAGTTAAATCCTAACGATTCCATTGTTGAGACGCTGCGACAGAATGAATTTGTCGAGGAAATTCCAGTAGACGAGTTTTTGGGTGACAAGGAGACTTTGTCGGCTACCAATACCAATCGACGCGACTTCCTTAAATATGTGGGCTTCAGTACCGCTGCGGCTACCTTGGCCGCCTGCGAGGGGCCGGTTACAAAATCGATACCGTATGTAGTTCAACCCGAGAGTATTATTCCCGGAGTTTCAAATTATTTTGCAACGACCATTGCAAACGGTTTTGATTTTGCCAGTATCTTGGTGAAGACCCGGGAAGGCAGGCCGATAAAAATAGAGAACAATACCGATGCCAAAATAGGGGGTAAGGCGAACGCACGGGTACAGGCCTCCGTACTTTCACTGTATGATAGTACGCGCTTGCAAGGGCCTTTGGCGAACGGCGAGCCCGTGGCTTGGAGTACCTTGGATGCTGCCGTAAAGGCCAAATTGGGCGGTCTAAAAGATTCTGGAAGGCAGATCGCATTATTGACCCAGACCTATGCGAGTCCGTCTACCACCAAACTTATTAACGAATTCAAGCTAACCTTCAGCAATGTAAATCACATTACCTATGATGCCATTTCGGAGGATGCGGCATTGACGGCCTTCGAAAATAGATATGGCGAGCGTGCCTTGGCCGATTATGATTTTGGAAAAGCTGAGACCATTGTTTCTTTCGGGGCCGATTTTCTGGCCGATTGGCAAGGAGGAGGCTATGATAGTGGCTATTCAAAGGGGCGTATTCCCAAAGATGGAAAAATGTCCAGGCACATACAGTTCGAGGCGAACATGTCATTGACCGGTGCCAATGCAGATAAACGGGTTCCATTGACACCAATGCAGCAAAAAATTGCCCTGGCGCAGTTGTACGCTAAATTGAATGGAGTAAACGTCGGCGGGGAACTACCCGAATATGCCCAACGGGCCATTGAAAGTGCAGCGTCCCAAATACGAAAAAATACATCGGCAGCCGTTGTTGTAACGGGAATCGACGATGTCAATGCACAGGCCGTTGTCCTTGCCATAAATGAAATGTTGGGTAGCAAGGCCTTTGATGCCAAATTCCCAAGATATACGCGACAAGGCCAAGTAGGCGCGGTCAATTCCTTGATAGCCGACATGAAGGCCGGAAAGGTAGGGGCATTGATCATCGACGGGGTGAACCCCATGTATTCCTTGCCTAATGCCACCGATTTTAAGGAGGGAATTGAAAAAGTTGACCTTTCGGTCGCCTTTTCGACAAACTGGAACGAAACTACGGAGGTAACCAATTATGCCGCCGCGGCCAACCATTATCTCGAATCATGGGGCGATGCCCAGTTGAAAAAAGGATATTACAGCCTTATGCAACCAACGATTCGCGAATTGTTCGATACAAGACAATTTCAGGGTGCCTTGTTACAGTGGCTAGGTAGTACAACTACTTATTTTGAGTATATAAAAGAAACTTGGAATTCCACTATCCTGAATGGAAGCAGCTGGAACCAGGCCCTTCATGATGGCGTTTTCACCGCCTCAGGGATATCCATGTTCCAGGAAGGCATATCATTCGACCCGATAACGAAAGCACCTTTGGTTTCGGACAAGGAAATAGAAAAAGATGCCGTTGAGGTTGCCGAAGCGGCCATGGTGCCAATTGCTTCGGCCGTAAGCAGCTTGGCGAACGCTACCAGCGGCGGAGGCATGGAATTGGCCTTGTATTCAAAAGTGGGCATGGGCGATGGCCAACAGGCCGGTAACCCCTGGTTGCAAGAATTCCCGGATCCCATCTCACGTGTTTCCTGGGACAACTACCTTACGGTTTCAAAGGCCGATGCCGTCAATTTAGGATTGGTAGAAGAACATGTTGCCAATGGCGGCTTAAATGGCAGTTATGCGAAATTGACCGTAAATGGGATTTCCGTAGAGAATATTCCCGTGATCATACAGCCCGGACAAGCCAACGGTTCTGTCGGACTTTCCTTTGGATATGGTAGAAAAGTCGGGATGAAATCAGAGATGCAGACCGGTGTAAATGCCTTTCCATTGTACCAAGGCTTCAACAGCATTCAATCGGTAACCGTTGAAAAATCGCCCGGAATGCATGAGTTTGCTTGCATACAGTTGCATCGCACCATGATGGGCAGGGGAGATATCATCAAGGAGACTACCCTTGAAATTTTTAATACAAAAGATCATGCCGAATGGAACATCGTCCCTGAAGTTTCCTTGAATCACCAAGAGGTGCCGGCTACTTCGGTCGACCGGTGGGATAGTTTTGATAGTTCGATCGGTCATCACTTCAATATGTCGATCGATTTAAATGCATGCACCGGTTGTGGGGCCTGTGTTATCGCGTGTCATGCAGAAAATAATGTTCCGGTCGTAGGAAAACAAGAGGTCAGAAAAAGCAGGGATATGCACTGGTTGCGTATCGATCGATATTATTCTTCCGAGGAAACTTTTGAAGAAGATGATATTAAAAAGGATGAATTCGACGGACTTTGGGGTGAGAAAGGTTCCTTGGGAGGTTTTGCCGAAATGGAGCAGCCTGCAGCGAATCCGCAAGTGTCATTTCAGCCGGTTATGTGCCAACATTGCAACCATGCACCGTGCGAAACGGTTTGTCCGGTTGCGGCAACTTCGCATAGTCGGCAAGGCCAGAACCACATGGCCTATAACAGATGTGTGGGAACACGTTATTGTGCGAACAACTGCCCGTATAAAGTGCGAAGATTCAACTGGTTCCTCTATTCGAATAATGACGAGTTCGACTACAATATGAACAATGATTT
>JALHST010000070.1 GCA_022865355.1 Maribacter sp. | reverse complement strand
CCATATTTGCTAGCAACCTCAGTGTTTTGGAAACCAAGGTTGCCTTTATAGGGAAAATTGGGAGAGATAATTTTTCCGACCTGATCACGAGTTCCTTGGAAAACAAAAACGTCAATACTGATTTGATTATTCATTCGGATCATTACAAAACCGGTTTAACTATCGTAATGAACTATCATATGGATCGGGCCAATGTTACTTTCCCTGGTGCCATGGGATATTTATTTGAAAAAGACATAACTTCCAATATACTAAACCGGGCCCGGCATCTCCATTTGAGTTCTATTTTTTTACAGACAGGGCTTATGAAAGATGTTGTCAAACTTTTTCAAAAAGCAAAAAAATTAGGGCTTAGTACATCCTTGGACCCACAATGGGATCCGAGTGAAAAATGGGATATCGATCTACTTGGTCTTTTATCTTACGTTGATATATTTCTTCCCAACGTCAAGGAACTGTGCCGTATGACCAGTAGTGAAGATATTGCCTCGTCTCTCAACAAAATAAGACCCTATGCCAATATTGTAGTTATAAAAGATGGTGATAGGGGAGCCCTTCTGTGGGACACGAACGAATTAATATCCAAACCGGCCTATTTGAACAATAATGTTGTTGATTGTATCGGGGCCGGGGATAGTTTTAATGCCGGTTTTATTAGTCAATTCCTAAAAGGCAGCGCTTTGGAGCGCTGTTTGCAGTTTGGCCTTATCGCCGGAGCCATCAATACCACATCATTTGGGGGCACCTCCGCATTTTCAGATATTGAGGAAGTAAAAAAAACAGCCAAAAATAAATTTTCATTCGATTTCAAATGATGAAGCTACAAGAAAGACTAGCGCTCAATAAAAAGAACGGAACAGCCCTATTGGCCACCAATTTTTATAATTTTGAAACCCTGTCGGCGGTACTAACTGCCGCTAAAAACACAGGTTCCGACCTTATCGTGCAGCTTTCCGAAAGCTCTATAAACTATATGGGGCTCGATATCGCCATGGCACTTGCCCGAAGTGCCGTATCACAATATGGCGTAACCGCTTGGCTTCACCTAGATCATGGCCAGGACGTGACCTTGGTAAAAAGATGTATCGATGCCGGGTTTGATTCCGTTATGATAGATGCTAGCGAAAAACCCTTTGATGAGAATGTAGCGATTACCCAAGAAATTGTAAGGTATGCCGGAAAACATGATATCAATGTGGAAGCTGAATTGGGGTATATTTCAAAATTGGGCCAAGATCAAAAGATGATCTACACCCGGCCTGAGGATGCCAAGAAATTTGTCGATGCCACCGGTGTCAACGCCTTAGCGATCGCAGTGGGGTCGGCACACGGGTTTTATAAAGATTCGCCCAAACTGCAGTTAGACCTGATACGGGAAATCAATGTGGTCACCCCTGCCGCATTGGTACTACACGGAAGTTCGGGTATCCCGAACGACCAATTGCAAGCGGCCATTAAGAATGGGATTACAAAAATAAATCTGGCAACCGAAATCAAGAATATTTTTATGAAAAGTCTACAAATCGAACTAAAGAATTCAGACAATATTGATTTGCGGGAAGTCTTTCCAAAAGCAACTTCCAAAGCTACTGCTCTGGTCGAGGATAAATTGAGAACCATTAATTTCAAATAGAATGACAAACAGGACAATACTTGTAATTTTAATTTGCCTGGGATTTTCCAATAGTTATGCCCAAGAGGAAATCCTCCTAAAAGACTACGATCCCGTATCAATTTACAGATCACAAAAGACGGAAATCAAAAAAGCAAAATTTCCGATTATCGATTTACATTCCCATCCTTACGCGACAACGAAGGAAGAAATTGAACAATGGGTGCATGCTATGGACGAACTGGGGATTGAAAGAACAACTATCCTAACGTATCAGACGGGAAAGGCATTTGACAGTATTTACAATATTTATTCAAAATATGACGGGCGTTTTGAACTCTGGTGCGGTTTTTATTTTACCGGATATGAAAAAGAAGGGTGGAGCGAGATAGCAGTTAAGGAATTAGAAAGATGCTATGAAGTAGGCGCGCGGGGCGTTGGCGAAATTGGAGATAAAGGAGAAGGAATGCTATATTCAAAACCTACTCCGGCCTATGGAATGCACATTGATGATGAGCGGATGAAACCGTTACTTAAAAGGTGTGGTGAACTGGGAATGCCAATCAGTATCCATGTAGCGGAACCTTACTGGATGTATGAGCCGATAGACCTCCATAATGATGGATTAATGAATGCCGCTGAGTGGAAAATAGATACATCAAAAAAAGGGTTACTATTGCACGCCGAACTTATTAAGACTTTGGAAAATGCAGTGAAAAACAGCCCCGGAACCACCTTCATCGCCTGTCATTATGCCAATTGCAGTTATGATTTTAGTATCATAGGCAAACTTCTGGATTCGTATGACAATCTATACCTTGATATTGCCGCGAGATATGCGGAAGTTACTCCCGTACCCAGATATACAAAAGCTTTTTTTGAAAAATATCAAGATAGGCTAATGTATGGGACCGATATGGGTTTTGACCCCGAAATGTATAAGATTACGTTTCGGATTTTAGAAACGGAAGACGAGCATTTTTATAAGAAATCCCAATTTGGATACCACTGGGCGCTAAATGGCCTGGGACTGGGAGATACGATCTTAAAAAAATTATACCATGAAAATGCTAGAAAAGCTCTCAACCATTAGTAGATTATTAAAAATATGGCCCCCCGTAATCGCCTTGGCCATCTTCTTTATTTCCTGCAAGGGAAAAGAGGATACTGTGGTTCTTAGTTTGAATCATGGTAATCTTCTTTTCGAAGTAAATGACAAATTACATACAAAATTTTTAGCATCCTTGGATGGGGCCAAATCGATTATGGATAATTTTCAGCCCTCCGAACATTTGCTAATAAACGATAAAAATATTTGTGATTTTGCCTATTCAGGGCTAGATAAATTGTCCTTAGAGGGAGCATTGAAGGGGAAACAATGGGTATTAAAAGGGAGTTATGAGGATGGGCAGCTATCTATTGACAAAAAGCTAATAATCACTGCCTATGATAAATATCCTGACATGATTACTACCAAAGTAGTATATATCAACCAATCTAATAAGGAGGTATATATCAACAAATGGATTAACAACGATTACAATATTCTCTCTCAAGGCGACGCCCCGCTATTTTGGGCTTTCCAAGGTGGCTCTACTACAGAGCGGAAAGATTGGATAAAACCTTTGGCTCCTGGTTTTTATCAAAAAAACTTTATGGGAATGAACGATACCGATTATGGTGGTGGCATCCCGGTTACTTCTATTTGGAGGCCCGATATAAATATTGCCATTGGCCACTTGGCACTGGTACCTAAATTGGTGAGTCTCCCAACCGAACTTCCTATGGATGGAAATGATGTTCATATTGGAATTTCCGAAGACATGGGAGAACGTGCCCTATTCAAATCGCAGGATTCGATCGAAACATTGGAAACCTTTGTTTCGATTACAAAAGGAGATTACTTTGCGAACCTTCAAAGATATTCCAACATTATGCAGGACAAGGGAATCAAAATGGCGGAAAGGGAAGAAGCTGCTTTTGAACCCATCTGGTGTGCTTGGGGATACGAACGAAATTTCACTTTGGATGAAATTGTCGGCACGCTTCCCAAAGTCAAGGAACTTGGCATAAAATGGGCCGTGCTTGACGATGGTTTTCAAATTGCAGAGGGTGACTGGGATGCCAATCATGATAAATTTCCGAAAGGAAACCAAGAAATCAAAAAATTGGTGGACAACATTCATAAAGAAGGGCTTAAGGCCAAAATTTGGTGGACTCCGCTGGCCGCGGACCCCAATAGCCAAGCTTTAAAAAACAATCCCGAGATGATGATAACTTTGAAAAATGGATCTCCGCAGTTTATTACTTGGTGGGATGCATATTACTTGTCCCCGGCCAAGGAAAAAGTTATAGACCATACCAAACATATTATACATCTTTTTATGAAAGATTGGGGTTTTGATGGTCTTAAAATGGATGGGCAGCAAATGAATGCAGTAGATCTTGATTATAGTCTTGACAATCCGCTTTCGGCTCCGGAGGCATTACCCGATTTTTTTAAAATGATCTACGATGAGGCAAAAAGCATTAAACCAAACGCGGTCATCGAGAACTGCCCGTGTGGGACTTGTATGTCCTTCTATAATATGGCCTCGATGAACCAAGCCGTTTCATCCGATCCACTTTCCAGTTGGCAAGTACGCCACAAAGGCAAAACCTATAAGGCATTAGTTCCCCAAACGGCATATTATGGGGACCATGTAGAACTCAGTGACAATGCCAATGATTTTGCAAGTTCTTTTGGCATCGGAGCAGTTCTAGGTACTAAGTTTACTTGGCCTAAAGATAATCCAGACGCCCACGAAAGCTATCTGTTGACCCCGGAAAAAGAAAAAATTTGGAAAAAATGGTTTTCCCTTTACAACGAAAAAATGCTTTCCAAGGAACAGTATTTAGGAGAACTATACGATATAGGTTATGACAAGCCTGAAACCCACGTTATTAAAAAAAATGATACCATGTACTATGCATTTTATGGTGATGAATGGGATGATGTGGTAAGATTAAAAGGGCTTGACAGTGCTAAAAACTATGCCGTGAGGGATTATTATAATCAAATAGATCTGGGTGAACTCCAAGGGATTAATCCATCAATCCAGGTTTCTTTCAAGAATTTCCTTTTGATTGAAGTTTCCCCTAAGAATTAGTCGGTATTACAAATATCCCAACCATTAAGGCCCCATTAATTTAGTAATATCTTAAAAAATATTTGAACACAAATTCAGGAGGCCTTAATTGTAAATTAAAGAAACACTTTTAAATTATCCTATTTGAGGATACTTCTATGAAACAAAATCATTAAATACAATACGTTTAAAATCATATGGTTCTGTTCATTATATTTCGTTATAGGCTGTTCTAGTTCAAAATCCAAAACACAAAAAACGGCGGAACCCGTTAAAGTAAGGGATTGGGCCACTAATATTCTGACCTAACGATATGGTCCCCTCTTGGGCATTCCGCGAAAAACGCGGCACATGCTTCTCCCCCAAAGTTTTTCTTATGACAAAAGCCACTATTTCTAGTGGCTTGTCGTCGCTTTTGCTCCCTCGTCCGGATCGCAAAAAGCCTTTAAGGAAAGTTGGGGGCTTTTTTTGTTTCTTGGTATGGGCAGGCTGTGCCCACAGGATTTTTTTGGTGGCGATTTGGCTGTTTCCTTTTTGTGCACAGTGCAATACAGCAGCGTCTTGCTCCCAAATTCGAGAACATTGCGAAGTAATCGTCAGGTCTAATCCAAAGCTATAAATTTTCTTATATATAATATTTCCACTCATTTCGATTCCCTTTATCGTGTCACATGCAATAATTACCCGTAAACCGTTAACCTATAGGTATTTTTCTTATATTTAAGATAACTTTAACGTCTAATCTCGCCCTGCGATGTCCGGCCATACCATAGAAATAATACTGAGTAGACAATTGGCGGATTGTCTCACGGTACCCGTATTTATTGTCGACCCGCAGGGCACCTTATTATTCTACAATGTTCCTGCGGAAGAAATACTCGGGCAACGGTTTCAGGATTCAGGACCTATGCCAGTGGGAAGGTGGAGTACCTTATTTTACCCATTAGACGAAGATGGCAACCATTTACCCGCGGGTGAACTTCCGCTTGTGAAGACCTTAAACAACCAAGAACCTGCACATAAGTCATTCTGGATAAAAAGCCTTTCGGGCAAAACCACAAAAATTTCGGTTACATCTATCCCCATTATTGGGCGATCAAAAGAATTTACCGGTGCTATTGCCATATTTTGGGATAATGAGCGCAGGATATGAGGGTAATACTACATGGTACTCGGGGGGCATATCCCACTTCTTCCATCGAAAATCAAAAATACGGTGGAAATACCTCTTGCATTGAAATCATAGATGGTGACCAACGGTTAATTGTCGACGCCGGCACCGGGATTTTAGGGATCGATTTTGATCAACATTATACCTCGGACCGCATAGATATCTTATTGACCCATTTGCACTTAGATCATATACAGGGTCTGGGTTTTTGCAAACCGTTGTTCGAACCTGATAAAGAAGTGCATCTATGGGGCCCAGGTGGAAGTACCAATTCGCTCCAGTCCCGATTGAACCGGTTTCTATCGCCTCCTCTTTTTCCAGTGGTATTGCGTGATATTCCATGCAATCTTCAAATCCACGAATTGCCGAATACGACTTTTTCCCTTGGGAGATTTAATATCACCTCAGAATTTATTAGTCATCCGGGGCCAACCGTTGGTTTTAGGATTCAAAATGGTTCAAAGACCCTTACATACATCCCGGATCATGAACCTGTCCTAGGTCGGGCACACCTGTATAAAGAGGATGAATGGGTTTCGGGCCTAGGATTGGCCATGCGAACGAATCTCCTGATACACGATTCTCAGTATAGCAAAAAAGAATATGGCGATAAAGTGGGGTGGGGCCATAGTTCCTTGGAGATGGCAGCCGAATATTCGGCAAGGGCCCATGCCGATCATTTGATTCTTTTTCACCATAATCCGGCCCACAGTGATGATTTTAGAACCCAAATGTTCGATACCTTTATGGAAAAGCATAACTACGATTTTCCCATCGAATTGGCCGTACAAGGACAGGAAATCGAACTTTGATTTTTCCAAGTCGGTGATCCTTGTTCTTTTATGGATGTGCATTTTAAATGGGGAGCTTTTCAGGCATTTACAAGGATTCTATTGAGAATTCTAGCCTAATATAATACGGTTTATGTATCGCATTCGATTTTCAATTTCATTCCCGTTTCGCTGGGAAGAGCTATTATCGTTGCCAAAGGATCAAGTTGTTTTCCAAAGGCACTGATATATCTTCATGAGAGGGAATGATACGGGCAGTATAATCACTTGCTTCCCGAGTTGTATGGATTTGCGCGCGGTACGTATGTTCCATCTGACTATCCGCAAGGGGATCGAGGCGCATCGTAATTATTTCCGATAAGCTGCCATTAATCCCTTCCGCAAAAAGTTCTACTGAGATATCATTTGGGGAAATATGGTTCAACGCGATTCGAATGGTAAAATGATAACCACCTTCTATATTTTCTATTAGGGTTTCGCCAAATTGCAGGTGCTCCCATTTAGTTTGCAGATCATGCAACGTATTAACTATTTGCTTGCCGGCGCACCCACCATTTGAGGCTCTTTTTTTATAGTTGGCTGCTGCAGGCAGGTAATACTTTTCAGTATATTCCCGTACGGCGCGATTGGCCGAAAATCTGGGCGTTAATATTGACATGCTCTTTCGCATTTTTGCTACCCATGGCTCCGGTATGCCATTTTCACTCCGGGTGTAAAATTCTGGCACGACTTCTTCTTCCAACAAATCGTACAAACTGGTGGCCTCTAACGCATCCCATGTTGGATCGTCGCCGTGTTCCTGCCCATCGCCCAAAGCCCATCCCACCTCCGGGGTATATGCCTCGGCCCACCATCCGTCAAGTTCCGATAGGTTTATGCCACCATTCACCAAAACTTTCATACCACTGGTGCCACAGGCCTCCCAGGGCCGTCTTGGCGTATTCAACCAGACATCTACTCCTTGTACAAGATGCTCGGTGAGCAGCATATCATAATCGCTCAAGAAAACGACATGATCGTATAAGTTGTGTTGTTGTATGAATTGCACCCATTGGCGTATGAGGGCCTTTCCGGATTCGTCGTATGGGGGCGATTTTCCGGCTAAAACCAGTTGCACTGGATGTTTGGGATTGGTTAGAATTCGAATTAGTCTTTCGGTATCGTGCAAGAGCAGATTGGGTCTTTTATACGGCACAAAGCGTCGGGCAAAACCTAGGGTCAAGGTGGCCGGATTGAAAACCTGTTTCGCCCTTTCGATAATTTCGAGAGATTGCCCCGAATCTTTTGATTGCCTTGCGAACCGTTCGCGGATATAATTGATCATATGATTTCGTGCATCTTTGCGAAACTGCCATAAGTCAATATCGGAGGCAGAGAAAATATCGGTTTCAACGGTTTCAAGTTCACCGCGCCATCGCTCTTTACCACAGGAGTGTGTCCAGATTTTATCGGCAAAAACCGAATCCCAGCTGGGCATGTGAACACCATTGGTTACCGAACCTACCGGCACTTCATGTATGGGCCATCTAGGGAATAAATTTCGAAAAAGTCTACGACTTACATCCTTGTGCAAACGGCTAACACCATTGATTGCCCCACTACCGTGAATTGCGAGATACGCCATGTTGAAATATGCTGACCAATTGAATGGGTTTTCCCTTCCCAAGGCCAACAAATCATTAAAATCGAGGTTAAGCTCATCCTTGGCATAATTTCCAAAATACTGCCACATGAGTGCTGGGCTAAAATGATCAAATCCAGCGGCAACCGCGGTGTGGGTCGTGAATACATTTCCAGCCCGGGTAACCGCCAAGGCCTCCTCAAAAGTTACGTTATTTTCCTTCATAAAATCACCTGCCCGTTCCAAGACAAGAAAGGCCGCATGGCCCTCATTCATGTGGCAGACTTCTGGGGATATATTCATTGCCTTAAGCAATTTCCAGCCACCTATACCCAAGATGATTTCCTGTTGGATGCGAAGTTCCAACCCACCACCATAGACTTCGCTGGTTATGCTTCTATGAAAGGGCATGTTTGTGGGATCATTACTATCCATTAGATAAAGTTTGACACGTCCTACTTGCACCTGCCATGTCCGCAACCATACGGTATGGCCTGACATGATTACCTTCACGCGCAGCCATTCCCCATTGGGCAATCGCAAAGGGGTTATAGGCAATTGTCCGGGATCATTGTATGGGAATAATTCCTGTTGCGTGCCATATGGATCGATCAGTTGCCGAAAATACCCCTGCTGGTAAAGCAAACCAAGGGCGATAACGGGAACGCCAAGGTCACTGGCCGATTTCAATTGATCACCGGCAACGTTGCCGAGGCCACCAACATAAATAGGCAAGGCCTCGTTAAGCATGAATTCCATACTGAAATACGCAACGCATTCTAGAGGGGCGTCGGTATGGTTCATTTGGAACCATGCCGGATCGGTAAGCGATTTTTCCTTCGCTTTCATCATTTCATCCAAGGTACCCCTAAATGTTTGGTCCGCCATTTGCTTTTTAAGCTGGTCGTGGGAGACATTTTGCAAAACCACCCATGGATTATGGGTTTCCATCCATAAATCGGGATCAAGCTGATACCATATTTCGTCAACGGCATGGTTCCATGACCAGCGCAAATCAAGGGCTAGTTCGGCCAAGGCCTCGATGCCATCAATATCGGTAGGTAAGATGCCATATAATTGACTGGAGGTAAATGCTTCTTTTTTCATTTCTTTTAAATTTTACCATTTAAGATGAAATAGTTTTTATTTGTGGTCGGCCAATGAAATCCAATGGTTGGCTTTCAAAAACTGCAACAATCCCGGATCATTGGCTGAAAGTGGGGGCAGCCAAAGTTGGCCAACGCGTTCCCGTTGCCACCAAAGACCTTCCGCATTGTCGGGCTTGGCAAACCGATAGTGATATAATACGGCCCGAATGTATCGAGGAGGCTTGTTAGGAAACGGATTATCTGCAAAAAGTCCAACCGCATCCGGGTCATTGTGTAGCAGTTTCCAGACTAAGTTCAGTGTCCATGGGTATTGCTCCGGTGACCCCATGGCGGCAAACCACATTTGCCAATCTAAATGCAATTGGTAGGGGGCTATCTGAGGAGGCTTTTCATCAAGGGAAACGGGTAGGGCCTTATAAATATAGGGTTTCCAATTAGCATGGTCCTCGGGGTTTTCATCCATGGTGCCTTCAAACACCACGTTCATCCTTTCGCGACCCACCGAGCCAAATGCGCCATAGGTATTGACCAGATCAAGGGAATCGAACGAGGTATTCATGATCTGTCGGGGCGATAACATATTGATGACCGGTTGAATGCTGAGGATTGCTATCAGGGCCGTAACGACCCAGGCGGTCACCGTCATTGGCTTGGAAGGTACGGCATTGACCGCGGCGATTTTTGCCTTTCGGACGAGCACTCCGGGAAGGATTTTCGACCAGAATCCGTCATCAAAGCAGGCAAGGGCGGGAATGATTGTGAGCCAATTAAGAAAGGAAAGATTACCACTGACAATCAGCACAAGCTGAAAGAGTATTATTACCGATCCCGCTATATGTCTGGCGATACGGGGCCAAAACACAAACCAGGGGGCTACAAGTTCGGCAAGAAAATTGAACCAAACGCCGAATTTTAACAGCGTGGGTGGCAGAAAATTGAACCAGCGGCTAAATGGGCCGGGCAAAGGCTGTGTCTCGAAATGAGAATACAGGGCCGTACCGTTACGCCATACCTCATCCCCTCTCATTTTGATCAGTCCGGCGCCCAACATAATACGAAAGGCCAACCAACGGAACAATACAATGATGGGCATGGGGGGCGGTCGTTTGGGAAAGGGTCGCATATCAAGCAGCGGACAAAGAAATATCGCCAGGAAGCCAGTTTCGAGAAGTTGAATTTCCCAGCCATAGCCATACCAGTCTTGACCTACATGAACGATAGACATATAGAAGAGCCATAGCACAACGAGCAAAAGTGAATTCGCATAGCCAGCAATTACTATGCATGAAAATAAAAAACCGATCCATGCAACAAGCAAAAGAGCAGTATTTGAATGATCGATCCAAAAAATTGAAGGGAGCCGCATGAATCCCGCCTGGGGCGACCCCATTGCATCACCCACCCGCGCTAAGTAATCCCCAACGGGAAGCAGACCATTCGAACCGATCAAAGGAACAATCTGGTGAATAGCCACGAGAAAAGCCACGGCATAAAGTACTCCCAGTAGGCGAAGAATGACAAACCGGGTTAGCCAATAGGTTCTTGGTATACCCTGTTTCAGTTGATAAATTTTAGGTTCAACCTGCCCCACATTTTTAGGCACTAACTTCATTTGAATCTTGTAAATTGATGAGGCTTTACGCTTTTTGGCATCCCTTCGCAGCAAGGGGCAATTAAAAAATAAAAATCATTTTGTTTGTCGCATAGCGATGAATACGATATAAGCTTCATGTTTGGAATCTTGGAAGAAAATATCCCGTTTGATTCGCTTCTTCCGCATTGTTTTCCTTTATTTTTATTCAGGCAATACAAGGAGAGGGACATCGGTATGGAATACTATTTTTTTAACTACCGTTTCCCCGATGATATTTTCCCAAAATGTATGTTGACGCCAAATAATAGCCATTAAGTCGGCACGGGTATTTGCAACATAATTTTCAATGGTCTTAGCCACATTGACCTCCATTTCTACATTTTGAAAATCATATGCCAAATTCAAAAAACGCGCTTTTAGGATTTCCTTGTTGGCTTTTTGAATATCGCTCAAAACAAATTCAAGGGCCACATGTAAAACCAGTATTTTGGATTTCCAAAGTGTGGCCAATTCGATTATAGGCGATAGCTGTTGTTTTCTATATGATCTTGTAAAATCAGTAGGGAATACCATGGTTTTAAAGGATTGAAAATTATAAGTGGACGGTACGGCCATCATGGTACAACCGGTACAATTTTTAAGGACTTCAACGGTATTGCTTCCAATAAAAATTTCTTTGGCACCTGTTGCTCCTTGTGTTCCCATAATTATCAGGTCTATGTCGTGTTTCAGCACCATTTCCTTTACGGCGTTTACCAAGGTATCCGATTTTGAGATCGTTTCAAATCGGTGCTTTGGATTGGGATGGTTTTGATGCAGATAGGCCAAAACCTTATCGAGTTCCTGTTGGGAGTATTGCGCCAATGAATCGTAAATGACCCCTAGCCGCTGCTGGGTTTTTTTACCAAGTAAGTTCAAGGCGTCAGGTTCATAGGCATTAAGAAGATAAAATTGACATGGTACGGAATTGTATATTTTTATGGCCGTGAATATGGCGTTCCACGCATTATCGGAAAAATCGGTGGGCAAAAGTATTTTTTTCATCCATCTATCTATTTAATTAGTTACGACCCAAACGTTTCCTACTTAAAGGCCCTTGCAACGGGTCATTTTTAAAATGGTCTGCAAGCAGATCGCCCTTATGCTACATTTTTTATTTTTTAGTTCTTTTGATTGATCTTGGCCGAATCACGCATCACCAAAAAGGGGATCTTTGAATGAAACCCTATGGCATCTATGTTCTGTTTTATAAACAATCGCTCTAGAAAGGAATGGTCGCGATTCATCATGGCCAATAGTCCACAATGATGTTTATCGATGTATTCGTAAACGGCATTCGGCATATATGCTCCTTTAACTTCCTCAAACGAGCAATCCAAGGAATTGAAGTATTTCTCCAAGGCCGTCTTATGGGCTTTTTGTTCGTCCGTTAGTTTCGTGTCCTCTATTACATGTACGATTTTTAATTCGGCCTGAAACATTTTTGCGGTATCGATAAGGCATTGTAGATCCTTTTTTATATATAATGACAGGTAATCTGTCGGAAATACAATCGACTTAATGGCTTTAAATCGATACCCCAGAGGTACGGCGATCACGGGAACTTTAGATTTTCTAATAACATTGACGGTATGTGTGCCCAGAAAAATTTCCTTGGCCCCGGTAGCTCCTTGGGTACCCATGACAATAAGGTCGATTTTTTCCCTCTGAACAACCTCCTGAATTTCTTCGGTTAGGGTGTTAAAGGAGCTAAGCAACTTGAACGAATGCCTTTCATTTGGATATTTCAATTTTATATCTAAATATGTTTTATCCAAACCCGCTTGCGCAATATCTACCCCCATATCGGGTATAGCGCTGAAGGCAGGTCCGCCCATCATGTAATCAATGCGATAGAAGATCGGAGTATAGGTGTGCAATATATAGAACGTACATTTTTCATTTTTGAAAAATTGTAGGGCATAGGCAATTGCCTTCCAGGCATTTCGCGAAAAATCGGTGGGTATAAGGATGTTTTTCATAGGCCTCCCATTCTAAAATCAACCCAAAAATATCTGTAAGGTAGATGATAAACTATGATATTGGTCAGGACAAAAAGGCACTGATCATGGGGCCATTTTAATCATGTAAGACCCATACGGGCACCTTGGTATGAAAACTGACTTTCTTAATAGTAGTAGTAAACAAAAGTTGTTGCAGAAAATTTAAATTTTTGGCAACCATAAGGATCATGTCAATATTTTTGTTCGAAACAAAATCTTGAATGGTGTCGGTGACTTTAGGTCCCTTCAAACGCTGAAAGTCGTGTGAACTTGGAAAAATCTCTTCCATATAATCCTGTAATTCAGCCTTGTTATGCCGCTGCATGGCACTTAATTGAGGTTGTATCGTACCGACGTTCAAGATGCTTATCGAAGCCTTACAGAGGTTCACTATTTCGGTTATATTTTGTAAAATGGCATGGGTATAGAAGAAATTAAAGTCTGAAGGAAAGACAATTTTTTTAGGGACTTGAGGAGGTGCGTTTTCTGGTATAATTAGGGCATTACAACGCACCTTGGTGATTACATCGCCGGCATTACTGCCAATAATGAATTTTTTAAGGCCAGAAGCACCTTTCGTTCCCAGTAGTATAAGATCTATTTTTTTGTCAATGACCTGTTTACGAATGACCTCAACGAAGAATCCATAATAGCATTGGGTAAAAAAGCGATGGCCGCTAAATTGGGAGGTATCCCGAACCGTTTGCAGTATTTTGTCCAATTCGTTTACTGCACTAGCCATTTTATGCGGCGAGGCTTCCAACAATGAAGGACCATTGGCAATAACTTCTACCCGCCTTTCGGCAAAATCAAGTACGTGAACGATGTAAAAGTTACAGGGAATTTTCTTGAATAATACCAAGGCATAATTCAAGGCATTTATGGAGTTATTGGAAAAGTCGGTCGGTATTAATACGTTCTTCATAGGGATGATCAGTACCTATAAAGGTAGCTGACCCGTATTCCCTATGATATGACATTTATCAGCTATCAATTTTAAGGGCCAACTATTGTCAACCTGCTAAATGACATGCTGCAGCGCCTTCAATTCCATAATTTTGATGTTTCTTCCTTCAATGTCTATGAGGCCTTCCTTTTTGAAGCCCGATAGGGTTCGTATTAAACTCTCTGTTGCAATACCAGCCACACTGGCCAAATCGTTTCTTGAAATTTTTATGGGCTCTTCGGTTTTTTTGTTTAAAATTTCGGCGAATTGCAATAAGGTCTGTGCTGTTTTTCTTCGTACCGAACTATACGCCATTTGAAGCAACTGATTCTTCATTTCGGTAAGGTTCTCGGTAAGTAGGCCCATTAGTTCCAAAGAAATAGATTGGTTATGGGAAAGTATGTTTTTGAGTTGTTCTTTAGAGATTCCGGCCAATTCAACGGCTTCCATCGCTGTTGCAGTTTCCGGGTACGGACTATTATTTACGAAGGAGGTAAGACCTAAAAAATCATCTGCCCTGTGTAGGGAGGTAATCAATTCTTTCCCATCCTCATCAATGGTATGACACTTTACAACACCTTTTAAAATAAGATAAATTTTATGCGAATGCACACCTTCCCGATAGAGCATTTCACCTTCCCCATACGCTTCAATTTGCCCATTATCATCAAAAAAGTTCTTTAGCTCGTTCAAGGTTTTTATTTCTTCACTAACCGATGGAAAGGGTGAAGATTTTTCAGAGGTCATACGTGCAAGTAATTCCGTTTTTGCCAAACGGCTTGCTATAGCACTGAGTAGATCGTCTTCTTCAAAAGGTTTGGTGAGATAATCGTCGGCCCCAAGATCCATTCCTTTTCGAATTTCCTTGTGTTCGATTTTTGCAGAGAGAAAAATAAAAGGAATTTGATTTGTTCCCTCATTTGAAGAAAGTTCGCGCAATACACCGTACCCGTCGATTACGGGCATCATTATATCGCAGACGATAATATCGGGGATACGTTCTTTGGCAAGCTCTATACCAACCCTTCCATTCGGTGCGACGATAACCTTAAAGTCAGAAAGTTCTAGGAGTTCTTTGGTATTTTCACGTAATACTTTATCGTCCTCAATCAATAGTATCGTTTTCATTTACTAGCTTTTTAGAGGTGCTACCGGGATTTTTATACGAAAGATAGAACCTTTATTTTCTACACTGCTAAAATTAAGGGTCGCGCCCAAATTTTCAAGATGTTGTCTGGCAATATTTAAACCTATACCCGTCCCTTGGATCAACAAGACATTTTCAGCTCTAAAATAACGATTAAATATATGTTTTTGTGCCGCTTCGGGAATACCTACTCCTTTATCAATAACGTTTACTATCAAATGATCGTTGTCATTTTCTATTGTGATATCAATGATTGAATCTTCAGGCGAATATTTGATGGCATTGTTCACTAGATTGGATAAGGCCAATTCCAGAATTTTTTCATCAAATTTGAGTATTATGCCATCGATATTTTCGGGATAGCTTATTCTCTGACCGGTCTTTAGCAACATATTGGCGTCATAGATAACTTCGTTGACGATTTTGCTCAGCGGAAATGGCACTAATTTGTAGCTTATCTTCCCGGATTCCAAGCGTTCTACCCCAAGAAAGTCATTTAGAATTGCGTCCAAATACCGCACCTTATTTCGAATGGTGGTGATATGTTTGTCGCGCTTGTCTTGCTGATCGGTATCGGTATATTTGGCCAATAAGGTAATCGAGGTTAAAATGCCACTAAGCGGGGTCTTGAATTCGTGGGATACCAAAGACAAGAACCGTGTTTTTAATTCGTTGAGTTCCTTTTCTTTCTCCAAGGCCTCTGTCAATTGCTTGGTGCGCTGCTCAACCGTTTTTTCAAGTTTGTTCGTATAATTTAATCGCTCGGTAATATCAACGATCATAGCTACAAACACGTCCCTTTCTCCAATTTTAGAGGATTGAAGGTGCACTTCGACCGGATAGGTCGTGCCATCCTTACGTTCATGGACCGTTTCAAAAACCAGCTTCTCCTTTTTCCTGTCCAATAAAGGAAGCAACAATTTGCGAAATTTAGCTTCCGCAAATTTGGGTTCAATGTCTACCGGGGTCAACTGCCTAAATTCTCCCAGGGTGTACCCCATATTACCAATTGCCCCCTTATTGACATCTATAAACCGTAATGAATGGGCATCGAATATGTAAATTTCGTTTAAGGATTCATCAAATATTCTTGCCCAATGAATGAGTTCTTGCTCGGCCTTTTTTCGTTCGGTAATATTTATGACCAATGCCATAACATAGGTATGTCCATAAAGCTCGAAGGGATTGAGACCGGCTTCTACCGGAAATTCCTCCCCTCCTTTTCGAACGCCGTACAGGTCCCGACCCATTCCCATTTGGCGCTTCCCACTTTTCTTGATAAAGTCTTCAAAATGGTGCTTATGGGCATGATGATATTTTGAAGGAATCAGAGTATCGAGCGGCTTGCCCAATAACTCATCCTCAACATAGCCAAACATTTCCTTGGCGGAAGAATTGGTTGCGACGATCTGTTGTTCTTCATTAACAACGATAATTCCTTCGGAAATGCCTTCGGAAAGTAAATTAAAAATATTGCTATTTTTTTGGAAGATGTGCATGGTTCAAATGTATAATAACTCTGTGACATTTGTCATACGCGAAAAACGATTTTGAATTTACCTTTGAAAATCACCTATTGCCTAAAATTATGAATTTGGCCAACTACATTGATCATACACTCCTAAAGCCTACGGCCACAATTTCGGAAATCAGAAGGCTTTGTGGGGAGGCTATTACATATGGTTTCTATGCAATCTGCGTAAATGGGTGCCATGTTGCGTTTGCCAAAAAATGTTTAATGGGCTCCCCAGTTAAAATTGTTTCCGTGGTAGGTTTTCCGTTGGGTGCTACTTCTACGAAATCGAAAATATTGGAAGCAAAGGATTCTATAAGTAACGGGGCCGATGAAATAGACATGGTCATCAATGTCGGTTGGCTCAAGTCAGGCAAAAACGACTTGGTAGGTGAAGAGATTAGAGCCGTAAAGAAGGCAATACATAAAAATATTTTGAAGGTCATTATCGAAACCTGCTACTTGGCTATTGAAGAAAAGAAGATGGCATGCACACTGGTCATGGAAACCAAGGCCGATTTTATAAAAACATCAACTGGATTCGGGTCAGGTGGCGCCAATTTTGAGGATGTTATTTTGATTAAAGAACTTGCTGGTGAAAAAGTTAAAATAAAGGCTTCGGGAGGTATAAAAGATAGGGAAACGGCTGAAAGATATATTGCCTTGGGAGCTTCACGCATAGGAACTTCGTCAGGGGTCTCTATGATAAACAGTAAACCAAATGAATAATTATGAGTAATCATATAGAAGCCAAAATTGGTGATATTGCCGAAACTGTATTAATGCCGGGAGATCCATTGAGGGCTAAATGGATCTCGGAGACTTTTTTAGATGAAGCCTTTTGCTATAATGATGTAAGAGGAATGTTGGGATACACGGGGAGGTACAATGGCAGAAGAGTGTCGTTACAAGGAAGTGGGATGGGTATTCCGTCGGCTATGATCTACTACCATGAGCTTATCAACGATTACGGGGTCAAGAACCTAATTCGGGTAGGAACAGCGGGTTCATACCAAAAAGAGGTGAAAATAAGGGATATTGTATTGGCTATGGCTGCTTCAACCACATCGGGCATCAACAATTCAAGGTTTATCAATGCCGATTACTCGCCGACAGCAAATTTTGAACTGTTCATTCAGGCCGTTCTTTATGCCAAGGAGCATTATATCGCCATAAAGGCTGGTAACGTTCTTTCTTCCGATGAATTTTATGAAGATAACCCCGATGATTATAAATTATGGGCGCAATATGGGGTGCTCTGTGTTGAAATGGAAGCCGCCGGATTGTATACAATTGCCGCTAAATATGACGTTCGGGCCCTTGCTATCTTAACCATTTCGGACTCTTTGGTTACTGGGGAAAAATCTTCTGCCAGCGAGAAGGAAAGTTCGTTTAAGGAAATGGTAGAAATTGCCTTGAACCTGATTTGAGATAATAGAACCCAGTATGCCATAAAAAGACCCCCTGACTGACCTACATCATTTTTTAAGAGCCCATAAGTTGCCAATTTTATACTTCACTTATAAATCTTGGAATCATGGCACTTAATTTTAATCAGTATGCTTTGGAGGGTAATACATTCCTAAAAGAGTATACAAAGGAAATGAACTTAGGAAACGATCGTGACAAGGCGGGAAGGATACTAACCTCAATACTCCACGCATTGCGCGATATCATACCTACTGAAGAATCGTTACAACTTATCGCCCAGCTGCCTTTATTCTTGAAAGGCGTCTATGTAAACGGATGGAACATCAAGAAAGAAAAACCCAAGGTAAAGCATATGGCCGAATTTCTCGATTTGGTCAGGCAACATGATGGCCCGGCTGCCGTAAACGATTTTGAATATAGTGATGAAAGGGCTGAACGATATGTTGACACCACATTTATATATTTAAGAAAACACATCTCTTTAGGAGAAATGGAGGACATTCGAGACTCACTTCCCAAGGATTTGAAGAGTATGATCTACTCTAATCTAATGTTTTAGGATCTTTCGAAAAATAGTTGCCGTCGGTAGGCTGCCTTTTTTATTTTGATCGTTTAGGACGGTTATATATTTAATTTGATTAGGATGAAAACACTGCGATTTTTGATTGTGCTGACGGCATTATTGCCAACCTTCTCGATTGCTCAACAATTAAAGGAAATTGATGAATTCACTTCCTTTAACGAAGGATTGGCGGCGGTAAGAAAAGGAAACCAGTGGGGCTTTATCGATAAGGAAGGCACCCTGGTAATCGATTTCAGGAGTGATTTGTATTTTAACAAGGATGCGGACCCCTCTAAAACTGATATTATGGGAATTCGATACCCCATATTTCAAGAAGGAAGGTGTATGATAACCAAGACCGTAGAGGAAGGAATATCGGTTTATGGCTTTATCGACCCGAAGGGGAATGTGGTTATCGAACCCCAATTTTTAAATGTATACCCCTTTGAAAATGGGTTTACAACCGGGGTGCTTTTTGAAAAGACTTTGAGAGGTGAAAATGAATTCAAACTTAAAATCTATGATTTTAAGTTTCATGACGTCGTACTGGATGTTTCCGGAAAAATCGATGAGTATCTTACAAAAAGAAGCAACATACAAATGACAAAAAAACGCTATAAACTGCCCTCAATCGGGGCAAAAATGCTCGCCGATAATCTGATTGCCGTTAAAACCGAGGACAACCGTTGGGAAATACGAAAATTGAATCCATAAAAAAAGAAATATGAACCGATTAAAAAACAAAGTGGCCCTTATTACGGGCGGTGCTGCCGGAATAGGGTTGACTACCGCAAAGTTATTTTTAAAGGAAGGTGCCAAAGTGGTCATTGTCGACATTAATAAGCCAGAATTAGAAAAGGTTATTGACCTTCTGGACCATCCCGATCTCTCATATTGTGTTGCCGATGTTTCAAAGGCAAAGGATGTCGAAAATTATGTAAACCGTACGATAGAGGTTCAAGGTAAAATAGATATTTTTTTCAATAATGCGGGTATAGAGGGTATATCAAGTCCAATGGCCACGTATCCCGATGAAATCTTCGACAAGGTCATCGCCGTTAATTTGAAGGGGGTATGGCTCGGCTGTAAACACGTTATGCCCAAGATGTCTGCAGGGGGTAGTGTCATCATTACATCTTCAGTTGCCGGCTTAAAGGGTTTTGCGGGATTGGGGGCCTATGTGACCAGTAAACATGCCATTGTGGGGGTTATGCGCGTAGCGGCTCTTGAGTTTTCCGATAAAAAAATTCGTGTGAACACCATACATCCGGGTCCCGTGAATACCGAGATGATGCGCAGGATAGAAAAGGACATGTCACCTGAAAGTCCACAAGAGGTCGTGAAAGGCTTTGAGGCATCGGTACCCTTTGGCAGATATGCTGAATCACAAGAGATCGCCGATCTGGTGTTATTTTTGGCTTCGGACGATAGTAAATATATCACGGGATGCACCCATGCGGTTGATGGGGGGATGTTACTGTCGTGAATCTTAAGTATATAAAAAATGAAAACAAAATTAATTTTGTTGATTTTGGTTTGCGCTTTATGTGCCTGCAAAGAAAATGTCGATACCTCAAAACCAAGGATTGAAGAAGCAAAGCAGGAGGCCAAGGAACGTTTTGATGTAGCGGCCATTATTAAGGAGCTTGCGACTTTTGCAGATACCAGCCTTACGGAATCCGAAGACGGCAATCAGTTGATCGAATTTAAGGAAGACACGGAAAGCGGGGCCATTCAGACCATTGATATGCAGGCATATCTGAAACTATATAAGGCTCAGATGCAATCGCAAGAAACCCAGTCCCTGCCCATTTTTGAAATCAAAAACACAAACAAGGCTGTATTAATGGTCAAAGGAAATGGGTTTGGAGGCCCTATTTGGGCGAAAGTCTTGGTGGATAGGACCACTAGGGAAATCAAAAAAATCGAATTCGGACATAAGGTAGAATCCGAGGGTTATGGGGCTGGAATAACGAATACGTCATTTAAATCCCAGTTCACGGGCGTAAAAATAGACTTTGAAAAGAACAGCTTTGGGCTACGCCAGAGCGGTAAAAAGCTGATGGCAGGAAATACGATAATCGATGGCATTTCCGGTGCTACCGCCACTAGTACGGCGGCCGTTACCATGGTAAACGAAGGGTTGCAAAAGTATCGTAATTATTTAAATCCGTAGCAAGCATCCTCAATTTATTGGTAAACGCCGATAGTGGCAATATATTGGCGTCAAAGACTTTAAATATGCATAGCAAGGGCCTCGTAAATTGGTTACTCGAAGGGGATGTATCAATACAATACCAAGTATGTCGCGATTTGTTATTGTCAGAGCGCATAGACTTGAGAAAAAGAATTGCCTTAGAAGGCTGGGGAGCCAAATTATTGTCAAAACGTAAGCGGGATGGTCACTGGGGATTAAAATTCTATCAGCCCAAATGGACATCCACCCATTACAGCCTATTAGACCTACGAAACCTTTGTATTGCAACTGATACTGCACAAGTACAGGAAACTATTGAAATTATCCTTAAAAATGAGAAAGCAAAAGACGGTGGCATTTTACCTATCGGCGCGGATCAATTAAGCGATTTATGTATTAATGGCATGTTCTTGAACTACGCCTCCTACTTTAATACAAATACACAGGATTTAAAATCAGTAGTCGACTGCATCCTATCCCAAGTGATGCCTGATGGCGCATTTAACTGTAGATCTAATCGGTTACCGACCAGGCACAGTTCTTTGCATACAACATTATCTGTTTTGGAAGGACTCACCGAATATGAACAAAACGGTTATCCATATCGTTTAAAGGAAGTTAAAAATGCCATCCGATCATCAAAAGAATTTATTTTAGTACACCAACTTTATATTTCCGATAGAACAGGAAAAATCATAAACCAAGATTTTTTGAAGCTCTCTTATCCAAGACGTTGGTATTATGATATCCTGAGCGCTTTGGATTATTTTCAATATGCACAACTTCCATGGGATGAACGCATGCGACCTGCCATACAGGTTCTCCTAAAAAAGAGAAATAAAAATGGAACGTGGAACCTACAGGCAAAACATCCAGGGCAAGTGCATTTTGAGATGGAAGAAGCGGGCAAACCAAGCCGATGGAATACCTTGAGGGCCATGCGGGTATTGAAACACTTTGATCTTCAAGCAAAAAGGCACATGGCAAACTTGTCTTATACCTCCCAAGAACGGCGAATTTAACCTTGATCATTGCCTTTAAACCGATTTAAGAATCCCCTTTTTTAGTATTTCTTGGTAGGGCTTCCTCGGGGAATGGGAATATTATCGTCGAATTCTTTTCTGCAGCGATATTTGACAAGGTCTGATACAATCGCAATTTAATGGCCGACGGTGATTTGTCGATTTGCAGGCCTGCCTCTAAAAGTTTCCCGGCGGCTTGTTCTTCTGCTTCCGCCAAAATAATTCGGGCCCTTCTTGAACGTTCGGCCTCGGCCTGATTCGCCATCATTCTACGCATGTTTTCGGGAAGTTGTATATCCTTGATCTTCACATCTTTGATTTCAATGCCCCATTCCTGGGTTTCCCCTTCAACAATGGTTTTGATATTCTTACCCATTTCCTCCCGCTTCGATAAAATCGTATCCAATTCTACCTTCCCGCATACATCCCTTAAGGCTGCTTGGGAAAGTTGTGTAATCGCAAAGGCAAATTCTTCCACTTCCAAGACCGCCTTCTCAGGGTTATTGATCTTAAAAAAAACCACCCCGTCTATGCTGCATGGCACGTTATCCCTGGTCATGACCTCTTGGGATACCACATTGATAGTAATCACGCGAACATCAACCACTTGAATCGTCTCTACAAAGGGAATGATCCATCGAAGACCAGGCTGCAAAGTGGTTATGTACTTTCCAAAACGGAATTTTAGGGCTCTTTTATATTCAAAAATAACACGTAATCCTATCATGAGGAATACGCAGACAATGAGTATTAACAATAGTAGTGGATTCATTGGGTACTTATTTATGGGTTGAGATAATCTTTAATTCAGGTTCCAGTAGTCAAGGATAAAAAGCATGGGTCATTTGACGTCGATCCTACTTTCAGACCTCAATATAGTTCGCACATATAGGAAGTTTTTGCTTCTATTTGGTGTACCGCGATTCTTTTAAATTTACGACAATTCTACCGGGCAACAAAAATTATCAGCTTCAAAAAAGCAGCAATATAACTGTCGGCTGGTCAAAGCCTGTCAGCCATCAATTAAAAAATAGACTTATTTATCACCTCATCGCTTTACGTTTTGATCGTATTTCCTTGTAAAGGGCCAAATCCAAAGAAACAAACCAGAGAAGAAAACAAACAAAGGTAATCTTCTGAAGTATCGGAAGCGTTTGCAAGAAAGTACCTGTTTCGTAGATATAATAATTTACCAAGAAAATAAAAAGACAGATCAGGCCAGCTGCAAAGAGCTTGAAATGCCGGGTCTTAAAAAGTTCAACAGAAGCGGTGACAAAGGCTATCACCCCAAATATTCCGGCAATTCGTACAATAACATCATGTGTTCCCGAAGTCAAAAAAAAGGTGATGACCAAAGCAAAAATTCCTGCCGCCCACATAATGGTTTTATTTAGGCTTTGTCCAAAAAACAATCTAGGTAAACAATACCAGAGAAAACCCAGACTAATGCAAAGTATGCCGAGCGAACCCCTCGCAAAATAGCGAGCCGTATTCAATTCCCCATTGATAGCGTATCGATCTAGTAGATCGCAGAGATAATTGTTCAAAAAGCTAAAGCCAACCTGATCGGGCACCATCCAAGAGCCTCCTGGATAATTGTGGGCAGCGAGTACATAGAGTAACAGAAATAGAAATATTCCAATAATAGGCAATAGGAATAGAACGAGTGAAAAGGACTTGATTGAAAATAAATCTTTCATCATCATTTTTTAATACCGGAATGAAATAACTTAAAGTTATAAGCTACACGCATCGATGAGATCCACACCACAACTGCGTAACACTTGATCGACCTTGCTTCCGTTCCGATAAATCGTTATTCCCTTCAGACCATACTCCCAGGCTGTTTTATAAATTTCGGATACCGCTTTAATAGCAGTGGTTTCGGAAAGATTGATGGTCTTGGAAACCGCATTGTCGGTATATTTTTGAAAGGCCTTTTGGTGTAAGAGATGATATTTCCAGGGAATCTCAAGACTCGTTTCAAAAAGTTTTTTAGTCTCCTTAGAAAGGTATTTTAACTGCTGAATACTCCCTGTGGCCGTTACGGCCGCCTTGACCTCTTCGGTCCAAAGTCCGAGCTGTTTCATCCTGTTTACAAAAATGCCGTTCGTTTCGTTCTGGGTCTTGTTGTCCAAAATCCCCACCCGGTTATACGATAGCGCGTACAATGGTTCAATGGAGTAGGAGGTGTTGGCAATAACCGAAATACTCCCTGTAGGCGCAATGCTATTACATGTAGCATTGCGAATAGGCCGGTCAGGGGCATAGTTGCTATCTTCCCAGGCTTGAAATGTTCCCCGCTCCTTTGCCAAACTTCTGGAGGCGGCATAGCTTTTTTCTTGGATAAATTGCATCAGTTTTTCAGCAAGGGCAACGGCTTTATCGGAGGCATAGGGTATATCAAGCAGGATCAACAGTTCTGCCCAGCCCATAATGCCCAAGCCTATTTTTCGGTTGGCCTGGGTATTTTCTTTTATTTCGGGCAATAGATAGTAGTTACAACTGATGACATTGTCCAAAAATCGAATGCTAATTTTAATGGTTTTATCCAGTTTGTTCCAGTCGATCTGAAAATGGTTGCCATCATTTTGCAACATTTTGGTTAGGTTGATAGATCCCAGATTACAACTTTCATAGTCTAGTAAGGGAACTTCCCCGCAGGGATTGGTGGCGAGTATGCGCCCTTTTTTTGGTAATGGATTCTCCCCATTGATGGTATCGAGGAAGATCAGACCGGGATCTCCGGTAGCAAAGGCTTCCCTGACAATAGTATCCCACAAGGCTTTGGCACTGACCGTTCTTTCAATTTTTTGGGTCCTGGGATTGCGTAAGACCCATTGTGCATCTTTTTCGACCGCTAGCATAAAAGCATCGGTTATCCCGACCGATATATTGAAATTTTTCAAGCGCTTGCCCTCCGATTTTGACACGATGAATTCTTCGATATCGGGATGGTCGATATTTAAAATGCCCATATTGGCACCACGTCGCTTTCCCCCCTGTTTTACATGTTCGGTAGCGCTATCATACACCTCCATAAAGGCAATAGGTCCCGAAGAAGTACCCCCGGTTGAACTCACTAGGTCTCCCTTGGGCCGAAGACTTGAAAAATTATAACCTGTACCCCCGCCGCTCTGGTGTATCATGGCCGCGTTTTTCAGGGTAGTGAAAATGGCCTCAAGACTATCTTCTACGGGGAGCACAAAACAGGCGCTCAACTGTCCCTTTGGCAAACCTGCGTTCATCAAGGTAGGCGAGTTGGGCAGAAATTCAAGTTGGACCATACTTTGGTAAAATGATTCTTCCCATAGCGTCGTATCGGTATTCTCGGTACTAGCGACGTGCTTGGCCACCCTTTTAAGGAGCTGTTCCGGGCTTTCAATAAGCCTGTCTTTCGAGTTTCGCAGGAGGTAGCGTGCCTCAAGAATTTGTAGTGCGTTTGCCGTAAGTTGGGATAGCATCGTTATAAATAGGGTTTCATTTTAGCCTTTCGTTTTTCCGGGGCGGCCGGACTTTTTTTCGTGGTAATTACCTAATGCGAACCAATAACTGCACAAAAGCCTATTTTGTAGCCGGATGATTTATCTTAGACTTATATTAAAGCGAATTCACCACCCGCTGCAATTTATCCGATACTTCGGTGGCAATAGCAAAAAGCGCTTCATTTTCTATGGCTTGCATCGAGGCAATAGGGTTCACTGCGGCTACCTCGATTAAATCATTATCTTTTTCTTGAATGATCACATTACAAGGAAGCATGGTACCCACCTTGTCTTCCGATAGCAGGGCTTTATAGGCAAAACCGGGATTGCAGGCGCCTAAAATTTTGTACTTGTGAAAGTCGACATCGAGTTTTTTCTTCAAAGTAGCTTGTAAATCGATCTCGGTCAATACTCCGAAACCTTCTTGTTTTAAGGCCTCGGTAGTTTTTTGTACGACATTTTCAAAGGTTTGGTCACTGAGAATTTTTGAATAATAGTAGCTCATTTTTCTGATTTTGATTGCAGGTTTATATTTCGTTTATTCAGAGGTATTAAAAGAATCGCTGTTAGTGTTTATTATTTTTCCCTCAGATTCCCCCGTGTTCTTCCTAATCCATTTGAACAAACCATTCACGTCTTTCTTTTTGCAAAGTTGGGTACCTTCGGTCATGGTTGCGGCCGTACCGCAGGCCACCCCGTACTGTACCATTTCCAGAAGGGATCTGCCATGGACCAGGCGATATACAATGCCGGCCACCATACTGTCCCCGGCACCGATAGTACTTTTTTGATGTACGATCGGGGCTGCTATATATTCGAGGGTGTCCTTGGTGACCATCAAGGCTCCTTTCGCCCCTAAGGAAATCACGATGACTTCGCAGGGATTATCCACTACAAATTGTTTGGCATATCGTTCCAATTCCTTAAAGGAAATAGAAGTTACGCCGCAGAGGCTACTGAGTTCGCCTAGGTTGGGTTTTAGCAAATAAACACCAACTTTCACTGCCGCGCGCAGGGCTTCACCGGAGGTGTCCAAAATAAATTTCACCCCTTTTTTCAGGGCTATTTTGGCCACTTGTCCAAAGAAGTCAACGGGCATGCCGGGGCATAGACTTCCACTGGCCACCAAGACATCCCCTTCCTGCAACGTATCGTGCAGATGCTCCAAGGTTTTTTTCCATTCGAGTTCGTTAACCTTAGGTCCTGGCATCCCAAATCGATATTGTTGATGGGCAGAGGTATCTGTTACCGCCAAATTTTCACGGGTCCAACCTTCTATGGGAATAATATCTTGGCGAATATGCTGTGCGTCGATCAGGTCTTTTAAATGTTTTCCCGTAGGGCCACCGGCCATATACATGCATAAGGACTTTCCACCCAGTTCTGCCAAGACCCGTGAGACATTGATGCCTCCCCCGCCCGCCTCAAAAACGGGGTCGCTACACCTTAATTTGCTATTGGCTTTAATGGCCGCTACGGTGGTACTCTTATCGACGGCCGGATTCACCGTAAGGGTAATGATCGTATTCATTTCGATAGTTCTTGATCTTAAGCCTGCCTTTCAAATATACACTGTAACCATCGGTGTAGATATGATAATTGTCATTGCCCAAATTGGCCTTTGGAAATATCTTCGTTCTAAATAAAAATCTGGATGAAGGGTGTTTTAAGACTGGGCAGTATTTCAGGCGTTAAAATTGAAGTACATTGGACCTTTACGCTTTTGTTGATTTGGGTCGCTTTTTTGGAAATGCAGCGTGGGGGAAACCTTGATCGGATCTTGCTTAACGAGGCGCTGATCTTGGTTTTGTTCCTATGTGTAGTGCTACATGAATTGGGTCATGCCCTTACGGCAAAGCGATTTAAGATCAATACTCAAAAAATTACCTTGTTGCCTATAGGTGGCATCGCTTCTTTAGAGAAATTGCCCGAAAAACCTGGGGAGGAACTGTTGGTAGCCTTGGCCGGGCCGGCCGTTAATATTGTCATTGCCCTTTTACTCTTTCTGGTGGTCCCTATAAAAAGCTATTTCAACTTCAATGCGATTGTTTCCGAAGAAATGCTTTACCAACCAACACTGCAAAATTTTCTATTCTTTCTCTTTATTGCCAACGTCATGTTGGTCGTTTTCAATCTTATCCCAGCCTTTCCGATGGATGGCGGTCGCGTCCTCAGGGCTTTGCTATCATTCAAATTAGGTCGTGTAAGGGCCACTGAAATAGCTTCCATTATCGGTCAAGCCCTGGCCGTATTCTTTTTTATCCTGGGTCTGATGTTCAATCCGTTTTTGATCCTTATCGCCTTCTTTATTTTTTTCGGGGCGTATGGCGAAAATCAAATGGTAAAACAAAATTCGATCTTAAAGGGCCATATCGTTAAGGAAGCTACCTTAACAAAAATTACGCTACTGAGTCCCTCCGACAGTGTTGGGGAAGTCGTAAACATTGTCTTGGCAGGTACCGAAAAAGATTTTGTGGTGGTAGAAAATGAAAAGATACTGGGCATTGTCAATCATAAGGATATTATTGAACATGCCAACACCCCGGCACGCAGGGTAAAGGAAATAATGCAAACTTCTTTCAAGACCGTGGAAGCCTCCACCGAACTTCAGAAGGTACTTGAGATGGTAGGAACCGAAAGGGCAAGTTTTTTCCCCGTCGTTGAAAACGAAAAACTGATCGGGGCGATCGATATGGTCAACATTAGCGAGTTCATTTTATTGAAAGCTGTATCTTTAAATTAATTCGAAACGCTATGATCGTCCATCATCTTGGCGAACAAAATTCGCTATTAAATCAGTTTATTTCAGAAATCAGGGATATTGAGATCCAAAAGGACGCTATGCGATTTCGCCGAAATATTGAGCGAATCGGGGAAGTTCTGAGCTACGAACTAAGTAAGACCCTGAAGTACTCGAAAGAAACCGTCACAACACCCTTGGGAAGCACTGAAATACCTCTTGCCAAAGACCGCTTGGTACTTTGCTCGGTACTTCGCGCAGGCTTACCCTTGCATCAGGGAATGCTTAATTATTTTGATCGGGCGGAAAATGCATTTATTTCGGCCTATCGACATCATCCGGACGACGAAGATGCCTTTGAGGTCATTGTGAAGTATTTTGCCGCCCCCTCTTTGGACGGCAAGACCTTAGTGCTCTCAGATCCCATGTTGGCTACGGGCAAGACCTTAGAAAATGTATTGAATGCGTTAAAGGAGCATGGGGTACCCGAACAAATACACATCGTATCGGTAATTGGCTCGACAAATGGTATTGAGCATATTAAAAAGGTATTTCCAAAAAGCACGCATTTATGGATTGCCGCGATAGACCAAGAATTGACCGCCAAGGGCTATATTATCCCAGGGCTGGGTGATGCCGGTGATTTAGCCTTTGGGGTAAAGCTGTGACCCAATGTTTTTTATTTGTGGGTTGTTATACTGCGCTTATGCCACTTCACCAACTCATACCAAAGAACGGAAATACTTCCTACAATACCACTTATCAGCAACTGGTATAAACTCAATGTCTCAAATTGAAAAAATGCGGTAAAAGTGGGTATAAAAAGCAAGAATCCGGCCAACCCAAAGGTAATCCCAATAATCACGGGCACCAAATTGTTCTTATATTTAAGGGTGGTAAAAATTGAATAATAAAACGAACGGTTGACCAAAGTCAGCATAATGTTCGCACTGATCAAAACCATAAATACCATGGTCCTGGTAATCGATTCATTGAACCCTTGTGCTACGGCAAATTGATACATTGATAAGGATCCCAGCGAAATTGCCAGGCCCTGAACAATGCTCGTAACCAATTCCTTGAACTTAAAAAAGCGTGAAGTAAAAGGCCTGGGTTTTTCGAGCATCGTATTTTTTTCTATCGGCTCATTTTCATAAATGATCGAACAGGTCGGACCCATGATCAATTCAAGCAGGATTATATGGGGTGGCGTAAAAATAGTCGGGTAAACCCATCCCAGGGCCAAAGGAATAAAAACGGTCAAAATTATTGGTATGTGTATCGAAATTATATATTGTATGGCCTTTTTTAGGTTGGTATAAATTTTTCTACCCATGGCAATGGCATCCACCATGCGTGATAGATCATCATCGACCAATATCAGGGAGGCCGCCTGTTTGGCAATTTCAGTACCTTTTTTGCCCATGGCGATGCCAAAATGGGATGTCTTTAAGGCAGGGCCGTCATTCACGCCATCCCCGACCATGGCTACGATTTCCCCATTGCCTTTTAAGGCATTGATTATCCGTAACTTGGCTTCAGGAAACATGCGTGTAAAAATAAAGGTATCCTTTACTTTTTGAGCTAATTCCTCTTCATTTAATTGCATAAGTTCATCGCCTGAAAGACATTTTTCAAACCCCTTGAATTCAATTTGTTTGGCAATGGCCAAGGTGGTTTCGACATAGTCTCCCGTTACCAGCTTTACCTGAATCCCTGCCTTGTCGAATTCCTGCAACACCGTTTTGATATGTGCCTTCGGTGGATCATTAAACGCGACAATGCCCTTGAATTCAAATTGAAAATCCTGTTGGCGTTCGGGAAAGTCGAATCCTTTAAAATCTGCTATTCCCACTCCCAATAAACGATACCCATCTTTTCCCAATAATTTTATGGCATCCTCAATTTTTGCTTTTTCGGCCGGTGTCAGGTTGGAAATTTCACGAAATGCTTCGGGCGCACCCTTGGCCGCAATGATTCGATGGCCCGAACCATCCTCATAAATATGGGTCATCATAGGAGGTTTGCCTCCGAGAGGGTATTCATGAATCATCTTAAAGTGGGGCCTTTCATCCACCCTGTCAAGTTGCGCATAGGCAGCATGTAGCGCAATTTCCATGGGGTCAAACGGAATCGGCTCACTGGCCCACATGGCAAGGGTTATAAGCTCCTTGGCCGCATCGCTTACTGCGCCATCGACCGTTTCAAATGCTTCTGATTTTGAGACAAAGCATTTGGCCAAGCTCATTTTGTTTTGGGTAATGGTCCCCGTTTTATCTACGCAGATGACCGTAGCGCTTCCTAAACTTTCTACGGTTTTCATCTTTTTGACCACAATGCCCATTTTCATTAACCGCCAAGCGCCCAAGGCCATAAATGTGGTAAACGCAACAGGAATTTCTTCAGGGAGAATACTCATGGCCAACGTCAGGGCCTTTAGCAAACTGTCTAAAAGGTCATAGGATTTAAAAAAGTTGATGCCCCATACTAAAAGGAAGGCTATGCCTCCCCAAATCGACATATTTTTTACGAAGTTCACTATCTGATGCTCCAAAGGGGTTTTCTCCTCTTGGATCGCCTCTAGACTTTTGCCAATTTTGCCCAATTCGGTTACATTGCCTATGGCGGTAATTGTTGCGATCGCCAAACCACTTGCGACCGTGGTCCCTGCAAAAATCGAATTATCCGATTTTTCGGCATCCTTAAAAACGGCAAGGGATTCCCCCGTTAAAATTGATTCATCGACCGAAAAATCGTTAGAATGTTGTATGGTACCATCGGCCGGGATAAAAGTACCCTCCTCCACCATAAGACTGTCGCCGATTACCAATTCAATACTGGGTATCATGACCACTTCCCCATTGCGGATGACAGTACAATTGGGTTGCGTCAAAGTTTTCAGGTTTTCCAAGGCCTTTCTGCTCCTCGAATCCTGATAGAGCGAGATAGATCCGACAAGGACAATTGCCAAGGCCAAGAAAATTCCGTCCCCGATATTCCCACTAATAAAATAGATGGAAGAAGCCACCAATAATAATAGGATCATGGGTTCTTTCGAGATATTCTTCAGGGCATCCCAAAAACCACTTTCCTTCCTGTAGGTGAACGTATTCATGCCGTACTCCTGTCTGGCCCGAACTACCTGCTCGTCGGTTAAACCCTTGATCCCGAAATTATCTACAGACATTTTAATTAAGTTATGGCACGCTTGGTCGTGTTTTACGAAACAATCCAAAAAACATAGGGCCTATTTCAAAAACCGTATTGTATTTCGGGCCCAATGTACTTAAAAATAAGATTAAAAAATTCAACCAACTGATCCAAGTCATTTTTTGGGCATTAACCCGTTTGTACCTTTGAAGTGTATTTAATTTAATTAATTGTTTAACCTAAAAATAAAAAATTATGTCACTCGTAAAATTTGAAAGAAGACCTTTTAGAAACCTTATGACACAGGATTTTTTTGACATGGATGATTTTTTTGACAACCGTTCCTGGGTCAGGGATATGTTGCCAGATCGTTTTTGGAATGGCAAAAGATCCGAACCTGCTCTAAATATAAAAGAAACCGATGATACATTCAAAATCGAGTTGGCTGCGCCAGGATTCGCTAAAAAAGATTTTGAAATTACCATAGATGACGGTTGCCTTAACATTTCAGCTGAAAAAACGACTTCCGAGGAGGAAAAAGACGACAACTTTACCCGCAGGGAATTTAGCTATAATGGCTTTCAACGATCCCTACAACTGCCTGAAACTGTGAAGCAAGAAGCAATCAAGGCATCTTACAAGGATGGCATCTTGAGTTTCGACCTTGCTAAAAGGGAAACTGCAAAAAAATTGCCTCCTAAAAAAGTACAGATTGCATAGAACGCTGAAGTAATTTAGGATTTTATTTATTGCAACGCCCTCCCACAAAGCCTATTGGTGTCCATATAAGATAGGTAAGATCGGGAGGGCATTTCGTTTTGGCAATTGTAACTTGCTACGCCCTAATTTCCTTACTATGAATTTCAAGCCTTATGCCCTGACTATTGAGGATGTGCTGCAATACTTGAATAGCGACCCGAATGCAGGATTGAGTGATGAAGAGGCAGCTAAACGCCTTTTAAGGTATCCTTATAATGAAATTCCCAAAAATAGGCCGAAATCAAAAGGACGTATTCTTTTTGACCAGTTTGCCGATCCCATAATCTATATCTTAATCGGTGCCACCGTCTTAGCGTTCTTTCTTAAGGATTGGCAGGAGGGGATTGCCATCCTGGTCGTCATTTTGATAACCGTGTTGATCGGTTTTTTTATGGAATTGCAGGCGGTAAAATCCTTAGAATCACTTCGTAAAATAGGACAGACCAATGCCCAAGTAATTCGATCTGGGAAAAATGCCAAAATCAGAGCTTCGGAATTGGTTCCTGGAGACATTCTGCTTTTGGAAGTTGGGGATATCATCACGGCCGATGCCCGTCTGATCCAAACCGAAAATCTTATGGTGAAGGAATCAGTGCTAACAGGAGAAAGTATTGCCGTGGAAAAAAGTACCGAGGTACTTATGGCCACTAGTATCTTGACGGAACAAAAAAATATGGTCTTCAAAGGCACTTTGGTCAGTGGCGGCAACGGGAAAGCCATTGCCACCGCCACGGGCGTCCAAACCGAACTGGGCAAAATTCAGCAAATGGGCCTAAATATCAAAGAGGAACGAACGCCTCTTGAAAAAAAGATGGCAGAATTGACCCGATGGCTGATCGGGTTGACAATCGTGCTGACCGTATTGATCATTATTACCGGATATTTAAGGGGAAATGATTTTATATTGATGGTCGAGATCGCCGTCGCCTTAGCCGTGGCGACGATTCCGGAAGGGTTACCTATCGTGGCGACCATTGCCTTGGCCAGGGGCATGTTACGACTTTCCAAGAAACAGGTCATCATTAAAAATTTGGAAGCAGTTGAGACTTTAGGGGCCACCAATATCATCTTCACCGATAAGACGGGTACGCTCACAGAGGATCATTTGAAAGTTCACACCATACTAACGGCGGAGAAGTCGCGATCGAATGTGTATGGGGAAAGTAACGCTACCTTGGAAATATTCGACGAGGATCCAGTATTTCACGGGATTATTTTGGCCGGTATTTTATGCAACGATGTTGCACCATCGAATACGACACAACATGGTGATGCCATAGATATGGCATTACATGAATTTGCCAGATTCAAGCACTACGAGCCTACGGAAATTCAAAAGACGTATCCTGAAAAAATGCAATTGCCCTTTAATACAAATCGCAAGATGATGGCGACCGTACATCAAGTCAATGATGGCTTTATTACGTATGCAAAAGGAGCCTTTGAAAGCATTATAACACATTGTGGATCATTATCCGAGGAAGATGTGGTACTGGTCCACGGTCATAAGGAACAATGGGTGAAACGTGTGAATGAACTAGCTTCAAAAGGACTAAGGACATTGGCATTTGCCTATAAAAAAAGCAAGAAACCGCCAAATGTAGAAGACTTCCTTACCGGACTTACATTTATGGGTGTCGTCGGATTCATGGATCCTGCACGGGAAGATGTAAAGCCAATCATCAAAGTTTATAATAAGGCTGGTATCAAAGTGGTGATGCTGACCGGAGATCATCCCGGTACCGCACAAAAAATTGCGGAAGAAGTAGGTATCTTGATGCCGAACACACCAGGTAAGAAGGTACTTCGGGGTGAAAATTTGGGAAATCTTGACATAGTCGATAGGAAAATGGCAAAGCAAATTTTGGATACCACGGTTTTCGCAAGGGTCGTACCTGAACAAAAATTAAAATTGGTTGCCTTTTATCAAAAGCATCATAATATAGTAGGCATGATCGGGGATGGCATTAACGATGTGCCGGCGATACAAAAAGCCGATATCGGGATAGCGATGGGCATTCGAGGTACTGAAGCTGCAAGGGAAGCGGCAGATATGATCTTAAAGAATGATAAATTTACGGCTATTGAACTGGCTATTCGTCAAGGAAGGATCATATATCAGAACATTCGGCAGTTCGTTGTCTATCTTCTTTCAAGCAACCTAGCTGAGATAATCTCCGTAGGGTTCGCAGCGCTCCTGAATTTGCCCTCTCCTTTATTACCATTGCAGATTTTATTTCTCAATCTTGTGACAGACATATTTCCAGCCTTGGCTTTGGGATTGGGCAAAGGAGAAGAGGGCATTATGGGCATGCCACCGAGAAAATCAGATGAACCTATCATGACAAGAATACATTGGTATGATACGGTAACATACGGCTTGTCTATAAGTGCCGCTGTTCTTGGTATCACCGGCTATTCCTATTTCATATTGAAGCTGTCACCGTCTACAATTAATAATTTGGCCTTCTATACCCTTATTTTGGCGCAACTTCTAAATGTTTTCAATATTCCGAAGCGCACCGCTTCTTTTTTCAGGAATGAAGTCACCACAAATGGCTGGGTGTGGGCGGCACTTGTTCTTTGCACCGTATTGACCCTAGGAGCTGCCTCTGTAAAGCCAATTGCAGAAGCACTTTCATTGGTACACCTTTCATTACATGAATATGGATTGATCTTGCTATTCGCCTTTGGGTCTTTGCTTGTCGCCCAGTTCGTTAAACGGGCAAGTGGCTTTTTTGTCCTAAGGCCGAATGGAATAATTTAGTTCGCATGCTACTTACCAAACGCTTGAATTTTAAGGATAAATTTAGGTGTCAAGCCAACATTGGGACACAGCTTGAATAATTTGTCTGTCTGTAAGTAAAGTTCTTAACATTCGGGATTCAGGGCATACATGGCTTCATGGCCATACGAAAACGATCTAACGATCCTTGTGGCTAGACCTCTATAGCATCACTTTTCCCAAATATCTAGTGAAAAACCATTCATAGCTTCCAATTCGGCTGATGTTATTCCCCGAATTTGGCGTTTTTTTTTTAGATTGCAGGGCCTGTAGGGCGCTTTCATAACCCAACTGAAAAATCGTGTCGATATTTCTCATTGAAAATAGGCCGAAATTCTGCATGTCCTTGGGGCGTATCATAAGATCGCAATCAGCGAATTTAGCAAACGATGCTTTGTCTAGCATGATATGATAGGTTCTTTCCATAACACTATAGGAATGTTTCAGATCCCCAATTTTGACTTTATCGAAGGGATTCACATAGACCCCAATAATTTGATCGCATAGGGGTTTTATGAGGTCTACCGGAAAATTGTTCAGTACGCCCCCATCGGCATAATATCCGGCTTCGATCTGCACTGGAGAGAAAATCCCGGGTACGGCCGCGGAGGCCAAAAGGGGCCGGATCAATTCCCCACGATGAAAAACTTTTGAGGTTCCGTCCAATAAATTTGTGGCGGTGATATAAAGTGGTTTTTTGAGTTTTTCAAAACTATCGTTTATGAGATACTTTTTCAAATGGGCATAATATTTGGTCGAATCCAAAAACCCAGGTTGGTTTTTAGCGTAGTTATTAATGGAAAATATATCGAGGTTTTTAAAAAAATCCAAGATTTTTTCCCAACCACAACCTGATGCATACAGTGCCCCGACGATGGCCCCGGCACTTGTACCCGCGATATGTGTCGGATAGATACCCTGTTCGTCCAATGCCTTTAAAACCCCTATGTGCGCAATGCCACGGGCACCACCGCCGGAAAGTACTAAACCTGTTTTCATCAATTATTGTGATTTGACTGGTTTAAACATACTGAATATACGTCAGCAACCATATGATCTTTATCAGTAGGCAAGGGTATGGCGAGACTTGATGACAGATATCATTTTCTAATGTTCTATTGCGTACTACATTTATAGATAAGACTATAAAAAATGGGGGCTTTAAAATACATTGATGTGCTGAGGGAATTTTACCTTGAACAAGTAGTAGAAATAGTTCCTCTGGTTGCCGTGGCATGGAGGTCAGACCTATTGGTTTCCCTCTCTTTAAGCCTTGAAATACCGAGTCATGCCCGATGTACTAAAAAATAGCGATCTTTTTCAGGCCATTTCGGCATCATCCATTGCGGGCTTCTTTGTCTTGGATGAAAATGGGATGATCCTCAATGCCAACCTGGCAGGGGAACGTATGTTCGGTTATCAACCAGGTGAATTGACCCATCAACCAATGAGGATGGTTATTCCCAATGGGTATGGGGATGAATTTAGAGTCCATTTAGAAAAAGCTACCGCGAAACCGATCCAGTTTGTAGGCCGGGTTAAAAATGGGACAGAATTCCCTATGGACATTCGAATTGTAAGGACCGAATTAAAGGGGCAAAATATCAAGGTGGTCTATTGTAAACCGGCCGATATTGCCGTTTTTGAAAGTGATATGAAGTTTCGTAGGTTGGTGGCCAATGTATCGGGTATTGTATACCGCTGTAAACTTGATAGGCAAAGAAGTATGGAATTTATCAGTGCAGCTTGCCGAGAAATTAGCGGGTATACCCCCGAACAATTTTACGATGACAGTGAAATTTCCTGGGGCAACCTCATTCACCCAGAGGATAGGGATCGAATTCGGGAGGAAATAAAGCAGGCCGTTTCAAAAAAAAAGAAGTATCAATTTAGCTATAGGATCATCACCTCGAACAACCAGGTAAAGTGGATATTGGAGCGAGGTTCCATGGTGCAGGATGAAGTAAATAAAATCCATAGACTGGAAGGCTTTATGGAGGATATAACCAGACAAAAGGAAACCGAGATCAGACTAACCAAAGAGAAAAGTCGGTTGCACCAATATTTGGATACGGCCGCATCTATGTTCTTGGTGATCAACAAAGATCATATCATTGAAATGGTTAATAAAAAGGGATGCGAGATACTTGGATATCCCCAAAAGGATATCGCCGGAAAAAATTGGTTTGATAGCTTCATACCGGAAAAGGATAGAAAAAAATTGTTGGGATTGTTTGATTCGGTTATTTCCGGTAGAACATCTCCGCCCGATTATTTTGAAAATCCGATCCTAAATAAAAATGGTGTCAAACGGATCATTCGATGGCGAAATGCCACCTTTAAGGATGATAAAGGCAAAACCATTGGGGTTATCAGTTCAGGAATCGATGTGACGGAGACAAAATTGGCCAAACAACGACTCGACATCAGAAACAGGGCATTAGAGGCTGCAGGGAACGGGATTATTATTGTTGATGCACAGCATCCCGATCTTCCCATAATTTATTGTAACAAAGCCTTTTCCCATATCACCGGGTACAAGCAAAGCGAAGTTCTTGGGAAGAACTGTCGATTCTTACAAAATGATGACCGCGATCAAGAGCAAATTGCTGTTTTGGCCAAGGCCATTCAAACGGGTAAAACGTGTCGCGTAGTGCTTCGGAATTACCGAAAGGACGGCACTCTTTTTTGGAACGAGTTGTTCTTAACCCCTTTATACGATGAAGATCAAAAATTGACACATTTTATTGGGGTTCAAAACGATGTGACCGAAATTCAAAATACTAAAAATCAATTGCATGAATATGCCAATCAACTTGAGAATAAGGCAAATGAGCGCACCCACGAGCTACATATCGCCGTACACAAATTGGTCGAAACCAATCAAAGCTTAGAAGACCAAATACAAGAGACCAAAATTGCTGAGAGCAAGGCACGGCAAAATCAAATGCAGTTGACCGCCATCGCACAAAACTTCCCAAAGGGCATCATCGCGGTATACAATTCGCACTATGAATTAGTCTTCATTGAAGGGGAGGAACTCTCGCGGTTACATCTTAAAAATGGAGATTTGGAAGGCAGGTCAATCGATGCCATTGCTATTTTTTCGACTGACTCGATAGCAGAGGTAAAAAAGCATATCCAACAAACATTGGACGGCCAAAGTCTATCCTTTGAGTTGATTTATCAGGAGAATTATTATGCGGTGAATACAACCCCCATGCGCTCCGAAGACAACAAAATTGATGCGGCCTTGTTCGTTTATCACAATATCACCGAACAAAAAAAGGTACTCGAAGAGTTGGGACGGGCATTAAAGGTCGAACAAGAACTGAATGAATTGAAGTCCCGTTTTATTTCAATGGCTTCCCACGAGTTCAGAACGCCCTTAAGTGCCATTTTATCGTCGGCCATTTTAATAGACAAGCAAAACGAACCGGGCAAGGAAACCTACCGATCAAAGCACGTTTCGCGCATTCGTGCGAATGTGAAGAATCTTGTGGTCATTCTAAATGATTTCCTTTCATTGGGTAAGTTGGAAGAAGGAAAGTTGGTTGCCAATTTGCAGCATTTTGACCTTATACAGTTATCAAAATCGTTGTTGGACGAAATGGAATCGAGTAAAAAGGAAGGACAACAAATCATTTTAAACGCTACTGAAACTACCTTGTCAGTTTATTTAGACCCAAAATTGGTGAGCCATATTCTGGTCAATTTACTCTCCAATGCCTTGAAATATTCACATGAAGGTCAGGAAATTCTATTAAAAATTCTGCGTAAAGGCGATACACTACTTCTTAAAATATCAGATAAAGGCATCGGAATCCCTAGTGATGAACACAAAAACCTATTCGATAGGTTTTTTAGGGCAAGAAATGCCGGAACTATCCAAGGTACGGGACTGGGGCTTCATATCGTAAAGCAATACACCGAATTGATGGGTGGCACCGTAACATTCAAAAGCAGCTTAGGGAAAGGAAGTACGTTTACGGTGCGGCTTCCCTTAAATCTATATGATTATGAAAAAAATACTATTTATCGAGGATAATACAGATGTGCGCGAGAATACGGCCGATATTCTCGAATTGGCCAACTATGAGGTGGTTACGGCTGAAAATGGTAGAATTGGCGTTGAAAAGGCGAAACAGTTCGAGCCCGATATCGTCGTTTGCGATATTATGATGCCCGAAATGAACGGTTACCAAGTATTGGAGGCATTGTCAAAAAACAGTAAAACGGCCGGTGTTCCCTTTATTTTTTTGACAGCCAAGACCGCGCGGACTGAAATACGGGCCGGTATGAATTTGGGGGCCGACGATTACTTGACCAAACCGTTTGAGGAAAATGAACTTTTGGATGCCATCTCAAGTCGTCTTCAAAAAAATGAGTTCCTAAAAAAAGAGATAACCAAGAATGTACAAGGTTTAAATTCGTTTTTGATCGAAGCTTCCAACTATTTGGATTTTGAACAGCTATCAAAGGAACACGATTTAAAGGCACTAAGCAAAGGCGAAATCATGTATTGGGAAGGAGATAGGGCACACTCCCTATACTTCGTTGAAAGCGGGACCATTAAAACACATAAAGGTACCGAATCAGGGAAGGAATTCGTCACCGGTATCTATAGCGCAGGAGATTTTATGGGGCAACTTTCCATATTGAACCGTTTGGGCACCTGTATCGAAACTGCTACCGTACTTGAGGATGCCGAAGTCGTAGCCATACCCAAAAAGGAATTTACCGAATTACTATATGGAAATCCTGTTGTATCGCAGAAATTTATTGGTATGATATCGAGCAATCTAATCGATGTACAGGAACATTTGGTCGATATGGCCTATGCTTCGGTGCGGCAACGCGCTGCCAAAGCACTTCTCGAATTATATACCAAAGGAATCGTTGGCGATAAGACCCATAGTGGTATCGGTATCCCCCGTGAGGATTTGGCCGGTCTGATCGGTACGGCGACCGAAACTGCCATTCGCACCTTATCCGATTTTAAGGACGAGGGGATGATTACTACCGATTATGGACGAAGGATTATTCTCTTGGACAGGGAGAAGTTAAGAAATGTGGCCGAACCGGTTTAGAACTCGTTTTTGAACCGAGAACGATGAGGATTCGAAGCAGACTCTCACAAAATAGCACCCTTTAGCTATTTCATGCTGCCTATTCGTAGCGTTCGCTAACTTAAAACGCAGGGACTGCTTTCAATTTAAAAGTTCGGGTTGACTTCGACCTCGAACTATCTTAGAAAGCTTTTTGATAAGAAAAGTCAAAATGATTTTTTGAACGAAAATACTGGCTCCACCTAGTATATTCGCAGGTAACAAATTTGCTAGTATATTCGCAGGTAACAAATTTGATTTGGCGGTATTTAAATTTAATTTTAAACTCTCTATATTAATTTGTCTTTGCAGCTTTAATAGCTTCAAGCGTTCATCTATTTCCTCGAAAGATTGATATTGCCTTCTCATAGTTCAATCAAAATATCGTTTGGAGAATTTTCGAAAAAGGGGTGCGTTGAACCGATCCTTAAGAAAATAGCAAATGATAGCCAAGAGCACATACGCCGTTCCGAGTATGACATAGCCTAGATACGGACTGTCAAATACCAGGTTTAAGGCGATGGATGCCGCTAAGGATAACAGAAACAGGGCTAATAATGCCAACGCCCCAATCAGGAGCGATTGTGAGGCGGTGGTAATAATCCCCATAAGTACCTTAAAGACTTTTAAACGAAAGTACTCCTCGCTATTTTCCAGATAAGACCTCACGTCGGCATCTGCTTCAATGAGGTCTCGCTTTAGTTCTTCGAACGCCATGCGACCTTATTTTTGGAATTGAGCGTTCTTTTTTCGCAGGTCTTCCAGTTTTCGTTCCAAAGTGGCAATAATCTCGTCTGCCTTGTAGGTCATGGTAGTAATCGCTTCATCTAATCTTCGGTCGAATAAATCTTTTTTCTCATTGGCCGATTTGGTAAGCTCTTCCTTGGCATGAGAAATACGATCAGCCAAGTCGTGCGTTGTTTCCGAGACCTTGTCCTTGATTTTGTGCCTTGTCTCAACACCCTTGTCAGGGGCATATAAAATGCCGACTGTCGCGCCTATGGCTGCTCCCGTTAGTAGTGCCAACAGCACATTTCCACTGTCATTTGTCATGATTTTATTATTTAAGTTATTGATTCAATTAAATTTCTACTCAAAAATAACGTCTTTGGAAATGAATTCAAATGATTTAAGTCATACTGCGGGGTGTGATAGTTCAGAAATTAATACGGTGAGAGTAAAACGTCATACAAGGTTTAAACATACCAAAGCATGAAATCGAAAACGGCCAATACCCAAAACAGGACTAATAGTGCCTCAAAAAAAGAATTGAAAACATATTATACAGATCTATTGGGCACAGCTGATATGTTATTTTTTGCGAATTTCGAAGTCGGGTCGCACTGCATTGCCGAATTTTTAGTTTCCCAATTTCTGCATAATGTGGACGGAAAAGCTTTAGGAACCCTCTCTTCGGGGCCGTATGGTATCTTAAGGGGATTGGGTATACCCGAACGTGAGCCGGTCATCAATTTAAAACAGTTGAAGGAAGCTAGGCTGTTGCTTAGTATACGTGCCGACTACCTAACAAGGACTTTCTTGGTTAGGTCGCAGCAATCACCCGCTGGGCCAAGGTCCTATTTTTTAGTTCAACTCGAAGCCGGTCTTCAAAAGAGTAGTAAAAAAAAACAGGAAGCGAAAGCTTCCTGTTTCCCGTGAAAAGTTCAAATACGAGGGTACTTTCAAACATTCCTTTACATTATTTTATCGCTAAAATAATCTAGAGGGCGATTTTGGCAACCTCTGTATCGCTCTTTTCACTAAGTTGCTTTTTTTATTGCTAAAAAAAGAACCTATGCCCTGATGATTTAAAATGATTTAAAGAAACCTGGATACCCGGGTCTCAAAGAAGATACTGAATCTAAACCTTGACCACTTATACTGATTTTAGACTGAAATATTGCTAAATCAAAATCAAGATGCCAACCAATAGGTGGACGGTACAAATACGTTACCTTCTTTGGCCCCTAAATTCAATGCTAAATTTAAGGACCAGTACGTTTATGACTCTCAATAAACCGTTTTAATTTTTAATAT
>JALHST010000069.1 GCA_022865355.1 Maribacter sp. | reverse complement strand
TGACTCGTCCTGAAATATGTATACAAAAAATCAAATGTATATGTATAAAAATGATGGATATGTGAGACGTTACAGCGAGAGCTTCAAACTCAAGATTCTCGCAGAACTTACCAAAGGAAACCATTCCAAAAGACAAATTGCATTAACTTACGGGATACAATCCAGTACCATAAACGTATGGATCAAGAAGTATGACCGTAAAGATTTAATGAACACCCGTGTAACCGTGCAAACAGACGACGAATTTACCCGTATCAAAGCCCTTCAGAAAGAACTGAAACAACTCAAGGACCTTCTTATCAAAAAGGACCTTGAAAAGCTCGTTACCGACAGCTATCTTGAAGTCGCCGCCGAGAACTTGGGATATAAAAATGTTGAGGAACTAAAAAAAAACTTAAACATCGAGCCCTAATGAAAACAGCACCTAAAAACCGAAAGGACAGACTGTTCACCATCGATGCCATCTGTGATGCCTTCTCCTTAAAAAGAGATGCCTATTACAAATTCCATAAACGATCCGTTATTAAAGAACGAGCCGAAAAGGATGTTGTAGATCTTGTCCGAAAAAGCAGAAGGACACTCCCCAGGGAAGGCACCAGAAAACTGATGAAGTCGCTCCATAACGACTTTGAAAAGCAACACCTGAAAATAGGCAGGGACCGGTTGTTCCATATCCTGAGGGAGAACGGGCTGCTCATAAGGAGAAAGAAGTATTCCTCCAGAACAACGAACTCGCACCACAGGTTCTACAAATATGGGAACATCATAAAAGACCTGAAAATAAATGGACCAAATCAAGTTTGGGCATCGGACATCACCTATATCAGGACCATTGACGGATTCTGTTATCTGGCCCTCATAACCGATATGTATTCAAGGAAAATCGTAGGTTTCGACCTAAGTGACAGCCTTGAGCTGAACGGCTGCGTAAGGGCGCTCAATAAGGCCATTTACAATGCCAAGAACATCAAGCAGCTTATTCATCATTCGGACAGGGGTATTCAATATTGTAGTAATATTTACACCCGAATCTTAAAAAGAAAAAAGATAGAGATCAGTATGACCGAAGAAAACCATTGTTATGAGAACGCTATGGCCGAAAGGGTGAACGGAATACTCAAAGATGAATTCTATCTCGACCAGACCTTTACCAGCGTGGTCCACGCCAAAAAAGCGACCAAAAATGCGATCAAACTGTACAACAACAAAAGATTGCATTTATCTTTAGACTATAGAACACCTAATTACGTGCACCAATATGCCGCTTAAAACTGAATATTAATCTGTAGCCGTATTTTAGGACGTGACATAAAAACTAACTAAATACTATAAATCATGAAAACTTTCAAAAATTATTTTAAAGAATTTAGCCCTATCGCATTAATACTTATCATTTCGTTTTGTTCAATATGCTTACAATCTTGTAAATCTGATAAAAAACAAATAAATAATAATGAAGTTAAAATCGAAAAAGAAAATGTTGTCGAAATCATTACGGAAAATATGGATTTCCAAATGCCAGATACAATTTCATCAGGATGGAATACTTTTCGTTATAAAAATTTATCCCCTCAAACACATTTCTTTCTTATAGATAAATATCCTGACGGAAAGACATTAAAAGATGCTATGACTTTTGTGGTACCTGTTTTTGAAAATGGCATGAGACTGATTAATGAAGGCAAAAGTGAAGAAGGCTTTGCTGAATTTGGAAAACTCCCAGAATGGTTTAGTGAGGTTAAATTTTTAGGTGGTTCTGGTTTAATCTCTCCTAATCATACAGGGGAAACTATGATTAATTTAAAACCAGGGTATTATATACTAGAATGCTATGTAAAAATGAGTAATGGAGTTTTTCATAATTCCATGGGAATGTTAAAAGAACTTGTTGTTTCTGACATTGATTCAGGCAACACAGAATTAAAAGCTGATATCAATATTGATATTTCGAGTACAGATGGAATTGTATTTAATGACTCTATAGTTACGGGAAAACACACATTTTCAGTGTTCTATAAAGATCAAATTGTTCATGAAAATTTTGTAGGTCATGACATTAATCTTGTCAAACTAGATGAAAATGTTAGTCTTCAAGATTTAGAAAATTGGATGAATTGGGCTGACCCAAAAGGATTAATTGAACCTGCACCCACTGGATTTACCTTTTTAGGAGGTGTTAATGATATGCCCGCTGGAAATATAGGTTATTTTACAGCAATACTTGAATCTGGAAATTATGCATTGATATCAGAAGTCCCAAATGCGTTGAGTAAAAATATGTTAAAACTATTTGTGGTTTCAGATTAAGTCATAAAATAAATACTATCGCCAACAATGTGTATAATGCATTAAAACGCATCATACACTAACCGTTGGGTCAAATTCAGCTTAAGCTGACCCAATTTGCTGCACGACTGCGTCGTTCCCGCCCATTGGGAAATTTGACCCAACGCCCCGCTAAACCAAATTGCTTTTACCCCCTTCCCTTGCCCAGCTTTCGCGCTGCCGGTTCAAACCGTACACATGACACAACAATCGCTAAAAGCAATTTGGCAACGTCCTTGCTGTCTTTTAAATCTTATATGTATCTTCGATACACAACGATTTAAAATCCAGGACGTCACTGCGTATAGCGGGGCGTTAGCCTTCATTATGACCAACCACTAACCAATGATAAAATTATTTTGGGGAATTTGCAAAAAAACAAGGTGTATAATTCAGCAGGACTGAATTATACGCGAGGGAAATTTTACTTACCTTTAAATAGTTAGTTAAACTGAATGATTTCGGTTGCTTTTCTACCTTCCGACTTTTATCAATTCTTGGTTGCCTCAAGTCGCGCCAGTCCCACCAAAATAATTGCCGTAACTGTTATATGCTATTAAATAAAATCTAATTTCGAGTTAAAGTGAATTTAAAAAAATACAAAGCAGAGCTTAAAAGACGTAATGTATTTAAACCAGCGATAACCTATTTAATAGTTGCATGGTTAATTGCTCAGGTATCTGATGTTGTTCTTCCTACTTTTAATGCACCGCCTTATTTTATGAAAACCTTAATCTTTATATTGATTATAGGTTTTCCGGTCACTTTAATTTTTGCTTGGTTATACGAATTTACACCACAAGGAATTAAAAAAACCAAAAATAATGAAGCGGATACATCGATATCACGACAACTGAAAAATGGGGTCAAAAATGACAATAAAAAACTAGTGGTATTGCCATTTCAGAATAAAAGTTCGCAAAAAGGCAGCAAATATTTTAGTGACGGACTGACGGAAGAAATCATTATCCGTTTGTCCGGAATCAAAGAGCTTGATGTCGCTTCACGAAGCACGTCCATGCGGTATAGAGATTCTAAATTGGATGTTGTATCGCTGGGTCGGGAATTGAACGCGAGATACCTTTTGCAAGGCACTGTACGAAGGCATAATGATGATTTAAGAATATCAACGGAATTAATTGATGTTGAAAAGGATTCTGAACTTTGGGCCGAGATTTACCGTGGCAAGATAGCAGACGTTTTTGATATTCAGGAAAAGGTGTCGAAGAAGATTGTAAATTCATTGCAACTAAAACTTAGCTCCAAAGAAAAAGTGGCACTAAGCCAAAGAGCAACATTGAATACTGAGGCACATGACGCGAACTTAAGAGCTCGTGATTTTCTGTTTAGATATACAAAAAGCTATCTTCTTTTAGCTGTAGATCTTTTTCAAAATGCAATAGATTTGGATCCAAAATATGCTGCTGCCTATGCCGGTATGAGTGAGGCTTGTGGCCTGTTATATGAAACACATGATAAAAAACCCAAATGGCTCGAAAAGGCGGAAGAATCATCATTGAAAGCACTCATCTATGATCCCGGCTCATCTGAAGCATATAGTGCTCTTGGACTGGTCTATTACAATAAAAACTTACTTGACGAAGCTTTAATATCTGCTCAAAAGGCTATTTCATTTGACCCTGATAATTTTTTTGCTTATTGGATAAGAGGCCGACTCTATAGAATGATGGACCGGGATTCTGAGGCTATAATTGATTTCAATAAAGTTTTAGATATTAAAAGTGATTTCCACTCCGCTTTTGGCGATTTGCAGATGTGCTATGAAAAATTAAAAGATAAAAAAATCTGCAGGATACTATTCAACGGGCAGCATTATTTTATCCCTCCTATTTATTGCATCACCCCGATGACGCTCGTGCCCACCAATTTTATGCCTTCACATTGAAAAGGCTAGGGCGTTTGGAAGAAGCTAAAGAAGAAATGCATAAAGGGATTATGCAAAACCCTAATGACCCAATTATTATTTATAATGCGGCCTGTTTTTATGCCTTAATTGGTGATCCGACTACGTCAATTGAAAATCTCAAAAAAGCAATGGATAATGGGTTTGGAAATTATGAATATATCAAACATGACCCTGATCTTAATAGTATTCGAAAAGAGCCGGATTTTATTGCACTAATACAAGGTAAATAAATGGTTTAAAACTAGCGTGAAGCGATTTTAGTCCTGGCCAATTTTATGAAGAAATATGAGAGCAGCAATTTATGAAACATATCAAGGGCCTATTACCATACAGAATGTGGTAGACCCTATTCCTAAGGAACACGGGGTCGTTATTTCAGTTAAAGCTACAGGATTGTGTCGTAGTGATTTGCATGGTTGGATGGGTCATGACACGGATATTGAATTGCCTCATGTTCCTGTACACGAGTTTGCCGGAACCGTAGAGTCTATTGGAAAAAATGTCAAAAATTTTCATATAGGAGACAGAGTTACGGTTCCTTTTGTATGCGGATGCGGAAGTTGTGGACAATGTTTATCAGGCAATCATCAAGTGTGTGACCATCAATCACAACCTGGTTTTACGCATTGGGGTTCATTTGCGGAATACGTTGCTTTGGATTATGCCGATATTAACTTGGTAAAACTACCTGAAGAAATTAACTACATAACCGCTGCACTTTTGGGCTGCCGATTTATTGCGTCTTACAGAGCAATAGCAGTTCAAGGAAAAGTTTCAGGGGGGCAATATGTAGCTATACACGGTTGTGGTGGTATAGGCTTATCCGCAATAATGATCGCTCATGCTCTGGGAGCACAAGTAATTGCTGTAGATATCAACGATGAAACTTTAGATTTCGCAAAAGAATTAGGAGCTATCGCAACCATAAATGCCAGACAAAATACTAAAATAGTGGAACACATCAAAACAATATCGCAGGGTGGGGTTCATGTATCTGTTGATGCTCTTGGAAGTGCAAATACGTGTTATAATTCTATTGCAAATTTAAGGAAAAGAGGCAAGCACATTCAGGTTGGATTGATGACGGGAAATCATAAAAATCCAACGGTTCCTATGGATATGATATTGGCCGATGAATTGGAGATTATAGGAAGTCACGGAATGCAAGCATATAAATATCCTGATATGTTGGATATGATTAAAAATGGAAAACTGCACCCTGAAAAACTAATTGATAAGACAATTTCACTTAAAGAATCGACCGTTGCCCTGCCAAACATGGATAAGTTTGACCATAAAGGAGTTTGGATTATTGATTCTTTTTAATATTTTAATAAAATAATTGAATAAGTGTTGCTGACGAAAATTACGAAGGCTAACAAAGAGTATGAGCAATAGCTCCCGCACAGTCAGCGCTCAAAACCTGCTACTGCTCATACACAGACCGTTATAGCCAATTTAGGTATGGTAAAGGGACATCCTTTACAAAGTTAAAGGGACATAGTTTACACTTTTAGGATTCATAAATTACTTGAAAAAGTGATTTATCATGGTCTGGAAAGTAAAAACTAAAATGGAACAAAAAGTAGAATTCATTCATGAATGGTTAACTCAGAAGTATACCATTACAGAACTATGTAGGTCATTTAACATATCACGGCCTACCGCTTACAAGTTGATTTCCCGGTATGAGAAAATGGGTCTATCGGGATTGATCGAGCAGGAACGGGCCCCAATTAATCATCCCAACAGAACCAATCATAAAGTTGAGAATTCAATTTTAAAATTAAAAGATCGACACATGCTCTGGGGTGCGAAGAAGATTCGCATTTTGTTGTTTAAACAGTATCCCGAGGAACTTATTCCAAGTGTGGTCACAGTTCACAACATCCTATCGAAAAACGGCCTGGTTAAACCTCAAAAACGCAGCAGAAGGGTGAAGCCGGTGTTTCCTATTTTCGACCCAAAGAAGTGCAATGAAGTTTGGAGCGCGGACTATAAAGGAAAGTTTTTAATGGGGAATAAAATATACTGTCACCCGCTAACGATTGCCGATTCGAAGAGCAGGTTTCTGTTCACGGCCAAAGGACATTATAAAGAGAACTTTCAGTCTGCCAAGCAAGAGTTCACCAAGGTTTTTAGGAAGTATGGCATTCCCAAACAGATACATACCGACAACGGAAGTCCATTTGGATCTGTAGCTGCCATTCAAAGATATACAAGGCTGTCTTATTGGTTTATTGAGCTGGGAATAGACCCGGTTTATTCCGACCCGGCACGCCCGGACCAAAACGGACGACATGAGCGTATGCACCGCGATTTAAAAGCAGCTTGCGCCAAACCTTCATCATTCGATCTGAAGGCCCAACAACGCTGTTTAAATAGGTTTACAAAAGAGTATAACCACATTAGGCCGCATGAAGCTTTAGGCATGAAAACACCTGCCTATTGCCACGATTTTTCCAACAGACCGTATCCTGAAAGAATCACTAGTTATGATTATCCAGGGTCGATGAAAGTAATGAAGGTATGCCAGAATGGATCAATGCGCTGGAAGTCGTATTATTGGGTTTATTTAACCGCTGGACTCAAAGGGAAATACGTGGGTGCAGAAGAACAAGGCAATGGAATTTGGCGTGTATTTTATAGAGAAGTATTTTTAGGTTACTTTAACGAAAGTAATATAAGAGATAAACAAGTATCAATAAGGCTGAGTCGTAATCTAGTGTAAAGGATGTGACTTTAACTTTGTAAACCATCTGCCTTAACGAACATTTAAACTAGAATCAATGAAAACATTCATATTAACTCTTACAGTACTTGGGCTTCTGACAGGCTGTTCTAACAGAGAAAACGCAAACAGTCAACATAGTTATAATGAACAATGGAAAAAATTTGAAACCAAACTAATCAAACAAGAAAAATCTTTTCAAGAATATGAGGAGTTTGAACCAAAACGAGGCGACATCCAAACAGTTACATTTGAGTCTGAGCCATTCAAACTTAAAGGTTTGTTAAACACGATAAACATTGATACACTTATTAAAAAACCTGTGATGGTTTACTTTCATGGAGGCTTTGCCCTTAGTTACAAAGAAATGGAAGCGACTAAACCATTTACAGATGCAGGTTATATAGTATTTGCACCTACATATAGAGGAGAAAATGGGAACCCAGGATATTTCGAATTATTTATGGGCGAAGTTAGAGATGCAAAGGCAGCCATAAATTGGATTTCAAGTCAAAGGTATGCGGACAATGACAATATTTATATTTTTGGCTGGAGCGTAGGAGGAGGTATTTCCTTAAATTTGTCTCTACATTCAGATGTCCCAATAAAATTGGGAGGAAGCAGTGCAGGTGTTTATGATTATGGTTTAATCAAATTATGGGCAACTGAAGATGACATGATTGTATTCCCATATGACTATACTAATAAAGAAGAAGCCTACTATAGGCTTCCAATTTACAATCTAAAAAATATGGTTAGATCACACTTAACATACGTAGGTGAGGATGATGGTTATGAATTTGTTGAAGCTTTGAAAGATAGCTTATATCCTCAGAATAATACAAAAATGAAATTAATACAATTGGAAGGTGACCATTTTTCAAGCCTAAACACGGCTATGGAACAGTTTTTAATAGAAATTGAAAGCACAAAAAAAACTGGCTATAACAAAAAATAAACGCCATTAAAACGGGCGTTTATACCTGACCGTTGTGTCGAATTCAGTATTCTATGACTTAAAAAAGCAAAATCGGCTTATGTTATTAACATGTTTAAGCAGCATATTCCATAATGTTGACATAAGGCGTTTTTCTTTCTACGACGGCAAATATTCTTGCCAATATCTTGTTTCTTACAATGTTGATGGTACTCATTTTATTTTTCCCTTTTTCAACTCTTTTGTCATAATACCTTTTCATTTCAGGATTGAACTGTATCGATGATTTTGCACATAGATCAAGTAAACTTTTTATCCTTTTGTTGGCCAGGTGGCTTACTTTGGTCCTTCCTCTTATACTTGTCCCAGATGAGTTCGGAAAAGGGGCTATCCCACAGTAGGAAGCGAATTTACGTGCATTCTTGAATTTTGTGAAAGCATTGGTATAGACTATTAAAAACAAGGCCGTTTGAGGGCCAACTCCCTTGACCGTTACTATAAGATCGTAGATTTCTTTGAGCTTGTCATCCTCTTTAATAATACTTGCCATTTCCTTTTCAACGTTGTTGATCTGTTTAGAAAAATAAACGACCATTTTTTCCTGTGTCCCGAGCAATACCCTATTATCCTTCTTTATAAGAACTCTCTTTTGTTCCCTTAAACTCGCTTTATAACCGGCCCTTTGTTTTACCAAGCGCTCCCTTAATGACAGTAAGGATTTAAGGGCCATTATCCTGTTGGAAGGTATCTTGACCGGTATTAATTCGTCTTTTAGCCTATATCCATATAAAGCAATTTTAGTGGCGTCCATTTTGTCCTCCTTCCCCCTGGATATTCCTAAAGATCTTTTGATCGCCAACCCGGGAACTATAATGAACGGAATATTGTTTTCCGATAAAAAAACAGATAATCGATAAGAATACAGACCTGTGTGCTCAAAAACAAACAGGATGTTCTCCTTTGAAAACGGGCTATTCTTATAGACCCATTTGACCATCTTGCCAAAACCGCTGTTCGAGTTTACAAAATGTGCATACATTTGATTACAGTGAATGCGTACATCAAAATCCAATTTACTGATGTCAATACCTATTGTTTCTTTAACTTCCATAATTAATTTTGCATTTTATGGTTACTTTGACTAAAACCTTTATAAGGAAGTATCTAAAATTCTATTTGGTCCTTCGCAACCTGATTATTAAAGAATGGGGACTAATACTGAATCATGACCTTTATAGTCTAGCTGAAGCTAAAGTTCACCCCATTCCTTTTATTGTCAAATTTCTACTTTTAAATCCAAAAACAAATCTAAAGGCTGAAGCTGACCTATGTTGCTATACTTTGCTCTGCAAAGCCCCGCACCAAAGGAAATTCGACACAACGACCCGCTAAACCAAATTGCTTATCCCCCCTACCAACATTCAGCTTTGGCGCTGCCGGTTCAAACCGTGCACTCCACACAACAATCGCTAAAAGCAATTTGGCAAGGTTCACTTGTCTTTTAAAAACACAGGAATAAATTCCTTATTTTTAAAATCCAGAACCTCACTACGTTTAGCGGGTCGTTGGCGTTCATTCAATCCAACAGAAAGAGTAGATTAATAAATTGCAATAATTTAATTAAAGTAAAATGAAAAGTAAAATCAAATTCGCAGCACTGCTGATGGCGACAATGCTATTCAGTTTCATGGCACAAGCACAGGACAATCAAAAACCCAATGTGGTTTACTTTCTTGTAGACAACTTGGGAATGGGAGAATTATCCTGTTATGACGGAGGAATAACCCGCGGTGCAGAGACTCCACGAATTGATAGATTGGCTGATCAAGGGATGAAGTTATGGAACTTTGCTCCAGAGACCCAATGTACTCCTTCCCGTTCTGCTTTGATGACAGGTCGTTATTCTATTCGCTCGGGCACACATTCAGTGGCGTTGGCAGGTGATGGAGGCGGGCTCGTTACATGGGAAAGAACCATGGCCGAAGTGCTCTCTGACAATGGTTACTCAACATCTTGTGTTGGTAAATGGCATATTGGTGCATC
>JALHST010000068.1 GCA_022865355.1 Maribacter sp. | reverse complement strand
TATTGCCGTAGAGATCATTGTCAAGGAAAATAGCGGCATGTTTTAGGCTTCTGTTTTTAATTTATTGGGTTGATGAATACTTTGGTTAAATGGCGAAAGAGACACTACTTAAGACAATATCCATTTAATTTTCAAACGAATTCGATAACCAAATACTATTGCGGATACCCTTAATTTGGACAAAATTATAAACCAACTAAGCCGGAGATATAATCTGCAGTGATCGAATATGGCAGACAATACCCGCCATTGTCACTGGCCTAAGATTTGAATTGGAGATTCATTTTGTCATTAAGTAAGAAACGTTTTTATAAAACTGTTGCTACACTACTTCCTAAAATTAATTTCCTTTTTAATTTGGTTGATAAAATTACATTCCGGCAATATGCAAACGCATATTAAAATAACTACTTTTAAGATATAAAGTTATTTCATGGTACCGTCAAAGTTAGTTTGCAATGTAGCTGCTGCACTGTTGTTTTTCATAGGGATGTTTCATTTAAGTGCCCAAATAAATAAATCGAATCCCGATACGACGTCCTGGCACCAACTTTTTAACGGCAAAGATCTCAATGGATGGAAACAAGTCGGTCCCGGGAACCACTTCGTAAAAGACGGGATGATTGCAAGCAGCGGTGGGATGGGCCTTCTGTATTATACGAAACAGGAATTCGGGGATTGTACTATCAAGGTGGTTTATAAAATGCAAAAATTCAACAGTAACTCCGGTGTTTTTATTCGTATACCCATAGAACCACAGGAAGAATGGATGCCGGTGTATTATGGTTATGAAGTGCAAATTGACAACCATCCCGAAACTTCCGATGAAGATGATTATCATATAACAGGCACCTTATATTCCTTGACCAAACCTTTGGCCAAGCCAGGCAAGCCGGGGCCTGAGTGGAATACCATGGAGATTACACTCGATGGGGCACGCACCATCGTCTATGTGAATGGCGAAAAGGTTACCGATTATACCGAAGGCGAATCCGTTCCTGAACGAAAGTTTGATTTCGAACCATTCCACGGGAGGAGATCGAATACAGGTTATATCGGCTTGCAAAATCACGGCGATGAGGATATCGTATATTTTAAGGAAGTCGCCGTTAAAGCACTCACCAAAAAATAGATCGAGATTATGGACAAAAAGACCAATCCAAAAATTAATAAAGGGATCAGTAGGGGTGAATTTATTAGGAAAACCGCCTTGGCCACCACCGGAATTTATATCGTTCCAAGGAGTGTAATGGGAGGAAAAGGTTATGTTGCACCGAGCGATAAACTCTACATAGCCGCCGTTGGATGCGGAGGGGAAGCCGAAAATGACATCCATCATTTTGCCACGGCACCTAATAAAAATGCCGAGATTGCCTTTTTGTGCGATGTAGACCAGCGGCAAGCGGCCCCTAGACAAAAGGAATTTCCGAAAGCAAAATTTTATAATGATTGGCGGGAGTTATTCGAAAAGGAAAACAAAAATTTTGATGCCGTCACAGTGGCCATCCCTGATCATAATCATGCCATTGTCGGTCTTAGTGCCATGCAGTTGAAGAAGCATCTTTATCTTCAAAAACCATTGACCCATGATATTTATGAAGCCCGAATATTAACGGAAGCGGCAAAAAAATATAAAGTGGTTACCCAAATGGGCGACCAAGGTGCTTCCTGCGACGGCATACCAACCATGCGTGAATGGTTTGAAGCCGGACTCATTGGGGATATTGAAAAAGTATATTGCTGGACCGATCGTCCCGTTTGGCCCCAAGGCATAGCCTGGCCAACCGCAAGGCCACCTATTCCCAAGGAATTGAATTGGGATCTTTGGTTGGGCACGGCACACAAAACAGATTATATCGATAATTTAGTGCCATTTAATTGGCGAGGCTGGTGGCAATTTGGAACCGGTGCCTTGGGAGATATGGGATGTCATATTATGGGTCCCCCATTTAAATTGTTGGAGTTGGGCTACCCGACCGAAGTATCAGGTAGTGCAAGTACCGTGTATAATGGCATTTTTAAAGAAGGGATTTATCCCGAAAGCGGCCCTGTTTCAAGTTCGCTAAAATTTAAATTTAAGCAGAAGTCGGGAAAAGACCTTGATCTTTTTTGGATGGACGGCGGCATAACCCCGGGACGTACTCCCGAATTAGACCCTACTTTGAATTCAAACGAAGCCCTTGGCGATTGGCCTGGTGAAAATGATTTTGAAGGCTGTACCTTGTTTGTAGGGACGAAAGGGAAGATTTCTTGCGGATGGGGCGGCAGCCACCCTCGGCTTTTACCGCTTTCATTGAATAAAGAGGCAAGGATACCCGAAAAATACCCCAGGGTACTTGGGGGAATGGATGGTCATTGGTGGCAATGGGTCGATGCCAGTATTGCCGGATATGGCAAAATGGAAGTAAGTTCGCCTTTTGAAGGGTATGCCGGCCCGCTGACCGAGACCGTACTTTTAGGCAATTTGTTATTGAGGAGTTTTAATATTCAGGAAAAGATAACCCGAATAGATCCCGTGTATGGCAAAATGGAAGGCTACAAATACAGCGGACGCCATATTGCCATGCTATGGGATGGAGAAAATATGAAAGTAACCAATTATGAGGCCGCTAATCAATTCATCAAAAGAGAATACCGCAAAGGTTGGGGGGAACTTCTGCCTTAAAGGATGCAACCGAAACGCTGCATGACGCAAAGGCCTGGGAGCATTTATTTTGTTTAAATCGCCGAAAATGCCCCACTTTAGTTAAAAGTATTTATCGCTGTTTAGAAGTCAACCTATTCGATTAAAAAACCACATCGGATGTTGTTTAAAATTCTTTTCCGCATCGAACGCAATCGCTCACCAAAAACAAAAGCGAGCTTTTTAATTTGGCTCGCTTTGCGTTCTTTAACCGTCTTGGTTCTCTGGTGACCTGGCTGGGATTAACTCCGTTTTACTCGTTGAGCCCAGCGGTGCCGAGCTGCAAATCAAAACTGGCCGCTGTCGCATCCTGAATTCAGGCGCAATCTAAAACAAAAAGCAGGCTATTGTTTTAGCCTGCTTTGAATTCGGTGATCGTTTTGATTTGCTAGTGACCTGGCTGGGGCCTGAACCCGAGCCATAATCATTTGATATTCAAAAAGTTATCTGTTTTATTTTCCACATGGGCACCGAATAATACACTCGAATACCCCTTGTATTTAAAATGAACTTGTTTGTACCTATTTGGCACCAAATAATATAGTATACTACAAATATAGGAATCCTATTTCAGTGTTTTTCCAAAATTACCATCAATTTATAATTGAGGTATAATTTCTCTTTTCCCACCTTCACCGATTTTAGAAAACCTTCTTTTTCGAGGTCTCTCAAATAATTACCTACGGTCTTGGGCGTTCCAAGTTTCTCATCTATCAAATGTTGTCTTTTGGTGTAGGGCAACCGGAATAGTATTTCAATCAATTCCTTGGAATACGCATTGGGTAATTTATCCTTTACTTCAGTTGACATACGTTCCATAAGGAAAATAATATCCTCAAGACGTTTTAGTCCCTTTATGGCGGTTGTCTCGATCATATCGAGCATGTACAATACCCAACCTTCCCAATCTTCTTTTTCGGTAACCAATCTCAGTTTTTTATAGTAGGCCGCTTTATGCTTAATAATATATTCACTTAGATAGATAGCAGGTATATCCAATAGTTTTTCTAGCTTAAGATATAGAAGGAGCAGAATCCGTCCTGTTCTCCCATTACCGTCGGAGAAGGGATGAATGGCTTCAAATTGATAATGCATCAAAGCCATCTTTATCAGTGGATCAAGATTACTTTGTTCGTTTAAGAATTTTTCTAGATTGGCTAACTTATCCCTTATAATAGCTTCACCCGATGGTGGGGTATAGATAGTTTCTCCTTTGCTAGTTGATAAGGTGGTGCCGGGTGTCGTTCTAATTCCTGAAGTATTTTGTTTGATACGCTGTACGATTTCAATACACAAATTCGTAGTTATATATGGTTTTTTTTCAAGATGTTCCAGTCCATACCAAAGTGCTTCCTTATAGCTGATTACCTCTTTGGCTGCAGGATTATCAAATTTTTTATCGGCAACAACAGCTTGATATAGGTCGTCATTGGTGGTAATGATGTTTTCTATTTCAGAACTTGCTTTTGCTTCTTGTAAGTGAATGGTGTCTAGAAAAAGGCTAGGGTTTGGCAAGTTGGTAATGGCTCCGTTTAGTTTGGATAATGCCCTACTGGCTGTAATCGTTTTACGGAGAACGGCGATAATTTCCAAATCCTGTTTTGGAGGAAGTAATGGTAAATCGTTATATGGGATATCTTTACTAAATGCAGTCACTTCTTAAGGGTCGGATTTACACACGTTTTAAATACAAGGGTAAATATACATAAAAATTACCCTTGTTTTGGTGATAGGTGTAAAAATTACGCTGGTTGATTTTATGTATTCAGATTTAAGGATGAGTCAATATTGTTACCACACGTTTTATAATTTGTAATTTAAGATTTTACGTAATTCAATGGGCTTAATGTTTTGGGCAATTATTTTACCCTCTTGATTCAGAAGTAAATTAAAAGGAATGGAATTAAGATTATAGGTTTCTTCAGTAGTTCTAAGTGAATCTATAACTTGAGTCCAGCTTAAATTATCCTCCCTGATGGCCTTTTTCCACGCTTCTTCATCCTTGTCAATGGAAATTCCTAATATTTCAAATCCATCATTTTTAAATGAATCATATATGGTGACCAGTTCTGGATTAGTTTGCCTACATGGTGCACACCAAGAGGCCCAAAAATCCAGTAAGACGACCTTACCATTGAGGGAAAGCCTATTTATCATTACGCCTTCTTCATTGGGAAATACAATATCGGGTGGTGTATTTCCATTTTCGAAAAGCTTCCTTTGTTTGATGAGACCACCAATTTTATTCAGATCATCTTTAACTTGGTAGCCAGTATCCATAAGTTTTAAAAGTATTTCCAATTGATTACCGTTCAAGGAATTGTAATAACTGCCTAGCTCAGCTAAATATTCTCCACTCATTACCGATTTAGGGTTGTTGGATATAAATTCGTGAAGATTGTTGTAAAGGGAAAGATTTTTTATACTATCGTTTTTCTCATTATGAACTGTTTTAAGCATTCTATCTTCGAAACGGTTTCTCAATTCTTGGCTTTTTGAACCGCTGATGCTGTCTATATCTAAAAATTTCGTCATACCCATATTCGAGATTCTAACCGAGTAATTCGAGATAATATTGATTGTACTATTTTCCAACATGAAAACACCTAAAGTCATGTTTTCTTTTGAAGATGGCCGTCCAGGATATAAAATCCCTTTTGTGGGGTTTGGTACATTTCCTTTAAACTTAAATGAGTTTTTTACTACAAGGGCACTATCAATTAAATCGTTGTATCTTAAATATATAAGTCCGCTATAATCTCCGTCAATTTTTCCATTTAAAAGAAACCCATCGTTTTCATTTTCGCAATTGGTCAGAAGGATTATCAATATTCCCAGAGAAAATATCTTTTTCATTTTCATAAAAACATGTGGTTGATTAAAAGTGTAGGAATATAGATTTTTAGTAACAAGTTACTATATTTCTGTTTAGAAACATTAAGCTAAGAGGAATAGCAAGAGGGCAACACGCTTGCGCGGTGTTGCTGAGTTTAGTGTTTGTGTAAGACTTTGTTTTACAATGTCTTAAGAAGATTTTAGCTATTAACCGCCATTCCAAAAAAGGGATTTTTGCGGCAAACGCCCTCGCAACCCCTATAAATAGGCTCGAATTTGCGGCAAATAGGAGATTTACCTCGCTCAGTAGTATTAGCTCGGTAAGGATTTGGGGATTGAACCTTTCTGTATACAAACTGACAGATCCATCATTTTTATACATATACATTTGATTTTTTTTTGTATACATATTTCAGGACGGGTCAAAATGCAGTACAACGACATTAATAAACGGTCGTTTTAATGCCGTTTATTTTTTGTTAGCAACATCCATTTTATAACGTCTGGAATTCTATTTGTCCATTGTTTTCCCATACGCAAAATATTTTATTGCTTTTTGTATAATTAGCTTTGATAAATCCACCTTTTCCAACCCTATACTCCTTTTCGTTATAAAGTTCTTTTATGATGAGTTCATCACCATATTGCCAAGTAATAATTGGGTTTTGGCCTTCTGATATATTACATCCTCTTCCTAATCCAATCTGCTTTTCATCTTTTCCTGGTTGAGAATAAAATATTTGCCCATCACGCTGCCAAACTGTATGAATATTAGCTTTATTATCCACTATTATGCCCCCTCCATCCATAGGACACCCATTAAGTTTCCATGTTCCATTTCCGAGTTTTTGTGGATAACCAAAAGCAGCCTCTTTAATGTTAGAATCCAGTAAATATAAATCTCGAGAACCACCAAGCCAGTTTCGGAACATAATATATACCTTGGTTTGGGTTGCATATATATTTGGCTGACAACATTCACATACGTGTTTATCGGGAGACTTATATGCTATTATATTATTTGACCAAGACTTTCCATGGTTAAAGGTAGCGGAATAACATATTTTGTTGCGGTTGTTATCTCTTATGTCTAACCAGACAGCATAAAAATTGTTATTTGAGTCGGCAGCAATATCCATCAATCCTTCAGGAGCGCTATTGGCGATGTCATTTATTGTGGAAGTCCTTTTCCATTTATTGGAAACATGATCTAACTGAAAGGAATGTATTGTGCCACCCTTATCAATTGCTGAAACAAGAGTATAATCTTTAGAAGATGCCGCTTGTGGACCTCTAGTCATTCCCAAGTGCATGTCCTTGACCTTTCCCACCACTTGAATTTCTAAGAATGATTTTCCATTATCGGTTGAAGAGGCACAAAAAATATAATCATCCTGACCGTAGATAACTCTTATTATTCCAGAATAATCAATTGTTATCTGTGGTTGTTGTCCAGTAGCCATAATGCTTTTATTAGTACAAGAAATACTTAGTACTAAACAAAAATTAATTACTATAATCCAATATTGAGTTTTCATAATATTTGTTGCTAACGCCCCGCTAAACGCAGTGACGTCCTGGGTTTTAAATTGTTGTGTATCGAAGATACATATAAGATTTAAAAGACAGTAAGGACGTTACCAGATTGCTTTTAGCGATTGTTGTGTCATGTGTGCGGCCTGCGCCGACAGCCCGAAGCTGCTTGTTAGTAGGGGATAAAAGCAATTTGGTTTAGCGGGGCGTTGGGTCAAATTTCCTGTGGTGCGGGGCTTTACGTAGCAAAGTATAGCAACATAGGTCAGCTTTAGCTGAATTTGACACAACGGTTTGGCTAAACTGCGTTTCAATGCAGTTTAGGTTTTGTTATGCTTCGCTAGTATGTGTTCAAGGCGTTCAATGTCATTACTTCGATGTTTCATAATGTTCATCTAAAAGCGCAGGAAGTAATTTCTTTTCCGCTATAAAAGGAATCCCAAAAGTTCTTTCAGAATGATTTGATTTAATCGTATGAATAACCTCTATTTCAGCGTTCGCTCGACTTTTTAGCAAAGGGTCAGAAATTCCTGAAAGCATAGAGAGACTCTGGTTTATTAACCAAGCATAAGGTTTTATGTCTGCTCTTTTTAAATCATCTTGTAATGAAGCTGCTTCCCGCATAGGGGTAGTTTCAGGTAATGAAACGAGAATTATTTTAGCTAATCTCGGATCTTGTAAAGACATGTATGGAGTCCTCAAATGTCCCGCATTTAAGTTGTTCCTCATGATGTCTCGATGATAGCTTCCAGCAGTATCCAATAGCAGTAGTGTATGCCCAGTTGGCGCAGTATCCATTACCACAAACTTTCTTTTTGCCATACTGATGGCTTTAGAAAACGCATGAAAAACGGCAACTTCTTCGGTACAAGGTGACTTTAAGTCTTCTTGAATCAGTTTTTTGGCTTGTTCAGATTGTCCTTTTCCTTTATGCAGCAATATCTTTTCCATATATCGCTGCGTTTCAGCTTTTGGATCAATGCGCTCTACTGTTAAAGTTGGAGGCATTTCGCCTAATTGCTCTATAAAATCTTGAATGTGGGCAGCAGGGTCTGTGGTGGTTAATAACACTTCAAAGCCTTTTTTTGCAAGTAAAACAGCAATAGCCGAAGCCGCAATGGTTTTTCCCACACCACCTTTGCCCATTGTCATGATAAGTCCATACTGCTGATTCATGCAGAGTTCATCAACTAACTGATCTATTCCTTTTAATACTTGTCTAGGTGTTTCTAATTTTGAAATCGTCTTTTCTGAAATTGACTTTTGCAATTCATTATTAAAAAGTGAGCGTAGTTTTGATATACCTAATACATTGTAAGGTAAAAGCGGATATATTTTTGAGGGCAATAATTTTAAATTATCAGGAATCGTCTCGAGTTGCTCATTTGCCATCTCTTCAATTTTGATTGCAAGAGGATCTTGTTTTTCAATTGCTTTAAAAACACCATTAATATACAACCGCTGATTACTCATTCCGAGTTCCATCAATTCATTACTCGTTCTTGAGGCTTCTTTTAAAGAAGCTTTTTCTGCCCTTGAAACAATATAAAAAGTGGTAAGATCCGCATCTCGCAATCTATCCACTACCAAATGATATCTTTCTTTTCCGCTTTTAAGTGCTGATGTTGGACCAAGACAGGAAGCTCCATCGGGATTTTCGTCTGTAAAACTAGACCAAGCAGCAGGCAGTTCAAGTAGTCTTAAGGTATGGCCAGTTGGAGCAGTGTCAAAAATAATAACATCAAATTTTTCTCCTTCAGATTCACTCGAGACAAAACGGGAAAATTCATCAAAGGAAGCAATCTCCGTTGTGCAGGCACCTGAAAGATCTTCTCTTATTTTATTTATTTCATCTTTGGTAGCAATACCCTCTAAAGGTTGGGTTACCCTATTTCTATATTCTTCGGCAGCATGTTCCGGATTAATGTTGATCGCAAAAAGATTGTTAATTCCACTTATAGAATTGATGTTTTCGTCAACTGGACTTTCTAATACATCTTTTAAATTGGATGCTGGGTCTGTGCTCACAAGCAGCACAGTTTTGCCTGAATCTGCTAATTCAACAGCCGTTGCACAGGCAAGAGATGTTTTTCCAACTCCCCCTTTGCCTGTAAAGAATAAATATGATGTTGAATCAGTCATTTATATTGTTTTCGTATCGTTTTTTAGGGTGAAGCATAACAATTGAATATAGTGCATTATACACTATATATCACTTATACTAAGATAGCAAATCATCTATATCCTTGAAGGAATTTTCTGCCACATGGGTATAAATCTCCGTTGTTTTGTTTAAATGCATTTGGTTATAGTTCCTTGATATTCGGTTTTATATGACTCCTTTAAGTTATTTTTCTTTTCTCCTGACTAGGCGATTTGGAATAGATTTTTGAAAACTTCCCGCGAAGTTTGGCCATATCATCCTTCAATTTTAGATCTAACACCTTGGCATAGATTTGGGTAGTTTTTAATGACTGATGTCCCAACATTTTACTGACCGACTCAATAGGGATGCCATTGGCCAAGGTTACCGTTGTGGCAAAAGTATGGCGCGCCAGATGAAAGGTCAGGTTCTTATCGATTTTGCATAGGCTTGCGATTTCTTTTAAAAAGGCATTGGTCTTTTGGTTACTGATTACCGGCAACACCAAATTACCATATGAGTGTTTACGATATTCCTGATATTTCGACAATATTTCCTCGGCAACCGGGAGTAAGGGGATACTGCTCCGTGCATCTGTTTTTGATCGTTTGATCTTTATCCATTTTTCGCCGTCAATACCCAATACGAGATGGTCCTTGGATAATTTTTGAACATCGGTATAGGCAAGTCCTGTAAAACAACAAAAAACAAATATGTCCCTGACTTGCTCCAATCGTTTTATTGAAAATTCTTTCTCCATCATGCTGCGAAGCTCTGTTTCCGTCAGCACTTCACGCTCCACTTTTTTCCAGGTGGCCTTCCAATGATAAAAAGGGTCTTTGTTCACCCAATTGTTGGCAAAAGCGATTGGCATGATCTTTTTAAAGTTGACAACATATTTGGTTATGGTATTTTGGTTCCCGGTTTTTTTCAACTTTAGATAATGATGAAAGCGATTGATAAATTTCAGATCAACTTCCTTGACGAATAAGTCCGCCAACTTGTATTCCTTATTGATAAACGTCGCTAGGTGGTTTCTTGTTCTGATATGTCGTCTATAGGCTCCATACGAGTACTCCAAACCTATAAGTTGTTCAATTTGGCCGTTGTGTTCGTCATAAATGGCGAGTAGTGTTTTATGAGTCGCTTCCTTATTCAGTAGCTTGTTTTTGATCATTTCGGCAGTAAACGGTTTCTTTTTGAGCACCAGTTTCGAATGAATATCATACGCCTTAGTCTCCAGGGCATCGATATAATGATTTAAGCCCTGCACCTTAGGGTTCGAACCTTTGACCCTACCTTTTACGGAACACCATTTTTCGGGCTCGATTTTGCGCTGGATGCTAAACTCGGCCCTTTTTGAATTTATCGTGATCCGTAAGTAAATAGGTGCCTTCCCCAGTTTATCGGGAATACTCGCCCTGATATAGCTAAGCACCGCAAAAGAATTCGTTTCCATTGGTTTTATTTTCCAAATTCAATTTGAGTCCTATTTTTCTGCCAAAAATTGAAATCCGATTTTTTAACAGTGCTCCGGTGCGCTTTTTGCGAATTCTGCAATAGGCACCGAATAACGCACCGGACTAGGTGCGCTTATTTAAATTCAAATGAATACAAGGAAAATAAAAAAGCCTGTAAATCAATTGATTACAGACTTTTTGAATACTTATGAAGGTCTTAAAGTGACCTGGCTGGGATTCGAACCCAGGACCCTCTCCTTAAAAGGGAGATGCTCTACCAGCTGAGCTACCAAGTCAAAATGTGGCATTTTGCTGAGGAGGTTTCCCTCTTAGCGGCTGCAAATATAAGATCATTAATTTATTTAACAAGTGGATTTAAACAGAAATTTAGGTTTTCTTTGAAATCAATTAAAAATCGTTCATTTTTACTAAAAATACAAGAAGAGTCGCACGGAAACGAACCAGTACCGGCATCGGGAAACATAATATAGCGAACTACCTTTGCCCACTTTAAGATTCAAGGAAATGAAAATAGTATTATTGGGGTATATGGGAAGCGGCAAATCGACTATCGGACGGCTGTTGGGGAGTGATTTAAATTTAGATTTTATTGATTTGGATACGTATATCGAAACCTACGAACATGAAAAAATTCCAGCGATATTTAACCAGCGTGGCGAACTATATTTTCGAAAGAAGGAACATATATATCTCAATGACATTTTATTGGAAAAGCAGAATTTTGTGATGGCGACTGGAGGTGGAACCCCTTGTTATAGTGGTAATATGGCGTTAATTACGAACAATACCACCGCATCCTTTTATCTCAAATTATCGGTCAAGGGTTTGGTCGATAGGCTTATTAAGGAAAAAGCCGATCGGCCGTTGATTAAAAATATACCCGATACTGATATGTCCGAATTTATCGGGAAGCATTTGTTCGAACGCAGTTATTATTATAATATGGCGAAGTACAGTATCAACATCGATAATAAAGCTCCAACTGAAATTGTTGAGGAAATTAAAAAATACCTTTTTAAAAAATAGTGCCCTTATTCTAAATAGACACTATCATTTTTGGCCTTGAACTCTACATGTACATGTTCCTGCAACGAGGTGGAGAGTGAGATACCCTTATAGTCGGCCTTTACAGGATATTTCTTATGGTTTCTATTGACGAGTACCGCCGTTTTTAATTGTTTCAAGGGGACGCGTAAAAAATGATGCACTCCGTAAATCAGGGTGGTTCCTGAATTGAGCACGTCATCGATCAAGACAACGGATTTATTGGCATAGTCTTTTTCTGGAATCGAGGTTGTTACCCCGCTTAAGACGGGATCCTTTTTATTCATGATTACTTTGCAAAGTACGATGTCTGCGGTAGTAATCTGTTGCAATACCTTTTGTATTTTCTTGGCAAAATTCAAGCCGCCGCCATTTATTCCCGCCAATACAATTTCTTTTTCCTCTACATTCGATTCATAGATCTGATAGGCGATGCGCCGAACTTTATACTGAATTTGTTGGTGTGAAAGAATCTTATTTTGCATGGGTTGTTGCTTTAAAATGTCAAAGATAAAGAAACCGCCGTGACATTTATGGTTTTAACCGCTTGGCGCTTCTTGATCTTCCGCAGTCGTTGATGGTGGGGTCTCCAAATACTCATCAATTTCCCTACGGTCTTTTTTTGTTGGCCTACCCATACCCGCCTTGCGATAGTATTCTTTCGCTTGTTGAAGTAGTTCGTTATGTTCAAAGGCATCTTTTGGTGTCGTATCCTTGCGATACATATCGACCAATTTGGCACCCACGCGATTTTCTGGAAGATCTAGGATAGTGAGTTCATAATTTATTTGGTCTTTGCGAACGACTATTTTATCGCTTGCATAGACCTCCCTAGAGGGCTTTGCCACTTGGCCATTTACGCGCACATGGCCCTTTTTGCATGCCATCGATGCGATATTCCTGGTTTTAAAATAGCGCACATTCCATAAATACTTGTCGATACGCATAAGCTATTAAAAATCTTTGTTAAGGTCTCCTACAAAAATAGGGGAAAATTGTATCTTGCCGCCTTTATAGACAGAGGATGATAATGAAAAGAGTGTTTTTACTGTTCGTAATGGTTAGTGCGGTATGGTCATGTAAGAAAGATAGCAACACGCCGGAGGCCATTCCCCCAAAATTATTAAGTGAAGTATCGGTCGAAGATGATGTAACGATAAAATCGTATTTACAGACCCACTTTTATAATTATGAGGAGTTTGCCAACCCCCCGGCCGACTTTGACTATAAGATACGTATTGATACAATTGCAGGTGCGAATGCCGATAAGACTCCGATGATGAGCCAAGTAACGCCTAAAACCGTTTTGGTCTCCTCGGGTCAATTTGCCTTAAACGCGAATGAGGTCGATGTACCTTCCACGTTTTATTATTTAAGCGCCCGAGAAGGTATCGGCGAGCAATTGACAGTGGCCGATTCGGCATATGTTAGGTATGAAGGCAGCTTGCTGGACGGAACCATATTTGATGGCTCGACCGATGTCCCCATTTGGTTTGATTTGGCAAGGATACAAAGCCCCCAGGGAGGGGCGCGCGGCTTTAGTGAGGGCACTTCCAAATTGAAGGCTGGGGGGGCCGCTATTGTCAATAACGATGGCACCTTTACGGTCGAAGGTTATGGGGTGGGCTTCATGATTTTCCCTTCTACCTTGGGGTACTTTAATTTTTCACAATCTGCTATTCCCGCGTATAGCCCTTTGATTTTTAAGGTGGAGGTTTTTGCTGCGAACCAAACAGATCATGATAGGGATGGCATCCCTTCAATACTTGAATATGTCAACGGCAATGGCTATCTTTATGATGACAATACCGACGAGGCCGATGAAATTGCCAATCGGTCGACCTTATATGTTAACTTTTTGGATGCAGATGATGATGGGGATGGCAAATCAACACTTGAAGAAATATCGGATGGTGAGGGAAATATCATTATTCCATATCCGGATACGAATGGCAATGGGATACCGAATTATTTGGATCCCAACAAATAGAGCCTATCCTTAAAAAAAATCCCCGACAGTACTTCGGGGATTTTTTTTAAATGGCTAGAGATTTAATGATAAGCTTAAGATCAATAAATCGGGCAAAGTGTCAATTTTATAACCGGAGGCAATTTTATTGACCGGGAGTATCCGTACTTCGTTTTTGCTAAAACAGCTTTCATAGCTTATATCGATACCCACTTTGCCGGGCGCTTATTTTTTGTAAATCGTACACAACATTGTGCTGTGTTCAATCGAATTTGACCTATAAGCTCAATGAGAGTCCAAAAATAATCTGGGAGGGTCTTGCATCAACCTTTCCTTGTATATCGTTGGTAACATTCGTACTAATAAAATTGGCCTCATTTTGCGTAAAACCTCTTTCATAACGAACGTCCAAACCAATTTTGCCCAAACTTACACCGACCCCGGCATTCAGACCAACGCTAAACTTGTTTTCCACGTCTTCAACTTGAAGGTCCTTCAGTTTATTATCCAGGATATATTGAAAGGAAGGACCAGCAAAAATGCTCAGGGGGCCAATGATTTTGTATCCTAATAGTACGGGTAAATCTAATTTAGAGATATCATAGTCCTCCGTAGTATCTTGAATGTTATAGCTACTTTTGGTTTTCGTATACACCAATTCTGGTTTTAAATAGAATTGGGGGAAATCCAACTTGCCAAAAAAACCGGCGTGAAACCCAATTTTGCCATTTGATCCGGCCAGAACGTCCTCGCCGGCAGATTGTACCTGATTAAATGATAGGTCCCCGTTTTGATTGTAATTTATTCCGGCTTTAATTCCAAATCCAGAACCATTTTGGGCGAAGGCAGGGATGCCCAACAAGGCCAAAACTCCCAATAGAAGTAATTTTTGTACTTTTTTCATTTGTTCCTTTTTTTAATGTTCTTAGAGAACAAATGCAATGTGTCGATAGGGTCAATACATGTTTGACGGCCCAAGGTACGGCTCATTTCATTAAGTTCTCGTTTCAAATACGACGATGGTATCTAAAACGAGACCATCGTTATTTTCTTTTCAATACCTTCAGAACGGCCTTTTCGATCGCTTTATTGTTGAGTCCGTATTTTTCCATAAGTTGTTCAGGGGTGCCACTTTCACCAAAGGTATCCTGGGTAGCAACAAACTCTTGGGGCGTGGGATGCCGCGTGGCCAATACGCGGGCGATACTCTCCCCTAATCCGCCGAGATAATTATGCTCCTCGGCCGTGACCACACAACCTGTTTTTTTAACAGACTTTAACACGGCTGCCGCATCGAGTGGCTTGATGGTATGAATGTTTATCACTTCGGCGGAAATACCTTGGCCCTCCAAATTTTCGGCAGCTTTTAAGGCTTCCCATACCAAATGACCGGTGGCAATGATCGTAACGTCGTTTCCTTCACTGAGCATCAATGCTTTTCCAATTTCAAATTTTAGATCTACGGGGGTAAAATTCGCAACCTTGGGTCTCCCGAACCTGAGATAGACCGGGCCAAAATAATCGGCGATGGCCAAAGTTGCGGCCTTTGTCTGATTATAATCACACGGATTGATTACGGTCATACCCGGTAACATTTTCATCATGCCGATATCTTCCAAGATTTGGTGTGTTGCACCATCCTCACCTAAGGTTACCCCGGCATGCGAGGCGCAAATCTTGACATTCTTGCCGGAGTAGGCGATCGACTGCCGAATCTGGTCGTAGACACGGCCTGTCGAAAAATTGGCAAACGTCCCTGTGAATGGTATCTTTCCACCTATGGTCAAACCTGCTGCAATTCCCATCATATTGGCTTCGGCAATACCGATCTGAAAAAAACGTTCGGGATTTTCATCGATAAAATCCTGAATTTTTAAGGAGCCTACCAAGTCGGCACATAGGGCAACCACATTCGGATGAGTTCTTCCCAAAAGGGTCATGGCATCGCCATAACCACTTCGTGTGTCATTCTTTCCTTGATCAACGTATTTTTTCATACCGGTCTTATTTTTTAATTGTAACGAGCACCCCTCTTTCGAATCGGGTCACGGATTTTAGGTTTTGGATTCTTGCTATTTCTTTCTAATTTTTCGCATTGAATTTTGAGGACTTAATAGTCCCCTAAAGTTTCAGCATTTTGCGCCAGTGCCTTTTGCAATTGTTCATCATTTGGGGCCTTTCCGTGCCAAGCATGGGAGTGCATCATAAAATCTACCCCGTGGCCCATCACCGTATCCAAGACAATACCGACGGGCTTTCCTTTTCCAGTTCTGGATTTAGCGTCTTTGAGTCCTTTGATGACCGCCTCTAAATTGTTGCCGTCCTCTATTTCGATTACGTCCCAACCGAAGACCGTTAATTTTTCCTTTACATCGCCAAGAGCCAGCACGCATTCGGTCGGACCATCGATCTGCTGACCATTTCGGTCAATCGTTGATATGAGATTATCAACACGATTAGCACCTGCATACATAATGGCTTCCCAGTTTTGCCCTTCTTGAAGCTCCCCATCTCCGTGTAGGCTAAACACCAAATTACTATCCCGGTTCAATTTTTTTGCCAAGGCGGCGCCTATTGCCACCGACATACCCTGGCCAAGCGATCCCGATGCCACCCGGACCCCCGGCAGCCCTTCGTGAGTCGTAGGATGCCCCTGCAAACGCGAATTTATCAATCGAAAGGTTTTGAGTTCTTCTACGGGAAAATAGCCTTTACGGGCCAACACACTATAAAAAACGGGCGAAATGTGACCATTCGATAAAAAGAAGATATCTTCTCCGTTACCATCCATTTCAAACCCTTGTTTTAGGTGCATGATTTCGTGGTATAGGGCCACAAGAAATTCGGTACATCCTAACGATCCTCCTGGATGACCCGAATTTACCTTGTGTACCATACGCACGATATCCCTTCTTGTCTGCAGTACAATATCTTCTAATTCTTTTAATCTCGGCATTTTTGGAAAAATTTATTAAGGGCAAAAGTACTGGGTATCGGTAAGGCAAACAAACGGTAGTTATTAGATTTTATTAACGATGGCCTTATTGGGACAACTTTATTTTATTGTTAAGGATTTAATGCTCGTCAGTTGGTTATCTTTGCGACTTTAAAAGGGAATTTGAAATTTACGCTACATCATACCGATCCACAAAGCAAGGCTCGCGCCGGAACAATGGTTACCGATCACGGCAGTATAGAAACGCCGATTTTTATGCCCGTAGGCACGGCTGCTTCGGTAAAAGGGGTACATCAAAAGGAGCTGCGTGAAGAAATCGATCCAGATTTTATCTTAGGCAATACCTATCATCTTTTTTTAAGACCGAAAACTGAAATTATCAGAGCAGCGGGCGGACTCCATAAATTTATGGGATGGGACCGAAACATTCTAACCGATAGTGGAGGTTACCAGGTATACTCGCTTTCCGCAAATAGAAAAATAAAGGAGGAAGGTGTAAAGTTCAAATCGCACATCGATGGCTCCCTTCATTTTTTTACCCCTGAGAACGTGATGGAAATTCAACGGGAGATAGGGGCGGATATCATTATGGCATTCGACGAATGCACACCTTACCCTTGTGATTATCAATATGCCAAGCGTTCAATGCATATGACCCACAGATGGTTGGATCGCTGTATGGCCCATTTAGAAAAGACCCCTTTATGCTATGATTTTTCGCAATCATTTTTTCCAATTGTCCAAGGCTCGACCTTTAAAGACCTTCGACAAGAATCGGCAGAGTACATCGCCAAGGCAGGGGCTGATGGCAATGCGATAGGCGGACTCTCGGTAGGGGAACCGGCGGAGGAGATGTATGCCATGACCGAAGTGGTATGCGCCATTTTGCCAGAAGACAAACCACGATATTTAATGGGTGTAGGGACCCCGGTCAATATCCTTGAAAATATTGCTTTGGGAATCGATATGTTCGATTGTGTCATGCCCACTCGAAATGGTAGGAACGGAATGCTTTTTACCGCGAATGGGACGATCAATATCAAAAATAAAAAATGGGAGGATGATTTTTCGCCTATTGATGAAATGGGAACGACTTTTGTCGATAGGGAATATACCAAGGCCTATCTGCGCCACTTGTTTGCGGCGAATGAATATTTGGGGAAACAGATTGCAACGATCCACAATCTTGGTTTTTATATGTGGCTGGTACGTGAGGCCAGAAAGCATATTTTAGAAGGAAATTTTTTTGAATGGAAACAGAAAATGGTAACACAAATGGATAAACGATTATAGGTGACCATAATTGATAAATATATTTTAAAACGTTATTTGCTAACTTTTACGGTGATGCTCCTGCTGTTCATTCCTATAGGGATAATGGCCAATCTTGCCGAGCAGATCGGAAAGATGATCGATAATGAGGCCCCCCTGAATGAAATTTTGGTCTATTATTTAAATTTTACGATTTATATCGGGAATCTGCTGTTACCTATTTTTTTATTTTTATCGGTCATCTTCTTCACATCGAAACTGGCCAATAATACCGAAATTGTGGCAATATTAAGCTCAGGGGTCTCGTATGGTCGTTTTTTGAGACCCTATCTTATCGGTGCCTCCTTGATGGCCGTTCTCATGTTCTTTATGGGGATGTTTATTGTACCGAAGGCAAGTGTTGGCTTCAATGAATTTATTTATAAGTATTTAAAGAAAGGAAAACAAGACCGGCAAACGGTGAATATTTTTAATCAATTAAATGAACGTGATTTTATTTACGTCAGTAGTTTTGATCCAGCGCGTCAATTGGGAAATAATTTCACTTTCGAACGATTCAAGGAGGACAATACCTTGGATTTTAAAATTTCGGCCTCCAACATTCGATGGGTTGAAAAAGACAGCGCGTATCGACTGACCAACTATAAAAAAAGGAAATTGTTGGGCGATTCTACCATTGTCCAGAGCAAGTTGCGTTTAGATACTTTGTTTACTTTTAAAATAGATGATCTTACACCGGTTTCTTATGTGGCCGAAACGAAAAACCTGTATCAACTGAACCGTTTCATTAAAGATCAAAAAAACAAGGGAGCCGCGAATATCAACACGTATATTTTGGTCAAATACAAACGGTGGGCCCTTCCGATTACCGCCTTCATACTTACGATTATCGCCGTTGCTGTCTCGTCTGTAAAAAGGAGGGGTGGTATGGGCATCAATCTTGCCTTTGGCATTTTGGTGGCCTTTATTTTCATTTTTTTTGACAGGGTTTTTGGTACCCTGGCCGAGCAATCGGGCTTTTCCCCACTTTTAGCGGTGCTTATCCCGAATATAACCTTTAGCATTTTGGCACTTTACCTATTGCAGAAAGCCAAACGATAGTTTCGCAGGGATCAGGACACAAACGGGAGTTAAAAAATAACTTCCGGGCAAAGGATGCCCAAGAATATTTTATATTTGCGCAATCAAACAAGCTAAACGACCCATTGATGGAATATTTGGATTTTGAACTCCCGATCAAGGAACTTGAGGAACAATTAGATAAATGTCAGGTTATCGGGGAAGAGAGCGATGTAGATGTTTCCGAGACCTGTAAACAGATAGAGAAGAAGCTGAATGAGACCAGGAAGGAAATCTATAAAAATCTAACGGCCTGGCAACGGGTCCAACTTTCCCGCCATCCGAATAGGCCCTATACATTAGATTATATAAGGGCCATATGCAAAGAAACTTTTCTTGAACTGCATGGCGATAGGGGTGTCAAGGATGATAAGGCTATGATCGGGGGTTTGGGTAAAATAGGAGACCAGAGCTTTATGTTCATCGGCCAGCAAAAAGGGTACAATACCAAAACGAGGCAGTATCGCAATTTTGGCATGGCGAACCCAGAGGGGTATCGCAAGGCTTTACGCCTTATGAAATCTGCCGAGAAGTTCGGCATCCCGGTAGTCTGCCTGATCGATACACCAGGTGCCTTTCCGGGGATAGAGGCCGAAGAACGCGGCCAAGGTGAGGCGATAGCCCGCAATATTTTGGAAATGACGCGATTAAAAGTGCCCATTATTGTAGTCATTATTGGTGAAGGTGCCTCGGGAGGTGCACTAGGTATCGGCGTTGGGGATAGGGTACTAATGCTTGAAAATACTTGGTACTCGGTAATCTCGCCAGAGTCTTGTTCATCTATTCTTTGGAGAAGTTGGGAATATAAGGAGCAAGCGGCCGATGCCTTGAAGCTTACCGCTACCGACATGAAAAAATTGCAATTAATCGATGAAATCGTGCGCGAACCAGTAGGAGGGGCCCATACGTTTCGGGAAAAAACTTTTGAGATCGTAAAGAACAAGATTTTAGCGACCTATGGTGAGCTCGAAAAGTTATCACCAAAAGAATTGATCAACCAGCGCATGGAAAAATATGCCAACATGGGCGTATTTAATGGTTAATAGGTGATTTTAACAAGCTTAGCAAATTCCATAAAATCAAGGCTCCCGATTTTTTATGTTATCAACACAATTTTGTAACTTATCAACAGCTTGATTGTTGATCAGCTGTGAACATCGTCCCCCCGATTCTAAGGTTAACTTAAGGTTAATTGCATATTTTCGTATCCATGGAAAAATCGAACCCCATAATCGGTCGTAAAGTCGATAAATCAACCATCATTAGCCTTGAACGCGGCAAAATACCTCCACAATCAGTTGATTTAGAGGAAGTTGTTCTTGGCGCTATGATGATTGATAAAAAAGGGGTCGATGAAGTAATAGATATCCTACATCCCGATGTTTTCTATAAAGATGCCCATAGGCATATTTATGAAGCCATTTTTATTCTGTTCGAAGAGTCCCAACCGGTCGATTTATTAACCGTTTCTTCCCAATTAAAAAAATCGGGCCATTTGGAAGCGGTTGGAGGGGATTTTTATTTGATAAAATTAACCCAAAAAGTAGCATCTTCTGCGCATATCGAGTTCCATGCGCGTATCATTTTACAAAAATATATTCAACGGTCACTTATTAAAATTTCGAATGAAATAATCGAGGAGGCCTATGATGAGGCGACCGATGTGTTCGATCTTTTGGACAATGCCGAGGCGAAACTGTACGAGGTTACCCAAGGCAATTTAAAACGTTCGGCGGAGACCGCACAAAATCTTGTAATTCAGGCCAAAAAACGAATTGAGGAGATTGCGAACAAAGAAGGACTTAGTGGTATCCCATCCGGTTTTGACAAAGTAGATAAATTAACCTCCGGATGGCAGCCCAGTGACTTGGTGATTATTGCTGCACGTCCCGGGATGGGTAAAACGGCCCTGACCCTTTCAATGGCCAGGAATATTGCCGTTAATTCAAACATCCCCGTGGCCTTCTTTTCATTGGAAATGTCGTCGGTACAATTAATCACACGCCTTATTTCTTCGGAAACCGGACTATCCTCTGAAAAATTGCGTACCGGCCGGCTTGAAAAGCATGAATGGGAGCAATTGAACGTCAAGGTCAAGGCACTTGAAAAAGCACCTTTGTTTATTGATGATACACCATCACTTTCTATTTTTGACCTACGCGCAAAAGCGCGGAGATTGTCATCCCAACACGGGATTAAACTGATCGTCATCGATTATTTACAGTTGATGACCGCCGGTGGAAGCCAAAAAGGAGGTAATAGGGAACAGGAAATCTCTACTATTTCACGAAATTTAAAAGCCTTGGCCAAAGAACTGAACGTTCCGGTAATTGCCCTTTCCCAATTGTCGAGGGCGGTTGAAACCCGGGGGGGCAGTAAAAGACCCATTCTATCAGATCTTCGTGAATCTGGCGCTATCGAGCAGGATGCCGATATTGTTTCGTTTATCTATCGACCGGAATATTATAAAATCGATGAATGGGATGACGAGGAAAGAACGCCTACTGCCGGGCAGGCCGAATTTATAGTTGCGAAGCACCGAAACGGAGGCTTGGATAATATTCGATTGAAGTTCATTGGCCAATTAGGTAAATTCGATAATCTAGATGATTTTGATTCCCCCTTTGAATTTCAATCAAAAATGAACGCCAATCAGGAAAATCCGTTTATCACCAAAAAATTCCCCGATGTCAATGAAGCTTTCGGAAGTTCTATGAATGAGGACGACGAACTAAGTGATAATGACGTACCTTTTTAGCCTTATTTCGTGGTGTACCCTGATGACTGCCTGGGAATGAATCTTCTAACTACCTATTATCTTGCGAAATGTTTAACGAGACCTTAGGTTGAAATGCTTGTTTTTCTTGTAACTTTGATGTAGTAACGTCAGCAAAAACGCATTATGCGAAGACTTCTTTTTTCTTTTTTCTTTCTTCTATTTTCTCTAAATGCCTTCGCCTCCTCCATACTTATTCCAATGGATGCCGACGGCCAAAAGAACCACCTAAAAGCCTATGGTATAACCTATTGGGTCCTTTCCAAACAACAAAAAGTGCAATGGTTATTGAACTACCGCGGGGGATCTTTCTTATTGCCCGATGGGGAGAATATTCGCAAAGAATGTCAAATTCGCGGCGTATCCTATGAGATTCTTTCAGATGCCCAGACACAGCAAATTTTAGATGATATTGCGAGTCCGTCGCAAAACCAGGAAGCGGTCGTTCTTGAAAAAGCTCCCAAAATAGCGGTGTATTCACCCAAAGGAAACCAGCCTTGGGACGACGCCGTGACCATGGTCTTGACCTATGCTGAAATACCGTATGAGACCATATATGACGAAGAGGTGTTGAATGATAAATTGGTCCTTTTCGATTGGCTGCACCTGCATCACGAAGATTTTACAGGGCAATATGGTAAGTTTTATGGTGCCTATCGCGCGGCACCATGGTATATAGAACAAAAACAAGAGGCCGAAGCCCTGGCCACCAAACTAGGATTTACCAAAGTTTCGGAAGAAAAGAGAGCAGTTGCCTTGAAAATACGTAATTACGTCATCGGCGGGGGTTTTATGTTCGCTATGTGTTCGGCTACCGATAGTTTCGATATTGCGCTTGCCGCTGATGGGGTGGACATCTGTGAGCCCATGTTCGACGGGGACCCCTCAGATGCCAATTATCAGGCTAAGCTGGATTTTACAAAGACGTTTGCATTTACAAATTTCATCTTGGAAAGGAGTCCGTTGCGGTATGAGTTCTCATCAATAGATATGACGGATCGTCGGGGGAATGTCCCAAAAGAATCGGATTATTTTTCGCTCATGGACTTTTCGGCCAAATGGGATCCGATTCCCACCATGTTATGTCAGAACCATACGGCCCTTGTCAAAGGATTTATGGGACAGACCACCGCATTTGCGGCCGATGAGATCAAGCCCACGGTATTGGTTTTGGGAGAGAATAAGATCAACGGTGAAGCCCGATATATTCATGGTATAAAAGGCCAGGGTTTTTTTACATTTTATGGGGGCCATGATCCAGAGGACTATCAGCATAGGGTAGGAGACCCGAAAACTGAATTAGAGCTACATCCAAATTCCCCGGGCTATCGTCTAATTTTGAACAATGTATTGTTTCCGGCAGCCAAGAAGAAGAAACAAAAAACCTAATTGGCCAATAATTTTGCCAAAATCCGCTCAACACCAAAGTCATCATTACTGGTCGTAGAATAATAGGCGGCCGCCTTTACGTTGGGATGGGCATTCGCCATCGCAAAGCTGTAATCGGCCAAGGCCAACATCTCGAGATCATTGTTGTAATCGCCAAAGACCAGGGTTTCCGATGGACTTATATTGTGCAGCTTTTGTACTTTTTCTAAAGCGAAGCCCTTGTGTGCATTTGGGCTCGAGATATCTAACCAGTTTTCGCCCGAAACTTTTACCTTCAGCTTTCCTTCCAAGTGCTTTACTGAAGGATAAATATATTTTTCTGAACTTTCGAAATGAAATATCGCAATTTTTAAAATTTCCCCTTCAAAGGATTTTAGGTCATTCAATAATTCAAATTCGGTGTAATATTCTTTCAATTTCTCAATGAACTTTTGCGAGGTTCCCTGCAGATAGGCGTTATTTTTGCTGCATAGAACCGGATACACATCGCTTATATTGCCCAAAAGCTGCAATACTTCATTTTTCGAGTCATTGTCCAAGGGAGTTGCGACCAATTCGGTGCCATTCTGCATCGCGAAGCCGCCATTTTCGGCAATTACGATAATATCATCCTTAATGGGATACAATTTTTCGACGATGCTGTTATACTGTCTACCACTGGCGGCGGCAAACAGAATCTCCCGTTTCTTCAGCTGTTCAAAAAGTTCATAGAAATAATCACTCACCTCATGATTGGAGTTGAGTAAAGTTCCATCCATATCGGCAACGACTAATTTGATTTTTGACAGATCCATCTATCTCTTTTTGATCGTACAAAGGTATTTTATAAGTAGCTATAAAGAGAATTAAATTGCATAAGTTTATGGTAGAAAATGGATTTCAACTCCCACCTCAATGAAGCTATATCAAAAAGAAATACGATTACGCGCCCATAAAAGAGGTTTTCATTTGATTACCAAAGAGGTGCTGGATTCAATATCAGAAATTGCCGCGATAGAGCAAGGAATCCTGCAGGTGTTTATAAAGCACACCTCGGCAAGTCTTACCATTAATGAAAATGCCGATGCCACGGTACGGGTTGATTTTGAAAGTCATATGAATGTTATGGTTCCCGAAGATGCCCCGTACTATAAACACAATTATGAAGGTTCTGATGACATGCCGGCGCATATAAAGGCCTCTATAATGGGTGCTTCCGTTCAAATTCCTATTACGCATGGAAGATTGAATCTGGGTATTTGGCAAGGAATTTATCTCTGCGAGCATCGCGATCATGCGATGGGCCGGGAGTTGGTACTGACGGCTTTCGGTTCCTAGAATAATACAGGAAACTTTTATAATTTCGTGTTACCCTAAAAAGCATTGAAATGGATACCAAGGAATCGATATTGAATAAAATTCGAATTCTTATTACCAATCAGTTTGAGACCCCTCAGCAGGCTTTCGAGTTTTTTGATGAGGACAGTGATGGAAAACTTAAGAAAAGCGAGCTTTTGAAATTGCTTAAAAATGCCGAAATCAGTGGATTTATACGAGGCATTGTGTCCTCAAAACTGATTGAAGGATACGATACCTCGGGGGATGAATTGATCGACTGGAAAGAGTTCAAGGCTGCAATCGACAAAATTAAGACGAGTTGAACTTTTTTAGAAACAAAAAAGTCCGGTAAAACATAACCGGACTTTTCAAAGCGATAATTTCTTTGAATTTATTTTATCTTATCTACGATGGCCTTGAAGGCGTCAGGATGGTTCATCGCCAAATCGGCCAATACTTTTCGGTTCAAGTTAATATTTCCGGCTTTCGCCTTCCCCATAAATTGGGAATAGGACATACCATATAAGCGCGCCCCGGCGTTGATACGGGTAATCCATAAAGCGCGGAAGGTTCTCTTTTTGTTTCGTCGATCCCGATAAGCATATAACATTGCTTTTTCGACCGCATTCTTCGCTACCGTCCATACGTTTTTTCGTCTACCGAAAAAACCTTTGGCCTGCTTCATTACTTTTTTTCTTCGGGCTCTAGAAGCCACTGAATGTACTGATCTTGGCATAATTTTTAATTTTTTGTAGTTGGCGACTCCTAATTTTGAAATGTGAATCCAAAATTGTGAATTCTTTTTACAGGCCGAACTCCAGGGTTAATATTCATTTACCGCAAAGAAGAATTACTTTAAACGCAATTGTTCCTTAATACTGTTAACATCCGACTCATGCACAAGGGCGGAGTGTGTTAACGCAAGCTTGCGCTTTGTCGACTTCTTGGTAAGAATGTGACTTTTATACGCGTGCTTTCTTTTGATTTTACCAGTACCGGTCAGCTTGAATCGCTTTTTGGCGCTGGATTTTGTTTTCTGTTTAGGCATTTTCCTTTTTTATATTAATCTCACTTATTTATGCTGAAGTTACCTACGGTAGTAGATAAGAGTCCAGTATCTTGTAGGAAGTTCGATGGTCCATCGATACTTCGTTTATTTTTTGGTTTTCGGAGCAAGGAACATCGTCATTCGTTTTCCTTCCAACCGAGGCATTTGTTCAACTTTTCCCCACTCTTCCAATTCTGAGGCCAACTTCAACAAAAGAATCTCGCCTTGATCTTTATAAACAATAGATCGCCCTTTGAAAAAAACATAGGCTTTTAATTTGGCTCCTTCCTTCAAGAACTTTTCGGCATGTTTTTTCTTGAATTCATAATCATGGTCATCGGTCTGTGGACCAAATCGTATTTCCTTTACCACGACCTTTGAGGCCTTGGCCTTCATTGTTTTTTCACGTTTCTTCTGTTCGTAAAGAAACTTTTTATAATCTATAATTTTGCAGACCGGTGGATCTGCATTCGGGGAAATCTCAACTAAATCCAATCCCAATTCCTCTGATTTCTCCATAGCCGATTGCAATGTATATACACCGACTTCAATATTATCACCTACCAACCGAACATTGGGAGATATAATCTTTTCATTGATTTTGTGTGGGTTTTTATTTTCCCTTCTAGGTTGGGGCCTAAATCTTTTACGTATTGCTATGACTACTTTTTTTAAGTTAAACTTATTTTTTAGAACGACTTTAAGGTACTATTTATTTCTTTAGTTACCAAGCCCGCAAACTCTGCTAAGGTTATTGATCCCAGATCATCTCCTCCATGTTTACGAACCGATACCGTATTCGCCTCTTCCTCGTTTTCCCCAATAATTAGCATAAATGGTATTTTGGCCATTTCCGCTTCCCGTATTTTCTTACCTACGGTTTCATTTCTTCTATCAATGAGGGCGCGAATTTCGTTATTTTCCAGTGAATTTAAAACTTTTTCAGCATATTTTTCATGTTTCTCGCTGACCGGCAAGATTATGGCCTGCTGAGGAGTCAACCATAATGGGAAATTTCCGCCCGTATGTTCTAATAAAAGTGCAATGAAACGTTCCATGCTTCCAAAGGGCGCACGATGTATCATGACCGGTCTATGCAGTTCATTGTCGCTACCTTTATAGGTGAGGTCAAAACGTTCGGGCAAGTTGTAATCAACCTGTATGGTTCCCAGTTGCCATTGTCTTCCGAGGGCATCCTTGACCATAAAATCCAGCTTCGGACCATAAAAGGCGGCTTCACCGGTTGCAACGACAAAATTTAATCCCTTTTCCTTGGCGGCATTCAAAATGGCATTCTCCGCCTTTTCCCAATTGCTGACCGAACCGATATATTTTTCAGGGGTGTTCAAATCGCGAAGCGAAACCTGGGCCGTAAAATTATCGAAGCCCAAAGATCCCAGTACATATAGGGATAAATCAATTACATTTTTAAATTCCTGGTCCAATTGCTCTGGAGTACAGAATATATGCGCGTCATCCTGGGTAAATCCACGGACACGGGTTAGACCGTGTAATTCCCCACTTTGCTCATATCTGTAGACCGTGCCGAATTCTGCGTATCGTTTCGGAAGCTCACGGTAGCTAAAAGGTCTGGAATTGTATATTTCGCAATGGTGCGGGCAATTCATGGGCTTCAACAAAAATTCCTCGCCTTCTTTTGGGGTATGGATTGGTTGGAAGCTATCGGCCCCATATTTTTCATAATGGCCCGAGGTTACATACAATTCCTTTTGACCGATATGCGGTGTCACGACCATTTCATACCCGGCCTTTTTCTGCGCTTTTTTTAGAAAATTCTCTAGTCGTTCGCGGAGTGCGGCACCTTTTGGCAACCACAAAGGCAACCCTTGTCCTACTTTTTGCGAAAAGGTGAAGAGCTCTAATTCTTTTCCAAGTTTGCGATGGTCACGTTTTTTGGCTTCTTCCAGTAATTCAAGATATTCGGTAAGGTCTTTTTGTTTTGGAAAAGAAATACCATACACCCTTGTAAGTTGAGCATTTTTTTCATCTCCCCGCCAATAAGCTCCTGCAACACTCAATATTTTAATGGCTTTTACAATACCGGTATTGGGAATATGTCCACCCCGACAGAGATCGGTAAAGGTATCATGGTCACAAAAGGTAATGCTACCGTCCTCTAAATTTTCAATAAGCTCTACCTTATATTGGTTGTCTTGGGACTTGTATAAGGCTAAGGCATCTGATTTGGGTACGGGTCGCATTTTGAAGTCATGCTTGCCCCTTGCGATTTCCATGGCCCTATTCTCGATTTCCGGAAAGTCTTTTTCCGAAAGTGTCCGGTCCCCAAAATCAACGTCATAATAAAATCCGTTATCGATGGCAGGGCCTATGGTCAATTTGGCACCGGGATAGAGTTCTTCAATTGCTTGGGCCACAATATGGGAAGTAGAATGCCAGAAGGCTTTTTTGCCTTCGCTATCGTTCCAAGTATAAAGTACGAGCGCACCGTCCTCATTAAGGCGGGTTGCCGTTTCGATGATGGTATTATTGAATTTTGCCGAAATAACATTTCTGGCCAAGCCTTCGCTAATGCTCTTGGCGATGTCCATGGGCGTACTTCCTTTGGCATACTCCCTTATGGTTCCGTCGGGTAGTGTAATTTTTATCATGCGTATTCTCTAGCAATAAGTTTGCAAAGATAGTATGTTGCTTCGATGCTGACAATATATAATAGGTATGTTTTTGGAAGGACGCCGCTTTTGAATCGTTTGTTTGTTGCTATATGCAATGTTGCGCTAAAATACGATATGCCACGTATCCTGGTCATTTGGGTGTTAATCATTCTTAAAGCACTTGTACAAGTAATTAAAATGTACTAAATTTAAAACCCTTTTGCAATTCCGACACATAAAGTGTTCGCAATTAGACTTTTAAAAAGGGGATAAAAAAAAAGATTAAAAAACGATCAAATAAACTTCTTATTTAAAAAAACCATCTTATATTTGCACCCGCTTACGGGACGAGGATTGGTAAAATGGTGATGTAAATAAGCGTTGAAGGGCGGCCTTTAGGGTCCCTTTTTTTTGAAGATGTTCATTGACATACTGTAAAGACGAAACGGCGCCGCACGTTAGTGCGGCGCACCAAGGGACTATATAGAATATAGGAACAAGGAAACGGGGCCGGGACGGATGATTCGGGGCGTTGGCGTGAGAATATTTAACGAACAACGATGAAGAGTTTGATCCTGGCTCAGGATGAACGCTAGCGGCAGGCCTAACACATGCAAGTCGAGGGGTAACAGGGAGCTTGCTCCGCTGACGACCGGCGCACGGGTGCGCACCGCGTATGGAACCTGCCCTCCGCAGGGGAATAGCCCAGGGAAACTTGGATTAATGCCCCGTAGCATCACGTCCCCGCATGGGGATGTGATTAAAGCCTTCGGGCGGCGGAGGATGGCCATGCGTCCCATTAGCTTGATGGTAGGGTAACGGCCTACCATGGCTACGATGGGTAGGGGCCCTGAGAGGGGGATCCCCCACACTGGTACTGAGACACGGACCAGACTCCTACGGGAGGCAGCAGTGAGGAATATTGGACAATGGGCGGGAGCCTGATCCAGCCATGCCGCGTGCAGGAAGAATGCCCTATGGGTAGTAAACTGCTTTTATACGGGAAGAACAAGGGGTACGTGTACCCTTCTGACGGTACCGTAAGAATAAGGACCGGCTAACTCCGTGCCAGCAGCCGCGGTAATACGGAGGGTCCGAGCGTTATCCGGAATTATTGGGTTTAAAGGGTCCGTAGGCGGGCCGTTAAGTCAGGGGTGAAAGTCTGCGGCTCAACCGTAGAAATGCCTTTGATACTGGCGGTCTTGAGTCATGGTGAAGTTGCCGGAATATGTAGTGTAGCGGTGAAATGCATAGATATTACATAGAACACCGATTGCGAAGGCAGGTGACTAACCATTGACTGACGCTGATGGACGAAAGCGTGGGGAGCGAACAGGATTAGATACCCTGGTAGTCCACGCCGTAAACGATGGATACTAGCTGTCCGGGGCCTTGAGCCCTGGGCGGCCAAGCGAAAGTGATAAGTATCCCACCTGGGGAGTACGTTCGCAAGAATGAAACTCAAAGGAATTGACGGGGGCCC
>JALHST010000067.1 GCA_022865355.1 Maribacter sp. | reverse complement strand
ACTACGGCTTCCGCATCATCGGCATTGACATGTAGTACGGGACTTAAGGTGACCTTTCCGACGTCGGTGCAATAGGTTGATGTGCGTGCATCGAGATAATTGGTCGTAAACCCGATTTGGTTATTTACGACAATATGGATGGTGCCGTTGGTCTTATAGCCATCCAAATTGGCCATTTGTACCACCTCATAAACGATGCCCTGTCCTGCAATTGCGGCATCGCCATGCACGACGATAGGTAATACCTTTGAAAAATCATTCGGAAAATAATGATCTTGCTTGGCCCGGGCAATCCCTTCCACAACGGCTCCTACCGTTTCCAAATGCGATGGATTGGGGGCTATGTTCATTTTTATGGTATTGCCTTTAACCGTTTTGCGCTCTGAAGTCCATCCAAGGTGATATTTCACGTCCCCATCGAAAATTTCTTCTTCATAATCCTTACCGTCAAATTCGCTGAAGATATCTTTAGCGGCCTTCCCGAAAATATTCGTTAGTACGTTTAGACGTCCCCTATGGGTCATTCCCATGACGAATTCTTCTACGCCCATCTCGGCGGCTCTTTCTATCACGGCATCCAAAGCTGGGATAAGTGACTCATTACCTTCTAGGGAGAATCGTTTTTGGCCTACATACTTGGTATGTAAAAAACTCTCGAATGAAACGGCCTGATTTAGTTTTTTTAGGATATACTTTTTTCGGTCTGCACCATATTGCGGATGATTATCATTGATATTCAACCTTTTCTGCATCCATTCGATACGTTCAGGGCTTCGAATATACATATATTCGACCCCGATCGCATCGCAGTATATTTTTTGTAAATGGTCAATGATTTCCCGCAAGGTATTGGTGCCAATTCCCAAAATTTCGCCTGCATTAAACTTGGTGTCCAAGTCATTTTCAGTAAGACCGAAATTTTGAATATCCAAGGTTGGCGAATACTGGCGCCTTTCCCGGACCGGATTGGTTTTCGTAAAGAGGTGTCCCCTGCTTCGATAGCCATCAATCAATTTTAGCACCTGAAATTCCTTTTGTAAAGAATGCGGCATCTCAGATGTCTCGGCCTGCATGCTAAGTGCTCCATTCGATTGTGGTTGAACATCCAGTTCATCCAATGAACTTTCGACCCCAAAATCAAAACCTTGAAAAAATGCACGCCAACTTGGTTCAACACTGTCAGGATTCTTGAGATATTTATCGTATAAATCCGCGAAAAATGAAGTGTGCGCGGTGTTTAAAAAGGAGAATCTATCCATTTAAAGTACAATATCTTTAATTAAAACAATCGATTGCAATAGGTGTTGGAATAAATCCGTCGGAGGAATGGGTTCGCCCAATCAACGTCCAACCCTCAGTGACATCTCGCCTATAAAATCACATCAAAAATACAACATTTACCATTTCTGATCGTATCTTAGTCCCCAATATCCCAAAAAATTAAAAATAGCGATTAAAATACCTAATATGCCCTACAGAAAAATCGTTTGGAGCCTTTTTTTTGTGTTTTTTGTATTTGCCGGCAGAGCCCAAAATATCTATAATAGCACAGATTTTTGGCGGAATGTTCGATTTGGGGGCGGTATTGGCCTTGGGTTTACCAAAGGTGGATTCAATGCAACGCTTTCCCCCAGCGCCATTTACCTGTTCAATAATCAATTTGCTACGGGTCCCGGCCTTAGTTTCAGCTACGCCAAATTCAGTAATGATAAGCTCTTGGCCTATGGTGGAAGTTGGATTTCACTTTATAATCCCTTTAAATTTCTTCAGGTATCGGCAGATTTTGAAGAACTTCGCATTAATAGAACCTATGACGATGGTACCTTACGTTTGGAAAACAATTATTGGTCGCCGGCCTTATTTTTAGGCATTGGTTTTGTGAACCAAAATTTTACGGTAGGAGTTCGATATGATGCACTTTACGACCACAATAAAAGTATTTATGCCAATGCCTGGATGCCCTTCGTTCGGGTATATTTTTAAGTAACCGTGTTGCAGTAAATCAATACAAGCCCTAAGAATATCTTGTTTTTAACCAAACCTTTTGAAGTTCGCGTTGAAGGATTAGAAACGAGACCTGTTCCGCGACTTCCACAACATCGGTAACCGCAATTTCCCGGATGGCCTTTTCAGGAACGTCAACGATGTATAACAGATTCAGGTAATCGGAAAATTTCTCCATGATCAGAAAATATATCTTTTCATGCAAAATAATTTTAAGGTCATTCGGTGTGATGTCCTGGGCAATTTCGAATGAAATGTTGGCCAGGACAAAATCTTTCCCCAACTGCGCCACCAATTTGGGATATAAGGCTTCCTTTTGAGAATGCCGAAGTAGTTCAGAGCTATTGGGAAAATTCATTATCATACCATAATGTACGATTATTCTTGTTCATTGGTTCGATACCCCCCCTTAAATTTTGCAGGATACCACTAGCCTTTGGCGCGTATCACCTGCTCCCAATCCCAGGCCGATTTCATTGCCTCATCTAATGAATATTGGGCCTTCCATCCAAGAATCGTATTTGCCTTGGTCGTATCGGCATAGGCCTTGGTGATATCCCCCGGGCGTCTTGGGACGATCTTATAATTCAATTTTACCCCGGAAACCTTCTCAAAACTTTGTATTACTTCTAAAACGGTACTTCCCGTGCCGGTGCCAACATTGAATACTTCGTAATTGTCGGTATTCCTAGCCTTTAAAAGTCTTTGTAACGCCAAAACATGAGCTTTTGCCAGGTCGACGACGTAAATATAGTCCCGAATACAGGTGCCGTCACTCGTTGGATAGTCATTGCCGAAAACAGACAATTGTTCCCGAATACCGATGCCGGTTTGCGTTATAAAGGGCACCAAGTTCTGTGGGACACCTATGGGCAATTCCCCAATTTTGGCACTCGGATGTGCCCCCATAGGATTAAAATATCGCAGTGAAATGGCTTGTAATCCCGGCGTCACCTTACACGTGTCGGCAAGGATTTCCTCGCCCATCTGTTTGGTATTTCCGTAAGGGGACTCGGCAGGTTTAATGGGTGCATCCTCGGTTATGGGCATTTTATCGGCTTGACCATAGACAGTGCAGGAAGAACTAAAAATAAATTGCGCCCTATTCTTTTTAACAAGTTCTTTAAGGATATAGACTAGGGTACCAATATTATTCTCGTAATAACGTAATGGGTTGCTTACACTTTCGCCAACGGCTTTGGAAGCCGCAAAGTGTATTACTCCCTGTATGTCCTGATGCCGTTTGAAAAAATCCTCGACCAAGGCCTTTTCCTTTAAATCGAACTTTTCAAATTGGGGCATTTTACCGGTAATTGCCTTGATGCCCTCAAGAACTGTTTCAGACGAGTTTGAACAGTCATCGATAATGACCACCTCAAGACCTTCATTTTGTAATTCTACCACGGTATGCGACCCGATAAATCCAAGACCTCCTGTCACCAGTATTTTCATATTTCTTTTTTATATTTTAATGTTTTATAGCGTATGCATTTATAAAAAGGCATCCCTTTTCGGGAATTTTAATTTGTCTATTTTCCCTGCCTTTCCTGACCTATTTGAGTTAGGCAAATCGGCAGGCTCGTAATTTAATACCTGTGCATCCCTTATTTCATGGATCGCAGGAATCAGGAATTTATAAACTCAATAACTTTTTTAGCAATGAAACCTATTTGCTCATCATCCAATTCGGTGTGCATCGGCAAGGAAATGACTTCGTTCACCAATTGGTTGGTCACCGGAAAGTGGGCTTCCTGATAACGCGTATCGGCATAGGCCTTTTGCTTATGCAAAGGTATGGGGTAATACACACCACACGGAATTCCTTGCTCTGCGAGATATTTTACCAAAGCATCCCTTTTTCCATTAGTGATTCGCAGAGTATATTGATGAAAAACATGGCAATCGCAGCTGTCGCAAATACCCTCGCATCCATTGACCGTTTTAGGAACGATTATATTTTTTTGACCAGTGAAGGCGTTGGAGTATTTCCTGGCCGCTTCACGACGACGGTTACAATAGGCATCGAGTTTTGGAAGTTTGGCGCGAAGAACGGCTGCCTGTATTGAATCTAAACGAGAGTTCACTCCAACCACATCATGATGGTAGCGTTCATACATACCATGGTTTACGATTCCACGCAGCGTATGTGCCAATTCATCGTCATTTGTAAAAATGGCCCCACCATCACCATAACAACCTAAATTCTTGGAAGGGAAAAAAGAGGTACATCCTACATGCCCCAAAGTTCCGGCTTTCTTTTTGCTACCATCGTTAAACGTGTAATCGGCACCAATAGCCTGGGCATTGTCCTCTATCACGTACAGCCCATGTTTTTTGGCTAGGGCTAGAATGGCCTCCATCGGCGCGCATTGCCCAAAAAGATGAACGGGGACGATCGCCTTTGTTTTTGGGGTAATGGCCTTTTCAATGGCTTTTAGGTCTATATTAAAGGTATCGGGATCAACATCTACGAGCACAGGGGTCAATTGCAGCAACGCTATTACTTCGACCGTGGCCGCAAATGTGAAATCGGCCGTAATCACTTCATCTCCGGGCTTAAGGCCAAGGCCCATCATGGCAATCTGTAAGGCATCGGTACCATTTGCACAAGGTATTACATGGCGTATGCCCAAATATTCCTCCAATTCAGTCTGAAAGGCATGCACCTCGGGCCCATTGATAAAGGCCGTTGTTTCCATGATATTGGCTATAGCTCTGTTTACTTGGTCTTTAATATCTTGGTACTGACCGTTCAGATCGACCATTTGAATTTTGCGCATTCTAGGACTATTAGTAGTAGTAATGGCACAAAAATAAGCAACTATTCTCTAAAGAAACGTATTTTCGTGCGAAACGAATTTTGCGTGTATTTTATATATAATCTTGTTGTAATCCTTATTGGGTTCCATCTCCGGATCGTAGCATGGTTTCACCCCAAGATCAAACTTTTCGTAAACGGAAGGAAGCAAACCTTTTCCACTTTGCAAAAGACGATCCACCCAACCGATAAAATCATTTGGATCCATGTGGCTTCCTTGGGAGAGTACGAACAAGGCCTTCCCGTTATCAAAAAAATAAGAAAGGCCTACGTCGACCACAAAATTCTAGTAACCTTCTTCTCACCCTCGGGTTATGAAATAAAGAAAAATACTGGCGATGCCGATATCGTGGTGTATCTTCCGCTGGATACCCAAAAAAATGTGACGCGTTTTCTTCGATTGACCCATCCCAAACTCGCCATCTTTGTCAAATACGAAATATGGCCCAATTATTTAAAGGAGCTTCGCTATAAAAATATTCCAACCCTAATGATCTCGGCACTATTTAAAAGTAAACAGATATATTTTAGGCCCTATGGAGGCTTCATGCAGAAAGCTTTGAGGACATTTACCCATTTCTTTCTTCAGGATGAAAATTCTAAGATCTTACTCGAATCGATTGGCTTTACCAATTGTACGGTAAGTGGTGATACCCGTTTTGATCGGGTTTCCGAAATTCTTGCCCAGGACAATAGCTTGTCTTTTATGCAACGTTTTAAAGGGAAGTCACTTTGTTTGGTCGCCGGAAGTACATGGCCCGAAGATGAAGCGATTTTGGTCGATTTTATAAATAGCGCCCATACTGGCCTTAAATATGTTTTAGCACCCCATACCATAAAATCAGATCATGTTCAACACCTGCAAAGGAATATCCTAAAGAAAAGCTGTTTGTATTCGGAGTTGGAGTCTATCGATGCAGCCGGGTGCGAGGTATTGATCATCGATACCATTGGCCTATTGACCAAAATATATAGCTATGCCGACGCGGCCTATGTCGGTGGCGGTTTTGTTACAGGGCTCCATAATACCTTGGAACCGGCAACTTTCGGAATCCCGGTGATCATAGGACCCAATTACGGCAATTTCAAAGAGGCGATAGATCTTGTAGCGAAGCACGGCATTCAAGTCATTCGGTCAAAAGATGAATTTACCTTGGTTATGAATCGTTTTTTGAATGAACCCCAATTTCGTGACAGAACAGGTGCCATAAATAGAGCGTATGTTGCAGAAAATAAAGGGGCCAGCGTCCAAATCATGGAGTACATCCGTAAATTACTCTGAACCTATTTTTGCTGATCATGAGGTTTCGACTACATGTCATACAACTGGCCGCACTAATTATGATGTCCTCTTGCCGGGAAATCCTCGGGGAGCAACACCAGAATACCCAAAAAGAAAATACGGTGCCTTCCAATAAAAGTAACGGGAATGAAATGACCATTCCGAAGGACAGCACCCTCAAATCAAAGGAATTAAAACCTTTAAAAAATCAGCGCGGGAAAAAATCACGGGCCCAGGATACTTTGAAACCCGTTGTTGCCATTGCCTAAAACCACCCTATTTTGGTTTGTTTTTTTTTGTTAGCTTTACCCAAAACCAACTACCAACAATATGAATTCCAAAATCCTCAAAATTTCGCTCATAGCCGCACTCGCGGGATTTCTCTTTGGTTTTGACACGGTCGTAATTTCGGGTGCCGAGAAAAAACTTCAAATGTTATGGCATACCTCCGAATTCATACACGGCACCGTGGTCATCGGTATGGCACTTTGGGGAACGGTTATCGGTGCAATTTTTGGAGGTATCCCCACTGACAAAATAGGAAGAAAAAATACCTTGATATGGATTGGCATCCTGTACTCCGTATCGGCGCTCGGCTCCGCATTCGCTTTCGATCCAACGAGCTTTGCGATCGCCCGATTTATCGGAGGATTGGGAGTGGGCGCTTCGACCGTTGCGGCACCTGCCTATATATCAGAGATTGCACCTGCCAAGGATCGGGGAAGATTGGTAGGTCTATATCAGTTCATGCTGGTCTTTGGCATATTGGCCGCCTTTATGTCAAACTATGCCCTAAGTGGCTTAGGTGACAACGATTGGCGATGGATGGTCGGCGTTGAGGCCATCCCAGCCATTATATATACGCTCTTCGTTTTAACCGTGCCCAAAAGTCCGCGCTGGTTATTGACCAAAAATCGGTCCGAGGAAGCCAGGAAAATATTGGCGACCATAAACCCTGAACTGAGCATAGAAGACCTGCAAGCTGAAATGGATAGTGGACTTGATGAGCACAGTGCGTCTGAGAACATCTTTATGAAGAAGTATCGATTTCCTTTGATGCTCGCCTTTTTGATCGCCTTTTTTAATCAATTTTCGGGCATCAATGCCTTTTTATATTACGCCCCACGTATTTTTGAAGCGGCAGGTCTTGGAGAGAGTACGGCCCTTCTGAGTAGCATAGGTATTGGCATAACCAATTTACTCTTTACCATAGTAGGTATTTTTCTAATCGACCGCTTGGGCAGAAAACAGCTCATGTATATTGGTTCTGTGGGGTATATAATTTCGTTATCGCTGGTAGCGGCCGCATTTATCCTAAGTTGGCATAGCCTGGCCGTACCTATTTTCCTATTTTTATTCATTGCCTCGCACGCCATCGGTCAAGGTGCCGTTATTTGGGTATTTATGTCTGAAATATTTCCCAATCATCTGCGGGGTGCCGGTCAATCGTTCGGAAGCTCTACCCATTGGGTTTTAGCTGCAATTATACCATCTTCGATTCCTGCACTATTTGCATGGGTCGGTCCCGGTCCCGTGTTTGCTTTCTTTGCATTTATGATGGTGCTACAGTTGCTGTTTGTGCGATTTATGATGCCCGAGACGAAGGGGGTTTCCCTCGAAGAGCTGAGCAAAAAGCTTATTGGTGATCGGAACAAAAAATAATGGGTTTTTATTTTATCGATAATTGCTGTAGTTAATCGTATAAGACACCTAGAAATGAGCGGGTTACTTGAAATAATGCCTCTAAAACTTTAGTTTTTAAAGTCAATTATGTAGATTTAGGCAAAATAATCATCGTCATGGAAGAGGAAATTACTTTTGGTATTCGGGTTTTGAACGGATTTCTTCGTGTAATGATAATCGTGCTGGTAGGCATACTTCTCGCGGTTGTAGTCAGTTTGATTTTGGCCGCCTTCGGGTTCTTTTAGCCCATTAATAAAAATGTTATCCGGATTTTTTAGATAGACATCCGCGCTTTAATGATTTTTAAAAATATAAAAAAGCCCCTCAATTACGAAGGGCTTTTATTTTTTAAGGCAGTCCAAGACAGCCTATAAACAATCGCAAATCAGTCAAAATCTTTTAGACTTCCAAGCGTCCTTTAAGCCGCTTATCGATTTTCTTTTTCTTTTCGGTAATCCTTTTCATAAGATCCATCAGCTTAACATCCTTGGTCTGTTTATAAACTTCGTTGATTCTTAATATCAAATCCTTAGCCTCCCTAGAAGCAGTAACCCTGTCACTGGTTGACATGTTACTCATTTTTCTGTTTTCAAATTCTATGGCGAGTTCGGTAAAATCCATATTACTTTTTATGTGAATTTAGTTTAAATACTTTAATTACAACTAAAATAGTAATTGTTAATACTTATTAGCTAATCAGCTTTCTATATTTATGAAATTTTTAATAAAAAATAATCAGAAACTTGCGTTCTTATGCGTATAATTTGCTAAATTAGCGATGAATTCTGGGTGATATTGAAGAAACTATGAAATGAACCCTCGCCGAACGTTGGCCCAATCAAGACTTGCCGATTTTGCCCTTTAAGCTTTCGTTGCCTTTTGAAAGTCGGCTTTGTCAATCTGTTTCAACTCCTGGTTTTGTCAATCGGTAGTGCATAGATTTAGTATTTATCCAAAGCCTCATGGTTCGGGTTTATTCCATATCATCCTCGATTTTTATCAGACTCTTTGTAAACTCGTTCAAGGCTGTGACTTTTTCTTCAAAATCGCCCTTGAGGGTTTTGCGATACGTATTCAGGTT
>JALHST010000066.1 GCA_022865355.1 Maribacter sp. | reverse complement strand
CCAACATCTTCTAGCCATTTGGTTCGCTTCGCATCATATTCTTGATTGACCAAATTATCATGTATTTGGCCATCCAATTCGACAACCAATTTCTCTTCAGGGCAATAAAAATCAACAATATAATTACCTAGGCCATGTTGTCTTCTAAATTTTCTACCCTCCAATTGTTTTTTCTGAAGTGCTTTCCAAAGCACTGATTCTGATTTGGTCGGATTATTACGAAGATTCTTCCTGAATTCCTGCAGATACTTTCGATTATTGATTTTGTTGACCATATATTAAGGATAATGGATTTCATTGAAAACCCCTCCGTCCTTCGGACACCTCCCCTTATAAATGGGAGGACGGTATTATAACTATTTTAAGAGTACTGTACTATGGGTTTTGGCACTACGTATGGCTGCATCCAGAATTTCCATGGTAACCATATTATTTTCAAGCGAGTAGGGATCAAAGGGTCCCAAGGTGGTATCACCATTGATGACGGCGGCGAACAAGGCAAAAGGATCATCAAAGGGCACTTCGCGCTCCCCAAGCTTAAAGATTTCTTCGGTAAAGCCGTCATAACCTTCGGACATGCGCACCCTAAGGTCGTGACGATTGTCGGCATAAATGACGCCCTTCTCACCATAGACCTCCATATCTTTACGGCCTATTGGCCAGTTCCAGGAGGGTTCCAAAATGGCCATGGCATCATCATACGTGAGAATAATGGTGGCATCATCGTCTACTTTGGGGTTGTGTGCCTCCTGCAATTGCTGGGTAACGGCGGTAACCGTATTCGGCCTTTTGCCATCCTGAAACCAGGTCATCAAATTGGCCCCGTAGCAACCAAAATCCATAATGGCCCCTCCCCCGTTCAATACCGGGTCGGTCAGAAAATTTAAAAATTCGGCACTCACCCCAATTTTTTTAGGCCCCTTGTGGCCATCGCGAACGATGACCTTGCGCAGGCCACCAATTGCACCTTCCTTATAGAGCTCATAGGCCTTTAGGTTCGTCGGGTACCAGGATGTCTCATAATTTGTAAGCAGATAAATATGGTATTTTTTCGCCAAAGCTTCCATTTTTTGTGCATGTTCTAGGCTGACCGCCAAGGGTTTTTCTACCATAACGTGGATACCTTTTGGGGCACAGGCTTCCACGATCGACAAATGATCATAAATATTGCTAAAACCGGCAACTGCATCGGGGTGTACCGCTGCAATCATCTCCTCGATGGTGTTGTAGACGATCGACATGGGAAAGTGATGCTGATCAGACAATCGTTGGGCTAGAACCCGGTCTGGTTCCACGATACCTACAAGGGCTACATCGCCTTTGGCTTCCCGGCTCAAAATCCACCCCACATGTCCATGTACTAGACCTACGACACCTAATTTAATCGGTTCATGTTGCCCAACCACACTCATTAGGGTACTTAATATCAAGACAATGGTTGCTAAGATCTTATATTTCATTTTCAAGGTTTTTGTGTATTAATTGATCCTTTTAGGTATTTGGAAAGATACCAAATTTAATAAAGCAAAGCCAGTTCGGACCCATGGATAAACCACCGATATCAGTCTAGGAAATTGGCGTCATTTCGTGAATGACCACCTCAATGATAGCGCCTTCGGTGGCTTTCCTATGGGTCGCGATATGTGCGCTGGCATTATGATCCTGCCAAAGCTCTCGGGTCACCCAATTTTCATAAAAGAAAAAACGATCCGGATTGTTGTTGTCTTGATGCAGGTCATAATTCAGGCAACCTTTTTCTTTTAGGGTAGGAGGTATCAGATTCAGTAGGGATTGCTTTACCAAATCCCTTTTTTCAGGTTTGGCCAAGATGCTAGCAGTAATCGTCAGTTGTTTGCTCATACGGTTTTATTTGTTACCCACATAAGGTACGGAACTTTGGCGAGTGATAAATGGACTATTTTTGGTTTTTCAAGTTGACCGGCTCGGCATATACGGACATTTTGAATTTTAGATTAAACTATATCCACATACCTTAGCTTATAAATTTTCAGATACGAAGTCAATAGGCGATGAAAATAAGCCATACTGTATTTGTCTTAGCTAATTTTTTGAAAACGATCTCGTGCTAGGCAATAGGCTGGTCAATCGACGGGCTCGGTTGTGAGAACCATTTTGGGCCTTCTGGAGTCATATATACACAATCTTCGAGACGTACCCCAAACTCACCCACAATCGAAATATTGGGCTCAATGCTAAAACACATGCCGGGTTCTATGAGTTGTTTGTTTCCTTTGACCGCATTGCCCCATTCATGTCCATCCATACCAATGCCATGTCCCGTACGGTGCGGCAGTCCCGGCAATTGGTATCCGGGGCCAAAACCAGCATCGGTCAATACCTTTCGGGCGGCAGCATCGACATTTTCGAGTGGCGCCCCCAATTTTGCGGCGGCAAAACCGGCCGCCTGAGCTCTTTTCTCCAAATTCCAAATCTCTTTTTGGCGTTCGGTGGGTCGGGCACCAAAGACGATGGTGCGACTAATATCGGAATTATAGCCTTCAACCGTACAACCGCAATCTACTAATACGATATCGCCCTTCTTTAAAATCTGGGGCTTGACACTGCCATGGGGAAAGGCGGAAGCCTCAGCAAAATTGGCCATTGCGAATGCATGTTGACCTCCAAGGCTTTTATGGGCCATTGCTACGGCCTCTGAGAAATCCGAAGGCGTCGACCCTTCCCTCAGGGCGTTAAGCCCGGTTTGAATTGCTTTGAGGGTAATATCACTGGCTTGTTGCATGAGCGCAATTTCGGTAGGGGATTTAATAATTCTGCAGGGAATCGTGATCGGATCCCCACTGACATATTCCAAATTAGGGGCTGCTTTTTTTATGCCATCGTAAATAAAGAACCGCAACCGTTCCTCGATGGCTACCTTGCCGGAAGTGACGCCAGCTTCCTTTAGGGCAAGGGCAAGCTGGGCAAAGGGACTTTCATCTTCCTGCCAGGGGTATATCGTATCACCTACTATCGTAATCTCACGGAGTCGTGCCTCCTCAAAACCGGGGCAGATATAGCTGATTTCGCCAGAAGCCGGAATTACGGCGACCATGGGCCGCTCACTCGGCCACCATGACAGGCCTGTAAAATATTTTAGGGAAGTACCTGCATCTAACAACAAGGCACCGATTTCTTGGGCTTGCATCAAATCCTGTACCTTATCGATCCTACTCTTTATTTCGTCAAGAGAGATAGGTGCAATGGAAGCGGTCATCGCCAATTGATTTTCGGCAAGGGCCATTTTGTTTTCACGGGAAGGTGAGCAGGCCTTCACCCCAGTGAAAATGACGGCGCCCGCTCCGATTGATGCCGTATTGATAAAATTTCTTCTCTTCATGATTCGAATTTTATGGGTTGCGTAATCTATAAAAACTAAATGTAGTATTTCCTATTTAATTGGAGAACACCAAAAGCGATTCGTCGCTGTTATCCGCAGTGATATTTCCAATTTCATGGAAGCCGATTTTTAAAAGTAGTTTTTGGGAATTTAGGTTCTCGTGTGAAGTTAATGCTAAAATTGGATGTAAATTCAGGAGCGCCTTGCCATATTGTAAGCAGGCTTTGGCCGCTTCCAAGGCATAACCTCGGCCTTCATACTCAGGGAGCAGTGCAAATCCGAGATCGGCGTGGGGGAGATAGGCACGTTTTACAAAACCACATAGGCCGATAGGGGCACCGCTTGTTTTTAGGACCATTTTATAAAGGCCATAACCATGGGCATCATAGCTAGCGATGATAGTGTCATGAATATATTCCACGGCCTTTTTTTGTGAAGTAATACCGCGGTCTCCGATATACAAAAGCCACTTTGGCGTGTTCATTAAATACCATACAAAGGCACCATCCTGTGGTCTGACCTTCTCAATAAATAGCCGATGGGTTATACAAATCGGAAGGTTGGCAGGCGCTGATCCATCTTTTCCCATGTATTTCAAAAATTTTGCTCAAAGGCCTGCAGGTCGGGCTGCAAAAATTCTTTTTTAGCCCTTTCACACCTAAAAATATCAACTTGGTAATGGGCTTTTATCAAGTCATTGAAACCATACTTCAAGCGGGGAAATTCTTGGAGTAACCCGGCAAAACTGTCGGTTTTGGATCTTCGCATAAAATGATGAACCACCTTAATGGCAGCTATTGTCAATGTTTTATTGAATTTTTCAGTAGCGCCGATGTATTCAGTAAACTGAAGGAGCTGATGACCCATATTTTTCTGGGCCTGCTCGCAGCCATATTTTGAAATATGGATCCATGAAATCGTAAATGGGATTCATGGCTAAAAAGTACAGGGTTTAGACTTTTGTTAAAAAATTGTTTCTCAAATTTGGGATTCGAATATTTATGACGTGCTTCCATGGCGCCAACGCGTTTTATGCTTTGCTTTTGCCATAATCGGCAGCCACTACTTCTCGGATTCCCTCATCATAGGGCATCGGTTTAAAGCCAAACCGCTTTTCAAACTTTTGGCTATCAAAAACATAGTCTCGGTCGTACTGATACATCATTTCGGGCATTTCGCGAATAACAGGTACGAAAACGCCGATCAAACGAACCAGCCATTTTGGGGCTACCTGATATTTTGGTTCTACACCAAGGGCCTTTGCAAGCTGTTCGATCCATTCTTTTCCGGTATAGGGGTTTGGTGCCGTAGGCACATGCCAAACTTGGTTATAGGCGTCTTCGGTATTTCCCAAAATGGCGGTCGCCTTTCCGGCGTCGGGGGTATAGGTAAAGGAATGTTTGACATTCAACGAACCCAGCCAATTTGCCTTTTTGCCCTTGGCGAGATTTTTAATT
>JALHST010000065.1 GCA_022865355.1 Maribacter sp. | reverse complement strand
TGCCTATGCTTTGGCCATGAACGGCTTGGCGGTTTTAGGCTATAAAAAAGTTACCTAATGGAAAATCATACGAGCCAATTTCATCTAGAACCTGAGGAATCACGCTTTTTAAGCGGGCCAAGATCAAGGATAAAAGAATTTTTATTCACTTTTAGGGTTCAATTTAGTTTTATAAAGGCATTTCGGAAAATGCATTTTATAGGACCTTGTGTCACCGTATTCGGATCTGCCAGGTTTGAACCCGATAATCCGTTTTACAAGGAGGCCGTGGCCGTTGGCGCCAAACTCGCCCACATGGGATTCACGGTAATGACCGGAGGCGGTCCTGGGATTATGGAAGCGGCCAACAAGGGAGCCTACGAAGCGGGGGGATATTCTGTTGGTTGCAATATCATCTTGCCAAGAGAACAAAAACCCAATCCCTATTTACACAAATGGATCAATATTCCTTATTTTTTCGTTCGCAAATATGTGATGATAAAATATTCCTACGCCTTTGTGGTAATGCCAGGGGGAATGGGGACTATGGACGAACTTTTCGAGTCCCTGACTTTGATCCAGACCAAAATGATCAATGATTTCCCGGTAGTAATTATTGGTAAGGAATACCATAAGGAACTCTGCCACCATATTAAGGTTATGGCAGAGAACGAAAGTATAAGCGCCAAGGACATGCAATTGCTATTCGTGACCGATTCGGTCGAAGATATGGCAGAGCATATCGGAACCTACGCCATAAAAAAATACAATTTGGTCAAAAAAGCCCAAAAAGCCAAATGGTGGTTTGGAGAACAAAACCCTTCCTAAACAAATAATTATAAACGCAGATAATGGGGATAAAATCAGATATAAAAAACAGGGAAGACATCCACCTTTTGGTCACAACTTTCTACGGAAAGATTCGGAACGATAAAGTCCTTGGACCTATTTTCAATAGTATCATCACCGATTGGGATGGCCATTTTGTAGTACTGACCGATTTCTGGGAAACCCAACTTTTTCTAAAACGCAAATACTATGGCAATCCCGTGACGGTGCATCAAGAAGTAGATGACAAAATGAACCACACCATTACATCGGAACATTTCGGACTCTGGCTCAACCTATGGTTTGCAACCATCGATGAACTCTTTGAAGGCGAAACGGCCTGGATCGCCAAGAACAGGGCACAGAAAATGAGTACCATGCTGTATCTTCAAATATTCGAACACCGCAACAAAGCCTAAAAGTCCTTCCTTTTTGAAATATAGGCCAAACGCCAAATGGGCAAAAGGGTCCATAAAAAAAGCATGATAATAGATACGAACAAGCCTGTATTCGTACCAAAAAATTGTTTGAAGACGGCGCCAGTATAACCCAATAATGCAGAAATATCAAGCTTTAACAGGATAAGTGTTCGTGACAAATCGATAGGATTGAACATACTTGCAACCAAGGAAAACGTATCCAAGGGGTACGCTTCAAAAACGATAAGGGATAACAGGAACATGCCATCGTAAATCACGGCCAAGAACAACCAAAGTAGCACGGCATAGCCGAATCCCTTTATTCTATTTTCATTCGAAAGGGCAATGTTAAAGGCCAACCCCGTAAAAATTAAGGTCAAAAAGGCCCCAGTAACCAATAACAATGAAAAGTCCCAAATAGCTTCGCTTCGAAATAATCCATATAACACAAAGGGAAGCCCAAGACCTAACACCAAGCTCAAAGTCAATGAACCTGCCACGCCCAAATACTGCCCCAAGAATATAGAAGATCGTTTTAAGGGCTGTGCCAATAACAACTCGGTAAATTCCTTGGAATTATAAAAATACATTACCCCGAAGATGGTTCCGATCAAAGGCACCAAGACGATAATCACGTTCATTAGGGTAATTACCGCTTTTGAAAGGTCATTGTTCAAAAACAGCAGAACGAACCCCAAGGCCAAATAGAACAAAAAATATACATAGCTCCAACGGCTACGTATTAGATCGTAAAAACTATATTTTAATATTTTAAGCATCGGTCGGTTGAGTTGCAATGGTGGCAATGGCATGTTCAAAATCTTTCTGTTCGGTCATGTTCATCAAGGCTTGCATACTTCCCCTAAAATATATTCTTCCCTCGAGTAAATATATAATTTCATCGGCCATTTCTTCTACAAATTGCATAATGTGGGACGTAATCAGAATGGTCTTGCCTTTCGCCTTCTCTTGACGGATCAGGTCCTTTAAACGCAGCAGTGAAGCAGGGTCTAAGCCGTTCGTGGGTTCATCGAGGATCATCAATGGGCAATCGAACATAAAAGTCAATACAATGTTCACCTTTTGCTTGGTACCACCTGAAAGTGTACTTAATTTTTTATCAAGAAATGCCGATAAGCCAAATAAGGTTATCAGTTTCTCCTCATTGCTCGGTTTTTGACGCAAATCCTTAATCATTCGGATCAGTTCATTTACCCGAAGGTTACCAGGGAAATTCGCTATTTGCGGCAAGTAATCGATTTCCTGACGGTATTTCCAATTATTCTTGATTGACTTTCCACCCACCAAAACCACACCACTGCTTGGAATGACCATTCCCAAGATACACTTTATCAGGGTAGTCTTGCCCGATCCATTGGGTCCAAGGACGGCAAAAATACCGCCATTGGCAAGGGCCAGATCAACTCCGGAAAGTACCGGGTTTTTTCCGAATTTTTTATGTAGATTTTCTATTTGGATCATTATCCTATTTTAGATTGCTAATAGCAGTTTAAATCGAATGCCCATGCTTTTTATTTTTACAATAAAGGTCTTCGCCGACTACCGAATGGGCGATCTCACCGATTTTTTCATTAATGGATTCGCATCCAACAAATTATCGGGTGTAAAAACCGGGGAGACTTTTTCCGAGAAATCGATGATATCCATAAATAAACTGCGCAACAGAACTATTGTTTCCGGCGTGCGATTTACGATATAGGAAAATAATTTTACCGGGCGATACGGTATATCCCCGATGCCATTTTTGTCGAGGTCATACCCTGTGTAATCGCTCCAATAATTATTTTCAAATACATTGTCGTTCATTTTACTATTATAAGAAATATCAAATGAATTGTATAAAAAATTATTATTGATGAACGAGTTGTTATAACACGCACCTCGAACTTTGATGGCCCACCCATTGTTAATAAAATCATTGTGCCGATATTGGATGCGATTAGAGCCTTCTACATTGATCCCGACCGTATTCTCCTCAAAGGTATTGCCGATAATTTCGGCATCATTGATTTCCTTTAACAAGATTCCAAAAGAGGCCGTGCCCCAATTTTTTCTAAAAACGTTATTGGTCATTTTTATTTTCTTCGAAAACATTACGGCTACCCCCGCTCCATTATTCTCAAACACATTATTGGTGTATACATCATCATTTGAGAACATAAAGTGAAGACCATATCTAAGATTATTCGAACTGGAGTTATTTTGAATGGTTATGTTATCGGAAAACTCCAAATAAATGCCATCCCGAACGTGTTGTACGATGTTCTGATCTACGACTATATTCTTGGAATACCATAGCTGTATCCCATTGCCTGAACTGTACTCGTTCACTGCATCACCGATGATCTTGTTGTGAAATACGCGGCCATCCCCTGCTTTTTCGAGATAGATCCCAAAAAAAAGTTTTTCGAGCACCACGTTTTGAATAAGGAAATTTTTGCATTTCTTAACTCGGATGCCTGCAAAATCAGATGTATAGCTGGTTCCTACATTGATAATAAAAAGTCCGTCAATGGTTACATTATCCGAGATGATCGTGATGATTTCCCCTTTGTCCTCGCCGTCGATTATGGGAAAATCCTCTCCTAGAAGGGTAAGAGGCTTATCAACAACGATATTGTATTCTTTATAGCGCCCTTTTTTGATCAAGAGGGTATCAAAATCATCGGCTTGATGTATACCTTCCTTGATCGATTTTATCTCACAGGCATGGCAAACAGGGATTGCTTTGGCATACAAAGCAGCCCCCGTAAATAGTATAAAAAAGATGGGTTTGAACTTCATGGGCAAACAAGCTTTATCTAACGATAATAAATTTGGAATTTTCGTTGGCTTGCACCCAATGTACCATTTCTTTTGGAAAGTTAAAATGTTGATATTCTGAAAGATGAAAAGACTTGCCATCAATATGAAAAACAATATCGCCTTCAAGGACGATCAACTGTGCATCGGTGGGTGACATATGTTTGGGAAAAATGGCCTCTTTCTCCAAGCTCACACTTAAAATTTCCAAAGCTTCGGTCTTTACTAAATTTTCTACTTGCAGTTTATTATAGGTTTGCTTTTTGATTGTGCTATTGATGGTGTACATGATTCCTTGCTTTCATTATGATCTATTTGGCACAGGGCGCTGCGACAAATTTTAATCGTTTCATTTCTTGAACTTAGATTGCATTTCCTCCCAGGTAAAAAGTTCGCCTTGATGTTCGGCTTGTGCTCTTTGTGCAGCCTCTTTTGAAGCGAATGCAGACAGGAATTCGCCCATCGGACTTGGCAGGTCTTTGCTGATAAAAAAGGTAGCTTTTGTGGCATCTAGTAATTCCCCCGGGGTGTTGTAGTCGTCGACCATAAAGAGCGCTACCTCATTCGTGTCGATTTCATTCAAATAATTCAACATACATTCCGAAGCATCAAACTTAAAAGCTTTACCCTTATCGGTCACGATTTGGGCGGCATGTTGTTGATCCACGATAGTCATACTGCAATAATGACAAGCATCCAAACCATAGTTAATGGGTTGTGGACGTATACTACAGGATAGTGATCCCAGTAAAACAAAACAACAGCTCCAAAAGAAGATGCGTGGACACATATTACGCTTTTAGAGTTTGGTTTTTTTTCTTTCTCCCCATAAAATAGGCAATCAGGCCTAGGGCCATGCCTAAACCAAGGCTGTAGGCTCCAATCTGCGGATAGGAGTGTGCCCTAAAATTCAAGATGTCCTTGGTTCCGAACAATGGGGGCTGAAAGCCCATCACAGACCCGTCGGGATTCGTAAATTTCATGATGGCCTTAGGATCTAGATTATGGCCGTAATCGTGTTCCCACAGATAAAAATCATAAAGGCCGGCGACACTGACCAGTACCATCATAATAAACCAATACAGGTACCATTTGTAATTTGCCTTAAGCGCTATAACAAGGCCGATAATTGTAGTGATAATTATACCAATGGGAAATACCTTAAATTCAGGAATCGCATCGGGAATGTATTTCATGCCCACATAATGGTTCATTAAATTGATGTTCTTTATATCATGGGGATTGGCATCTGCAAAGTCATTGATATAGATATCCATTCCCAAGGGTATCGGATATTGTGGTGCTTCCAAGGTGATGTTCCAAAGCGGAAAAACGAAAAGCAACAACGGCAATAAAGCGCCCAAAAACATGATAATCCTTGATTTCTTCATGGTATCACTCTTAAAGTTTGATTAAAAAGCGGGAAGGTCTTGGAACGCAACCCGCTTTTCATTTGAAAAAAAGTACTCTTCAAGGGTTAATTTAATCTCCCAAAGACCATGAAAGATCCGTGTTCGAATTGGCAGGGGACACCCTTATATACCCCTGCATTTCTTGGTGCAGCGCAGAACAGAAATCGGTGCAGTAAAATGGCCATACACCCACTTGTTTTGGTTCCCAGACTAATGTTTCCGTTTGTCCTGGCATGATCAACAGCTCGGAGGTATTGGCCCCGATTACACCAACCCCATGGGGCACATCATAGTCCTGCTCCAAATTCGTTACATGAAAAAATACCCTATCCCCTACTTTGACTCCCTCGATATTATCGGGATTAAAATGGCTACGGATCATCGTCATATAAATATGTACGTCCTTCCCATTTCGTTCGACCTTGACATCGGCATCGGTAGTAGCTGCATAGGGATGTCGGTTATCTCCGAGTTCAAAGATTTTCCGTGAATTTGCGGTGAGTTTTTCAGCGGGAATACCTGCTGCATAATGGGGTTCCCCTATGGTCGGAAAATCGAGTAGAAGTTCCATTTTTTCACCTGAAATATCGTACAACTGAGCCGATTGCGTAACCTCGGGTCCCGTGGGAAGATACCGGTCCTTGGTAATCTTATTCATGGCAATGGCATACTTGCCAAAAGGTTTTCTTGAATTTCCTCCGGGAATCATCAAGTGGCCGACCGAGTAATAACAGGGCTGCCGATCGATAACTTCCCAGGTCCCCAATTTCCATTTTACTACTTCCGAAGAGATAAAGAAGGAAGTATATGCGTTGCCTTGCCCGTCAAATTCGGTATGCAACGGCCCTAGTCCGCCACTTTTTACGGTACCTGCCAGAACGTCCTCGAACTTTAAAATCGGTATTCCATAAGCTTCCCCATCAAATTTTTTATTTTTTATGGCTTCGAGCATTTTCGTAAAGGAGTGTACGGTCAAATCGGCCGATAATTTTCCATTGCCAACGATATATTCGCCTGAAGGATCCACATCGCAACCATGGGGTGATTTAGGGGTCGGGAGAAAATATATGGCTCCGGGTACTTCGGCCGGATTCACCACCAACACCTCTTTCATCATGGTAGAAGTGGCCGAATGGGTGTCGTCATTATACACATTATGGGCGTAGTTGGCGGGCATTTTGGTGCCGCCACCCCCATTCACATATTCCTCTATCTTTTTCCAATTGACGGCCGCAATAAAATCCTTGTCATTTTGGGAAGCATTGACTTCCAAAAGTGAATTGGCTTCTTCGGTATTGTAAGTCGTGAAGAAGAACCATCCATGGGAAGCGCCCCTGCCGGGATGCGACAAATCGTAATCGAAGCCGGGCATCAGCAGTTGAAACTTAATGTCCATTCTTCCATCCCCTGGGTCCACACTAATAAAGGAAAGTGCGCCTTTAAAGTTGCCTTTATAATCTTTTATGGGCATGTCTTTTTGTGGTACCGGTACCGAAAAACGAGTGCCCGCTACCACGTATTCGGTATTTTCGGTAACAAACGAGGAACTGTGGTTCCCGGCACTATTCGGAATCTCAAGGATTTCTGTGGTCTCAAAAACACTTAGATCAACTTTTGCGATCCGCGGGGTGTTATTTCCATTGATAAATACATAACGGCCATCCAATTCCCCAGCTGTCTGCGAGATATCGGGATGGTGGGCATCGTCCCATGGGACAAAACCGTAAGAGGTGTTCAGCATAGGCTTCGTTTCCTCATTGTATCCGTATGCTTTTTCAGGATCTTGCGAAAAAACCGGGATTACTTTGAAAAGCCTTCCCGAAGGGAGACCATAGACCGATAATTGCCCACTAAATCCACCTGAAATAAAGGCATAAAATTCATCATGCTGCCCTGGGGCCACATAAACCCGTTCGGCCGCATTTGAGGACAAAGCCCCATTGGTGGTCTTACTTTTCGGTTGGCAACCGACAAAGATCGTAGCAAGTCCCACAAGGGCGAGTATTAAATAGTTTAGCTTCTTCATTTTGTAAATTTTATCGTTTTATTGTAGTTTTTAATTTTCTTCAGAAGACGGCAGTATCACTTTGTCAACGACATGTACGATACCGTTACCAGCCGGAATACTAGCAATAATCCTAGCTCCGCCTACATAGACGTCGTCCCCTTTTACTTCGACCAACACATTTTGGTCATCGGCCTGACCTAATTTTTTGAACTTCTTCAAGAATTCCTTACT
>JALHST010000064.1 GCA_022865355.1 Maribacter sp. | reverse complement strand
AATCATCAAAACCTTGAAAGCGTTTGTATATTTTTTCATTGAGGTTGAAGGCATTCCCTTTTTTTTGCGCCACCGCCTTCCCCAAAAATCCCAAAACCGTTATCCTGTCATTGAAGGTTACCGAAGAATCGTTAACCGGTATCGCATTTATTTTTTGGGTCAGAACCGGAAGTCTGCCAAAATTAGTGACCCCCGAAGCGAAGAACAGATAAGCAACGATAGGCAGAACAAATAAAACGACTAATACAAAAATTTTCTTCATGGGTTTGGTTTATGCCGAATCCTTGGCACAGGCAAAAATAAAAAAGACGGTACTTTTACCGTCTTATATTGCTGTTAATTTTATGTGATTTGTTGCTGCTAGAAATTCCATTTTACAAAACCAAACTTAAAGACATTGTAAATATAGTCGGCTTCAAAAAGTAATATAAAAATCAAATAGAGTACCAAAAAAATTGGGGTCCACACGATGGCCCTGCGCAGTGAATTCTTTTCATCCCTCAGGTGCATAAAGTCCCAAGCAATATAGTAGGCCTTCACCAAGGTCAAGGTAATGAAGATCCAGTTCAATACCTTCATCCCCAAAAAATGGGAATGCGTCAAGGCTTGGGGTTTAATAATACCCAATGCTACCTCGATGGTTGTTACGATGGTCAAAAAAACCAATACTGCCCAAATTTTTTGGACATTGGTCTTGAACTTTAATAATCCCCTAAAAATTTCAAGTTTGTGTGCGTGTGCCATTCTAATTTATTCTTGTTGTCAAATTTCAAATGATTTCAGTTTAAGTGGAAATGACCATGATACGGCCTAAACCAAATAAAAGAAGGTAAATACAAATACCCATACTAAATCTACAAAGTGCCAATATAGCCCTATTTTTTCGACCATTTCATAATGTCCTCGGCGCTCATAAGTGCCTAAAATAACATTAAAGAAAATGATAATATTGATCATGACCCCCGAGAATACGTGAAACCCATGGAATCCCGTAATAAAGAAGAAAAAATCGGCGAACAACCTGCTGCCATATTCATTATGTATCAAATTGGCACCTTCAACGACATGGGCGGCATCCTTAATTCTCTTCAGCGATTCCTCCCGGGTCAAAACGGTCTTATGATTATCATCATTGATGGTCTCGGTGCGTATTAAAATGTTCGGATTGGCCACAAAACCTTCGACCACTTCATCCACGGAACGGGAAGTAAGATACCCTTCTGATTGAAACCAGAGGCCCTTATCCCTTTGAAGGTCTTCGCGTTCACTGGGTATATTTTTGGCAAAATCGGCCAAGGCCGCCCTTTCGCCCGTATCGGCCTTAACAAATTGCAAAATCCTACCGCCCTTGGTCTCCAATGCACCGTAATCGCCTCTGATAAAGGTTGACCATTCCCAAGCCTGTGAACCCACAAATATGGCACCACCTATTATGGTTAGGAACAAATACCAAATAACCCGGGTCTGTTGCATTTTATGTCCGGCATCCACGGCCAAAACCATGGTTACCGAGGACATGATCAAAATAAAAGTCATGAAGGCAACATAATACAAGGGGTAATCCCCATGAAAAAAGGGAACGTGGGTGAACACGAGCTCGGCAATGGGCCATGTTTCGATAAATTTGAACCTGGAAAAACCGTAGGAGGCCAAAAAGCCTGAAAAAGTGAGGGCATCAGATACGAGGAAGAACCACATCATCAATTTACCATAACTCGCTCCCAAGGGTTGGTTGCCACCTCCCCAAACGCTTTCATTCGTAGCTGTTGTTACCGTAGAATCCATATAAAGTTTAAAGGTTGATTATAAGTTGCACAAATTTACATTTTTTTCGACTATTCAAAAGCGATAAATTATCAAAACCTAAATTAATCAAATATATTACTTTACCAGCAGCATAAATATCATTAAATACACCCATAAGAAATCTAAAAAATGCCAGAAAGTTGCCCCCAACGATAGGCCCAGCATGTCATTCGGGGAATACTTCCCCTTATTTTCATTGTGGAGCACCACGATCAAGGAAATAATACCTGCAAGGACATGAACAATATGAACCACTGCAATTAAAAAGATATAGGACATTTTGATATTGCTGGTTGGTCCTGTAAAATAATATCCCAGGGCAACCATTTGTGAAAAACCATTGATTTGGAGGAGAATGAATGCTATTCCCAGGACCAATGTTGCCCATAGCCAATTGGCAGCAATTTTTATTCTGTTTTCCTTGACCGCCTTTTTTGCAAAAATATAGGTGATGCTGCTAACCAGGATTGTCAGGGTACTAAAATAGAACGACGAGGGTAGCGAAAATTCATGTATCCAATCTTCGCGGGTACTGCTCACGATGTAAGCGCTCGTCCACCCGGCAAATGCCATGAGCAGACTTGCAATGCCAAACCAGAGCATCATTTTTTTCGCCCTTTCATTTTTTTCCTCTTCAGTACCTTGCGTTAAATCCATAGTGCGTTAAATAAATTTGTCGATTACATATACGATTTGCATCAGCGTAATATAGCTTACGCTGGCCAACATTAATTTTTTTGCCGAGATATTATCCCTTTTCTCATAGAGTCGAAAGGCAAAGATCAGCATGATCATTCCCAAAATAAAAATCACAACGGCAGCAACGATCGAAAGATGTAATCTTCCCGTAATTCCGAAAACAGGCATTACCGAAGCGACCATCATCCAAATGGTGTACATGATTATTTGTAGGGCGGTACCTGTATCTTTTTTTCCAGTCGGCAACATTTTAAACCCACCTTTTTTATAATCTTCATCAAGCATCCAGGCCAAGGCCCAAAAATGTGGAAATTGCCAAAAAAATTGTATCATGAACAAAGTACCGGGTTCGATACCAAAATCATTGGTCGCGGCCACCCATCCGAGCATGAAAGGAATCGCTCCCGGAAAAGCGCCTACAAATACCGAAAGCGGTGTCTTGGTCTTCAGCGGGGTATATATACTGGTATACAAAAAAATGGATATGGCCCCGAACATGGCCGTCTTGGGATTCAGGATATACAGGAGCACCACGCCTAAAAGGGTCAATACGACCGCAACCGTCAATGCCGTGTTCACCGACATTCTCCCGGCCGGTATGGGTCGGTTCCTGGTCCGGTTCATGAGGGCATCCAGATCTTTTTCAATGATTTGGTTATAGACATTCGAAGCGCCGACCATACAATATCCCCCAAAAAAAAGAAGTAGGAGTGAAACGGTTTCAATCGTGTCGGCTCCGAGCAAATAGCCTGCGATGGAAGAGAAAACCACGCTAATTGCCAGTCTTGCCTTGGTTATCTCCTTAAAATCGGCAAAAATATGGACCCAGGAGGTACTTCTTGCCGTTCCGACCGCAGTTTTCATTTTCCAAATCGAATAAGGGCGCAAAGATAACCCCTCAATGATTTTTTTGCAACCAATTGGTCATGTTTCTCTTATCTTTGGAAAACAACTCGAAAAGTCCTTAAAATAGTATACAATGATGAAAAACAAACCACTTTTATTTCTATTAAGCCTTCTTCACTTAACGTTTGTTGTCGCGCAAGATGAAGAGGTGACCATTAGTATCGATACCCTTTCAAAGGATGTTTATATGCTTACGGGGCAAGGCGGCAATATTGGCATCTTCGTCGGAAAGGACAATGTATTTATGATCGATGATCAATTTGATCGCTTGAGCGAGAAAATCAAATCGGCCATCACAACCTTGACCGATAAACCGATCGCCATCTTGTTCAATACACATATGCATGGCGACCACACCGGGGGAAATTCAAAGTTCAATTCAAACGTTACGACGCTCGTGGCGCATGATAATGTGCGGAAATCACTTCGTGAACAACAATCCGGAAATACGGACTTCGACGAAAATATGCTGCCCGAGATTACTTTTTCGGATGACATTACCTTTCACGACGGGGAGGAGACCATTATGGCATTTCATGTGCACAATGCCCATACCGATGGAGACGCCATGGTCTTTTTTTTAGAAAATAATGTGCTGCATATGGGCGACACCTATTTTGCCGCGCGCTACCCTTTTATCGACCTTAAAAGTGGGGGCAGTGTTGAAGGGTATATAAATGCCCATAAAAAGGCCTTGCTCCTGATCAATGAGGATACCAAAATAATCCCAGGGCACGGAAGACCTTCGAACAAGGAAGAACTTCAAAATTATGTGGCGATGTTGGAAGCCATTAAATCGAAGGTCCAAAACGCAATTGCCGCCAATGCCTCCTTGGAGGATGTCATCAAAGACACAAGCCTAACGGAAGTATATGACGAAATACACGGGAATGGTTTTATAAAGCCGGAAGCCTTGCGCGAAACTTTCTATGTAAGTTTAAAAGGAAATTAAGCCGAAAGGGAAATTTAGGGAATAAAAAAGCCCTGACAGATGCGTCAGGGCTTTTTTATTTTATTCGAGATTGGATTACTGCAATTTAAATGTAATAGGAAGACTAAAAGGCACCCTTACCGCCCGACCCCTTTGTTTTCCGGGAATCATCTTAGGGAGTTTACCTATTATCCTTGCCGCCTCATCCTCTAGGTTTTTGTCCGGTCCCCGCATTCTTACATTCCCGATACTACCATCTTTTTGGATCACGAAATTCACGTATACCTTCCCTTGAACGCCCATTTCCTGGGAAATTTCGGGATATCGAAAGTTTTTACCGACATGCTTTTGGATCATTTCATTAAAACAAGCCCTTTTATCCTTGGCTCCTTCACAACCGGGGAAAATAGGTACATCTTCAATAACGGCAAAAGGTACATCGACATCTTCTTCAACATCCTCGACCTGTACGTCGGCCACTTCGACAATTTCTTCTTCCTGACTGGTCTCGGTAGACTCTATCACCGTTTCCTCGACATCCTGTTCGTCTTCCACGACTTCGATAATCTCAGGCGCAGCTGGTGGCGGTGGCGGTGGCGGTGTCTTAAGTTGCTCCGTCATGGGCACCTCTTCATCTAGATTGTCTTCAACATTCATCGAAATATCGTAATTATTGGCCTTGTCATAGGTTTTCCATTCGAATGCTACATAGGTCAATAGCATAACGACCGCTAGACCTATTACAAAATAAAGGCCGCTGTTGCGTCCTACATCTGCTTTGGGATTCTTTTTCGCTTCCATATCTTTCTATTTAAAGGTTCGCTAATTTAATTAAATAATTGTGAAAAAAGCAATTATTGCTTCCATTTTAATCCTTTCGTCTTTTGAACGACGAATTTCATTACCAAAGATCCGCACAGGGCCCCAACGCTATTTGCAAGGGCATCGTATGGATCGCCCATTCGATCTGTGGTAAAATTAAACTGTACAAATTCAATAATTATGCCAAAAAGAACCATTGCGACAAGTAAAAAAACAGCGGCTTTTTCAAAGCTCCAGAATTGGGAAATTTCCTTACGCATGGCCAAAACTCCAAGGACTACGGCCACAAAATAGAAGGTAAAATGTACCAATTTATCGAAATTCGGAATATTATAACCCGGTAAATGGGTATTTGAAAAAGAAGCCAGGCTCAACCATGTCACAAACACCATCCAGCTAATAAAAATAATAAGAAAACCGTGCCTTTTAAGCACCTATTAGTTCTTTGTAGTCCCCCGCACTTAATAGCGCCTCGATTTCCGAGGGGTCGTCTATCCTGATCTTCACCATCCAACCGTCGCCATAAGGGTCTGAGTTTACCTTTTCAGGCTCGTCTTCCAACGCGGGGTTAAACTCAATTATTTCGCCGCTTAATGGTAAAAATAGGTCGGAAACCGTTTTTACCGCTTCAACCGTACCAAATACTTCTTCGCGCCCCAAGGTCTCATTCAAGGTTTCGACCTCGACGTATACAATATCACCCAATTCCCCTTGGGCAAAATCGGTAATGCCTACCGTGGCGATATTCCCATTAATCTTGATCCATTCATGGTCTTT
>JALHST010000063.1 GCA_022865355.1 Maribacter sp. | reverse complement strand
TGGGCCGCACCCATACCAATGCCTATAAAAGGGTCAATGATTTTTTCCCCGATGTAACCTATCGCCCGGTCCTAAAGGTAGTATGTGCCAGAAATGAGGAACGGGTAAAGGCCTTTGCCGAGCAATGGGGCTTTGAATCGTTTGAAACCGATTGGAGAAAGGTAATCGCCCGTGATGATATCGATGCCATCGATATCTGTACCCCGAACAACGTACATGCAGAAATCGCAATCGCCGCCGCCATGGCAGGAAAAATGATCTTGTGCGAAAAACCCTTGGCGCGAACCGTCGCCGAAGGGCAACTTATGGTCGATGCCGTAGAAAAGAGCAAAGTAAAAAATACGGTCTATTACAATTATCGTCGGCTGCCCGCGGTCACCTTGGCCAAGCGATTGATAGATGCCGGAAAGTTGGGCAAGATATTCCACTATCGCGCCAACTTCTTGCAGGATTGGACGATCAGCCCCGAACTTCCCCAAGGGGGTGAAGGGCTATGGCGATTAGACAATGACGCCGCGGGATCGGGGGTTACCGGTGATCTTCTAGCCCATTGTATCGATACGGCCATGTGGCTGAATGGCGGCATACTAGACGTTTCAGCCATGACCGAAACCTTTATCAAGGAGCGGGTGCATACGGAATCTGGCAAGAAACAAAAAGTAGAAATAGACGATGCCTGTATCTTTCATTGCCATTTTGACAACGGCTCCCTAGGGGTTTTTGAGTCAACGCGCTATGCACGGGGCCACAAAGCCTTGTATACTTTCGAAATAAACGGGGAACACGCCTCGATTAAATGGGATCTGCACGATCTGAACCGGCTGGAGTATTTTGATCATCGGGACGAAGGCACCGAACGCGGTTGGCGTTCGATCCATGTAACCGATGGGGACCACCCCTATATGGATAAATGGTGGGTACCCGGGCTCTCCATCGGATATGAGCATAGTTTTGTGCATCAAATAGCCGATTTTATAAAAAGTCTGGAAGAAGGTACTCCTTGCTCCCCTACCTTTCAGGAGGCCCAGGAAACCCAAAAAGTTTGCGAAGCCGTATTAAAATCCGCTAATACAAGAAGTTGGCAGCATACTGGGGTGAAGTGGCGGTGAACAGCCCTCCATCGCTAAAGCTACGGCGGGTGAAAAAAGAAGAAAGAAGAAAGAAAAAAGAAGAAAGAGAATCCAATAACCAATAACCTAATAACTTAGTAACTCAGTAGGCAGTTGGCAATGACGTCTTCACGAGGAGCGGTAGCGACGTGGTGATCTCTATTTTTAAACCCATTACGCGCACTTTCGTATTTTTAAAGGTAACATATAGCATAGAATAAAATGAGTGAATCGATAAAAGGCTTTTGCCTTCAGGGACGAGAAAAAATTTATCCGGGATCGGCGGGTTCGGTCACGCGAAATGCAGCTGTCGTAAATATGGAAATGCCGCAATTGAAAGCAGGGGAAATCTTGGCGAAAACCCTTTATACCGGTATTTGTGGCTCAGATAATAGCGCCACCATCGGGAAGCCGAATTTTGATTGGGTAGAGCGTCCCCGCGTTATCGGCCATGAATTTAGTGCCGAGGTTTTGGCGCTGGGACCCGGCGACCACGGAGATGTAAAGGTCGGGGATATCTTTACCCCTTTGGCCATGTTGGGCTGCCAGGACGAGGACTGTCCGGCCTGCAGTATTGCCAAATGGAACTTATGTCCTTCCAAGCAAATAATCGGTTTTCATAGAAACGGCGGTTTTGGTCAGCAAGTGGTCTTGGAATCAGATCGGGTGGTTCATCTGATGGACGGCCTGACACCCGAACAAGGTGCCTTGGTGGAACCTTTATCGATTATCGTAAATGCACTGCATAACAAATGCGCTATCAAACCCGGACAGGATGTGGTCGTCACCGGCTGTGGGATCATCGGATTGATGTCGGCCGAGTTGGCCCGGGCCGCTGGGGCCCGCGTGGCCATTACCGGCATTGCGCATGATCGCGATATTCGCTTAAAAAAGGCCAAAGAACGCGGATTTTTGACGCTTGAAGTTTCACCTGACAATTCCTTGGCTTCCCAATTGGAAAAAGGTGTAAAAGATGCCCAAGGCATTCCCTTTGGCACTAAGGGAAAGGTAGATCTGCTCATTGAATGTTCCGGCGTTCCCCAGGTGCTCACGGAAGCGCTATCGGTAGTACGGCCCGAAGGGGATATCTGCGTGATTGCCACCTATCCGTCGGAAGTTGCTATAAACGCAACGCATTTAACACGAACCTCCTTGAATATGCGGGGATCCATGGGATCCTGCAGGGAAGATTATAGGGTAGCCCAAAAACTGATGGTCACAGGAATATTCCCATCTGAACACTATATCAACCGGTACGATTTTGAACACGTAACACAAGCATTTGAAGATTCGATCAAGGCGAATAATGTCAAGGCGGTGGTTAAGATGAATTAAGGCATTCTCCTTATTATTTCATGAAAGTTATAAAAGAACAAATAGTAAAAATAGCGTTATGAAAACAATGACCTGCAAACAATTGGGAGGAGCGTGTGAAAAAATATTCGAAGCAAATACATTTGAGGAAATCGCCGAAATGAGTAAAAAACACGGCACGGAAATGTTTCAAAAAGGCGATAAAGCCCATCTCGAGGCCATGACCAAAATGCAAGAGCTTATGAAAACTCCCGGAGCCATGAATGAGTGGTTCGAAAATAAACGAAAGGCATTTAACGCATTTCCGGATAACCCATAGCCCATACACATTAAAAATATGCATACGATATTTATTACCGGGGGAACGGGCTGTATCGGTTCGGTGACCATTTATAAACTCCTGCAATCCCCGGAAGTTGGGAAAATCGTCATTGCGACCCGGTCGAATAACACCGATCCCTTGAAATTATGGTTGGGCAATCATTTGGATCCCCGATTGGAATTTTTACAATTGGACGTATCTGATTATTCGGCCATAAACGCTTTGGTCCCCAAAATAAATCCGACCCATATCATACATTTAGGTGCCTACCAAAGTCCGGATTGTTCGAAAGACCATATCGGGGGCATGGAAATCAATACCGGCGGTACCATGGCACTTTTCGATATGGCCGAAAAACTCCCCGATCTTCAGCGATTCGTATTTGCGAGTTCCGCAGCGGTGTATGGTGTGCGGTCTATGTACCCGGAATCTAGCATTCCCGAAAATGTGCCATTGGCCCCTCCCAATCATTACGGTATCTGGAAATTGGCCGGGGAACATTTGGCAAGGCTCTTTTACGACAAGACCAAAGTGGCGACCGTTTGCCTCAGACTGAATACGACCTATGGAAAAGGAAGGGAAAAAGGCATGACCTCGGCACCGACGAATGCCCTGAAAGCGGTGGCTTTTGGAGCGGACTCTGGAAAACCGATTCCGTTTGAAATGCCCTATAAGGGTCGCGAGAATTACCATTATGTGGAAGATGTCGGTGACCATTTCTCGGGGTGCACCTTACAAAAATTTGAAGGCTTTGGCGCCTTTAATATCAAAGGAAAAACGATCGCCATTTCCGAATTTTTAAGCGTAGTAAAGCAACAGGCCCATGAATTAGGCATGGGGGATTACGCCCAGTTGACAATAGCCGAAAATGCCCAACCCAATTTATTTGTTTCCGACCTAAGCCATGAAAAAATAGATCGTACCTTTAAGGGGTTACCCTTGACCGATATTTCGAAAGGAATTCGTAATTCATTAATTGAATTTAAAGAAATGGCGGCAAAAGGGATCTTGGAATATTCAAAAGCGAGTACATGAACACGATAGGAATCGGATTTATTGGCGCAGGTGATATTGCCGACCTGCATGTAGAAGCGGTCAAAGCCCTTGTCGGGGCCGAACTTGTCGGACTTTGGAACCGTACTCCCGAAAAGGGGAAAACCAAGGCTTCGAAATTTGGATGCAAATCGTACAGTTCAGTAGACGAATTGCTGCAAGATCCAAAAATCGATGCGGTCTTCATTTTGACCAATATGGAAACCCATTTTGAGTATACTTTAAAGGCGGCCCAGGCAGGAAAACATATTTTGGTCGAAAAACCGGCAGCTTCGAGTATTGCTGAACTTAAAAAAATGCAACAGGCCATTGGCAAAGCCGGGGTGCAGTGCATGCCGGTACATAACTATATTTATGAAGCGGGCATTCATAGAACGAAATCGATGATCGAGGAAGGACTTTTGGGGGGTATCACCCAATTCTATATGGTTTACAATATTCACCATGATCACGAAATTCGGGCCCGATACCCAGGAGTTATCCGACAAATATTGACCCACCATAGTTATACGATGCTCTACCTTGCCGGATTGCCCAGGACCATTTCGTGTATGAAACATACTACGCTTAGCACCTTGGCACCACAGGAAAATGTGGCCATGGCCACGATCCAAATGCAAAACGGGTCGTTGAGCCATTTGTGTGCCAGTTTTGCGAACGATGACCACGCGGGAGACCCCTGGACCTGCCTCATCAAGGTAATGGGCACCAAAGGCAGTACACGCTATAGTTATCGCGATTGGGTCATCAACGAGCCCAATGGGGCGCATTCGCAAACCTACCAGGCCTATCCCGAATCGATTAAAAATACCGCGACACATTTTATCAACAAGGTGATTAGAAATGGGGAACAGCCTTTATCTAGCCTTGAAGACGCTATTACCTGCCAAAAAATCATTGAAGCCTGTGAACTTTCGGTAGAAAAAGGAATCCATGTAAATTATAACTAATACATCCAACCAAATTATGGGCAACTATTTTCAATGCAGTTTAAAATCAATCGGACTTTTTTGCTTTATGGCCTTTTTAATCGGTTGTACCCAAAAAAAGGAGGATACCTTACAGCTTAAAAAGAATGCCCATATCGTACTTATAGGCAACAATTTAGGATCTAGAATGATGAATTTTGGCCACTTTGAGACCGAAATGCAATTACGGTATCCTGATAGTCTACTTTTTATTCGCAACATGTGCGATGGGGGCAACACGCCCGGATTTAGGCCTCATTCGGCACGAAATTCCCCTTGGGCTTTCCCAGGGGCCGAAAAATTCCAGACCGAACTTGCCAATCCCTCTGGAAGTATAGGTCATTTTCCGACCGAGGATGAATGGCTGACTGAGCTCAATGCCGACATTATCATAGCATTTTTTGGATATAATGAATCCTTTGAAGGGCCCAAGGGGCTCGAAAATTACAAGGCCGAATTACATGCTTTTATTCAGCATACCCTGCAACAGAAATACAATGGCAAAACGAGACCACAATTGGCTTTAATTTCTCCAATAGCTTTCGAAGACCTATCGGTAAAACTCGATTTGCCCAAAGGGGAAAGGGAGAATGCAAACCTGTCCTTATATACCGAAGCCATGAAAGAAGTGGCGGCCAAAGACAGCGTTTTATTTGTAGATGCCTTCGATGCCAGTAAAACGTGGTACTAAGATGAAAATGACTATCTGACCTCGGACGGATTTCAATTAGACGATCCAGGGTATCAAAAATTTGCCAAACTATTGTCAGATCGCATTTTCGGAAAAGTCAGCGCCGTCGACTATTCAAATGCTAAATTGGTCAACGAAGCCGTTATGGAAAAGAATTGGTATTGGCACAAAGATTTTAAGATTCCCAACGGCGTGCATGCCTATGGCCGTCGGTTCGATCCATTTGGGCCCGCGAATTATCCGTACGAGATCGAAAAAATACGCCAAATGACCATGAACCGCGATACGGCTATCTGGAACGCCACACACGGCAAAACTACTGATTTGGTTGCAGCCGATGCCCGAACCAAAAAACTTCCCGAAGTTCAAACGAATTATCAGGAGGTCAACGGACATGGAGATCTCAACTATTTGTATGGCCAAGAAGCCCTGGACCACATTAAGGTGGCCAAAGGTTTTAAACTTGAGTTGTTCGCCTCAGAAGAGGAATTCCCTGATTTGGCGAATCCTTCGCAATTGTCATTTGACAATAAAGGAAGATTATGGGTTGGGGTCATGCCCAGCTATCCGCACTACCGCGCGGGGGATAGCAAGCCCAATGACAAATTGTTGATTTTAGAAGATACCGATAATGATGGGAAAGCCGACAAGGAAACCGTTTTTGTGGATGGTTTACACCTGGCCATTGGCTTTGAATTTGCGCCCGAGGGCGTATATGTTTCGCAAGGCACCAATCTCGTATTGTTCAAGGATACCGATGGGGATGACAAGGCCGATACAAAGGAAATTATCCTAAGCGGATTCGATGATCACGATACACACCACGCTATCAGTGCCTTTTGTGCCGATCCGTCAGGGGCCATATATATGGGGGAGGGGGTGTTTTTGCACACCAATGTTGAAACCGCCTATGGCCCGGTACGGGCCACCAATGGCGGATTTTATAGGTATAGTCCCCAACGCCATTATTTGGAACGCACCGCGCAATTGCCCATACCGAATCCGTGGGGCATAGCCTTTGATGAATGGGGACAGGATTTCTTTGCCCATACCTCGAGCCCCGACGTCACCTGGATGATGCCGGGGACGATTAAATCGCGCTATGGGGAATCATCCCCACTGCCGAAGAATCTTATCCAGAAAGATCAAATGGTACGGCCCACGTCAGGTCTTGAATTTATCTATAGTCGGCACTTTCCGGAGGATCTGCAAGGCGACCTTTTAATCAATAATACCATCGGATTTTTAGGGACCAAGGAACATATCTTGATTGATGATCCCAATTCCGCCGGCTATCTCAGTAAATTCCAAATGGACTTGATGACTGCCTCCGATGCCAATTTTCGACCCGTGGATATGGAGTTTGCTCCTGACGGTTCGCTCTACTTTGTGGATTGGCATAACGTGTTGATCGGACATATGCAGCACAACGCTCGGGATCCATTGCGAGATCATGTACACGGACGGATCTACAGGATGACCTATCCCTCGCGACCTTTGGTAAAACCTGCAAAAATTGTGGATGCCACCATCGACGAATTATTAGAGAATCTAAAACTTCCTGAATATCGCACCCGATACCGAACACGTAGGGAGCTTCGCGGAAGAGATCCGGGGCAAGTTTTGGAAAGGCTATCTGTGTGGGTCAACACCTTGGATAAAAACGATGTCAAATATGAACACCATGTTTTGGAAGCCCTTTGGGTTACTTGGGGACTTGATAAAGTAGACGCCCATCTATTACATCAAATGCTGAATGCCAAGGATTTTAGGGCACGAGCCGCCGCTGTTGGGGTCTTGCGTTATGCCGGACATCAGATCTCGAACCAAGCCGAACTTTTAATGCAAGCGGCCCAAGATGATAATCCGCGGGTGCGTTTGGAAGCTTTGGTCGCCGCTTCCTGGCTCGATCCAAAAATCGGATTGCCCATTGTTGAGGAGGCAGGCAAAAAACCGTTGGATGAATGGATGCAATTGCCCTATGAGGCCGCGGTCGCACATTTGAACGGCCATAATTTGGGAGTGGATCCCGATTCTGGAAAAACGAAGACCGATTTGGAAGGAAAAGAGAAAGAACTTTTCGTAAAGGGGGAAGAAATATATCACAGGGATGGCTTCTGTGTTACCTGCCATCAGCCTGACGGCAAAGGGCTTAGTGCATCGCAATTCCCTCCTTTGGCGGCCTCCCCCTGGGTGACCGGAAATGAAGATCGGCTCATTAAATTGACCTTAAACGGAATTATGGGGCCCATTGAGGTACAAGGTAAGACCTATCCGGGACAGGTACCTATGACCCCTTTTGGAGGTATGCTGAACGATACCGAAATAGCAGCCGTGTTGACTTATGTACGAAATACCTTTGGCAATACGGCCTCGGCGATCACACCGGAAAAAGTCAAGGAAGTTCGGGAAAAGACCAAGAACAAGGAAGGTTTTTATACGGCACAAGAGCTATTAAAAATGCATCCTTTGGAATAACTATCGCTTTATAATTCCAAAACCCTCCGTCCCCCCGATAGCTATCGGGAGAGGGGAATGAATCGTCCGCCTGTAGGCGGATGAGAAAGGGGAGTTTTGTTTTTATATCATATCCCTCCGTCCCCATAATCCTTGTTCTTCTTTTACGCCTGAAACTCAAAAACCTTTTCCATGGGCAGCCATTTTTCACCCGGCTTGGCCATGGGTAGGGCTTGCTGGTATCGCCACATGAGGGTCTCCCATTCCTGCACCTTTTTATTATTGGCATCCATCTTCGCTTTTTTGTCAAAGGAGAAAGTATCAGCTACTTCAATGATCATAAACAAGCGATTACCGAGACGGTAAATATCCATATGTTGAATTCCGGAAGCCTTAAGACTATCCAATACCTCGGGCCAAACATTTTGGTGGTAGGTATCGTATGCCTTAATTAGGGCAGGATCATTTTTAAGGTCTAGTGCCAAACAGTGTTTTTTCATACGTTTTTAATTAAATAAATAATCAATATCTAGCTTGCTTTAATCGTGATCCTTCGGCATTAAAACCAATTTGCCAAAAACCGAAGGTTTGTGAAAACTATTTTCGGTTGGTGACCATGAATAAGCGGCACCCTCCTTTCCGTTGTTTTTGTCCAACCTATAGAAGTTGATCTTTATTTTGGTGTCCGAGTTTATTTCTGGAGTCAAACTATTTATCATATCGCGATAAGGCAGGGCAATTTCCACCTGCCAAGATGCATCTTGGTCATCGCGTTTGTTCAGAGAACCATTGACCTGAACAGCGGTTTTGATACCTTTTAGGTTGAGACGCGACGTCTCAGGAACATCAATGTTTTTAGGGTCTACGATATAACTGTCAAATAAGACATTTGCAGGGGAAACCTCGATTTCCAAATAATTTTCAGGAATAGTATCGATATCGATGAAGACCTCAACCGCCTCTTCCTCCCATAAATGTTCATCCCTTTGGGTAAAAGTGGTCCATATATCCGGATCATTACAATCAAAGGCGATGTATAAGGTATCTTCATCATGGCATACCAAGACCCTAGTCGTCAATTGAGGGTCTTCGACTCTAGTTCCCGAACGATTTTCCTTTAAAATGACCGGTATAGCCGACGACCATGCCGTATCGTCGAGATGACCATCGATAATTGGGGCCGTTTTGGTAAAGTTGGCGATAAGCTCAGGAGTTTGTCCTGAAAGTGAGATAGCGCTTAGAAGTAAAAAGTTCAAAAGCACAAAGCTTTTTGAAAGTGCCTTACCAACTATAAATCGATAATCGTTTTTATGCTTCATAGGTCGCTCACCAGTTTTATAAGTGCAGGTTCATCTTCTTCGATCTGTGAAAATCTTGATATACTTGGATTAATAAAGAAATTATCGTGTAGATCGTCATTGGCAGTAGAAACTTCGCCAATGATACAATTTTCACTTTCCGGATAAAATTCGTGATAAATTCCAGGGGGCAAGGTAATGCGCTCCCCACTTTGCAGCTTGAGGATCCCACCAGAGATAATAGACGTAGCTTGGCCATTGATTCTGAGTTGAACCGGTTTGGTATTGGAATTTTCAGGAGGGCCGTTCCAAACTTGTATTGCCAACTGCCCCCTTCTACAGATGATGTCTTCCTTCTTTTTCCGATGCATATGTGCGGGTGTCCTTTGATTTTTTCTTGCGAACATCAGTTTTTCGCAATATTCCGGTTCTTCGGCCAAATTAATCAACACCAGGCCAAACTTCTTGAAATCGCCCAAACCAAAGTCTGTAATGTCCCACTTAGGTTTCGGCGGCAATGCCCAGCCATTGGCCAAAAAACAGGAGTTGGCTTCGTGAATTATTTGATTGATTTCGGATCGTTTCATGCTATGTCAAATAAAATGGCAATCAATTTTTGGCTCCAAAAGCTTTTGAGCTAATTGCTCATATAAGTTAATGGTTTTGCACTGCCGGCTGAATCCCTATTTCAGCTTTAGGAAATCGGCCAAATTGTTATAGTATACCTTTTCAAGGACCTCTTTGCCCAGGCCAAGGCCCCGGGTCTTTTGGCCCCTAACTTCCACCGAGTCGGTCGAGCTCAAATATTTCCATAAAAGAAGATAATCGGCATCCAAATCTGCGCGTTCTTTATCCAATTCTGCAACGGTTAATTGGTCTTGTGAAACATCGTTTCCAAAATCGGTGCCGAACATAATCCGATTTTGATAGCGATCAAAGAACGTCTTCACCTTATCACTGTCCTGCCGTGCCAGGTCTCCAAACCTAGCAGCGGTTTCAACGTACATATTGGGATATTTATCCAAACGCTCGGCTACCATATCCACGTTATGCGACATGCTACCAAGGTGGGCACATAATATTTTTAAATCTGGATTCTTTTCAATCCAGTGGTCCCTAGCGTCAATTATGGTTTTATAAGAGGGGATTTCCGGGAAATTGTAAGCATGGTACTGGGGATTATTTTTGTAGTAACCATAATGGGGGCTATGGGGATCGAGCGGTCTCCATGCTTGTTCGGGTTCCCCAATGTGCGCCATTACAGGAATATCCTTGCTTCTTAGAAAATCCCAAATGGGCTGCAATCTTGGATCATCAATTTGAATATAGTGTCCGGAGTCATCTTTGGTCACCATCCCAAAGTTTTTCCATACTTTGACCATGCGGGCACCTTGGCTAATTTCTTTGTCTAATTGTTTAATGGTTTTTTCGGCATAATCGGGTGCGTCAATTCCGGTTCCTATAAAGGCGGAACATAGGTAAAACAATTCCGGTTCGGCCTTTGCAAGGGCGACATAGGAATCCCAACTTCTGGTAACGCCCACAGAATCTTCATGGAAGACATCGACCAATACGCTTTGCATGTTCCATTTTTTAAACAATTCCGGTAAATAAGCACGGGAATAATGGTAGTGCGAATGGACATCTATTTTTTTGATGGTCCCTTCGTTCATGGCACCATCTGGTTGGATGCTTGATGCCTGTTCTGCCCTGGGCTTGCAAGTGACCAGAACGATACTTATAATCATAAAAAAAAGGCTCTTCTTCATTATTGATTTGTGTTAGGTTATTTCATAGGCTCCAAGACGCCTATCAATATAGTGATTTACTGTATTTCTTGAGGCTATTTTTCTTCTTTTATATCTTTTTTGACCTTTAGCTTGTATTTTATTCTAAAAGCTCATGCCTAAACTCAATCCGAATTCCCTACCCTTATAAAAAGGCATCGCTACCCCGTTTTGTTGTTTTTTATTTCTTAATATTCTATTCTTTAAGAATGGTTGTAACCCATGCCTATTATTATAAATTCTAAAAAACCCGGTCCCCTTATTGCTTGCTCCCCTCTTACGCCCCCCCGATAGCTATCGGGGCTATCGGGAGAGGGGAATGAATCCCCGCCTGTGGCGGGGAGAAAGGGGAGTTTTGTTTTTTTCAACACCCTCCGTCCCCTACTTAAGCCTGAAACTCAAAAACCTTTTCCATGGGCAGCCATTTCTCACCCGGCTTGGCCATGGGTAGGGCTTGTTGGTATCGCCACATGAGGGTCTCCCATTCCTGCACCTTTTTATTATTGGCATCCATCCTCGCTTTTTTGTCGAAGGAGAAAGTATCATCGACTTCAATGATCATAATCAAGCGATTACCGAGACGGTAAATATCCATATGTTGAATTCCGGAAGCCTTAAGACTATCCAATACCTCGGGCCAAACATTTTGGTGGTAGGTATCGTATGCCTTAATAAGGGCCGGGTCATTTTTGAGATCTAAGGCCAAACAGTGTTTTTTCTTGGGTCGTTTATTATTTAAGTATTACCTATTAACAAATTGCGGGTCTAATTCTAGTAGGTTAATATCGGTTACAGATCCTTATCAAATACCAAAATGTCCAGTCGGTCCAACTTCTCGGTCCATAGGTGTCATTTACGGTTACCACGGGAGAACCGGGAACACCATCCAATTGAAGTGCCAACCTTTTGATCTTATCACCCGACAAGGACCATAGTCTGCTGATCTTTTCCGACAGATTTTGGGCTGTCAGGAGTGTGTTTATCTCCATAAGTTTTCCAGGCTATTGAGCAATATATAGTTGTATAAAGAGAAGGTCATAAATTTTCCGAGGGCTCCAGGGTCCTTAAATACGCTATAAGATTCAAAACATCTGTATCGGATAAGGTATTCAACAAACCTTCGGGCATCATCGATTTTTCGGTCACTTCCCGGGATCGTATTTTCGATTTATTGACCGTAATGGGGTCTTGTCCGACCACCTTCAGTGTTAGATTTCTATCATTTTCAGAAATTACATTGCCGCTGTACGTCCTTCCATCCTGTGTGGTGATCACTACGAGTTTGTAGTCGTCCTGAATTTCACCACTTGGGTTGAGTATATTATTTAAAAGATAGGCCGTATTGCCCCGGTTCGAACCTGTAAGATCCGGGCCGATATTTCCACCTTCCCCATGTAACATATGGCATACTGCACAAGTGTGTTGAAATATGGTCTTTCCAGCGTGTGCATCGGCCTTCGCGATCGCCACATCAGATAACAAACGACGGTATTTCCCGAACTGGCCTTGAATATCGCCCGAGATATCGTCAATAGGGCCCCAGATCTCAACAAAACCATTGCCCACGACCCTTCTTAATTGCATTGCCACATAGGCTGGAATATCTTTTCGAGGCATGGTACCATTTTTAATGGCCTGGGCTAAAATCCACCCATAGGTCGGCCGCGAAGCCAGCGTAAGGATTGCCTCTTGTTTTTCCAATGGTGAAAGTTTGGGATAGGCATCAAACAAGTGCTGTCCTAATGCTTCGTCATCATAGGCGGCAATGGCCCTGATCGCTTCCAGGCGAAGCTCGGGCCTATCCATTAAATTCGGCAACAGGGGGGGCAATTCAATCCTTTGATGCAAGGCTAGGTTTTTGATTGCCTGCTGTTTCTGTGGTACGGTGGATGCCGCATTGTTGATGATGGCTATCATTTTTTGGGCCGTCTCGGCATTTCCAAAATGTTGGGCGACTTCCTCAGAAATCAACGACAGGTCTACATGGGTTTGCAGTACCTTATAAGTGGCCTTCCAATTCAAAGGTTCCGTAATATCGGAACGGCCTTCCAAACCGGCCAACATACCCTGGAGAAGATCTAATTGTTTATCGGATCTTATGCCCAAATCGGCTACCAGGGCCGTCATTTGGTTCCCATCCACCAAGCGTCGCGCTATTTTTTGTACTACGGAAGGGATCCTACTTGTATGGGCCAGCAGCAATGCCTTTTCGGGCTGGTCTGCCAAAATGGGTTCAATCCCGAACCAGATCATTAACGGGATATTTGGATCCTTCGCGTCCACTTCATAGTGCACCAAGGATTCGGCAATATCCCAACGATCCTGTTTAGGTATTCTTTGGAGGAACCCGGCGATATAACGACGAACTACCGGTGAAGGCTCTTTTTGGGCCAATTTGGCAATCGCTGCGATAGCCTCTTTTGAAGCTGCCTGGTCTTCACCCAAAAATTGAATGGCCCACCCACGCACATATGGTTCTTTATCGGCCAACAATTGGACCAATCGTTTTTTACTTATATTTCCGGTGATTTGAAGGGCCCACAATGCCCGAAGTCGCTGGTCCTCACTGGGCTCATTGTTCAGCATATCGTTCAGGAGGGTAATGGCAGCTTTGTCCAAGGCTTTTTTTGATGCCCTATATTGAAGTATGACCCTTGCCCTTTGCGCATGCCAGTTACTTTTGCTCCGTTGCAATTCGACCAGTTCCACATCGCTTTTTTCACTAAGATCGTCAAACCTACCTGGCCAATTTTCGGCAACTGATTTTTCGGGCATGATGCGATATACCCTGCCGGTTTCCTTGTTGAGTACTTCCCCGCCACAAATGTCGGCATCATGCCAATCAAGTACATAGAGTGCGCCTTCCGGGCCAACCTCAATACTGAATCCGACCCATTGTGCATTATTGGCCAACATAAAATCCTCTCCATGACTTGCCGTGAATCCGGATCCATTGGGCGTTAAAATATCCGATAGAACGGCATGTTCATGTATGTTCGCCATAAAAATACGCCCCTGTTGATCTTTGGGGAAGGCATCTGATTGGTATATCCGTGCCCCACCATGGGCCGATCGATGGCGATGATCGACGATGGTCTTGATATCCTCATACACATACGGATTAAAATGTTGCCCCCCTTGTCTGTGATAAATGCCCCCTGGAATTACATGAAACAGGTGTGGGATGACGCAGGCGGTAATGAACAATTGTCCCTTGGAATCATAATCGATACCCCAGGGATTGCTAAACCCATGGGCCACGGCTTCAAAGCGATCTTTTATGGGATGATACCGCCAAACACCCCCATTGATGTCAACGCCATCGGCATCCAACAAGTCTTCAGGAAATGCTTCCTGATGTCGGTAAATTCGACCTTTTCCCTTTGGTTTTCGAATGACCGAGGGTGTCGCAAAACCTTCAAGGCCATAGAGCCAACCATCCGGACCCCAATGTAGACTATTGATGGTCTCGTGCCGATCACGAATGCCCCAACCGGTCAGCAGTACTTTGATATCGGCTTCATCGGCCTTGTCATCTTGGTTCTCGTCAGGAACGAAAAGCAGGTTTGGCGGCGCCCCCAAGAAGAGACCACCATGGCCCACGGCGATTGCGGATGGAAAAGGAATTCCTTCCAAAAAGACTTTTTTGGTATCGGCCACCCCATCCTGATCGGTATCCTCCAATATCAAAATACGGCTATCCCCATAATTGGAAAAACCATTTCCCCGTGATTCGTAATCCCTATTTTCTGCAATCCACATACGTCCTTTGTCATCCCAGCAAAATGCCATGGGTTGGGTAATCATGGGTTCGGAGGCAAATGCATTCACAGCATAGCCCTTTTTAATCGTCATGGCTTTTACGGCTTCTTCAGGGCTTAACAATTTGGCATCCCGTCCTTCTTTTTTGGCGAGGTCCCAGAGGGATGCGGTATTGTACATACCCTTATCGCCTACATAATCGCCCCATAGATCGTCCATTTTTATGGCATCCAAGTTACCCGTATAGGCCACAATTTGATGTTGAATGGTCGCTACTTCCCCCTTTTTGATATGCCAGTCCCCCATTCTAGCCCGCACGGGCCCGATTCCAAGTTGGCTGTCTACGCGCCATGGTTGTGGAAAACCTTCATTATCGGGATGGTCAAAAATGGCAATATGGCCCCACTGATCAAGACCCTCTATCTCCATTCCGGCATCTACCCACATGGCTCTTTGGCCCTCGGCCTTTTCATTGCGCTGACGAGCAGCATTCTCTACCTGACCTTTGATACCTTCCTTCCATGGCATGCGCAGAAACAAACCCCCATAATCGAATTCATTGATCGTAATATCGGTAAGGGCCTCCCCTTGCCAAACCAAGCTCAATAAATACTGTTCTGATTTTTCCTTAAAGGTCCATGTTTGTGATTCTTTTAAAATGGGTATCCCCTGGTCATCGAGCATATGGTAAACGGTCTTCCATTTTACCTCGGGACCTTTATCGATCAAAACCTCGGCGGACACTTTTTGCCAATGATCCCCTTCGGGGTAATGAAAGAAGTCGCGACCGATCTTTTTCTGGATGTCCTCCGGTTTGTCCCTATCATAAAACCATTTTTTTAAACCTACTGAATCGATACCGGTCCCGTTTACCCTGGTAAACCCCCAATAAAGACCAGTTTGATGTTTGTGGTGTTCCGGGCTAAATTGGGTCAGTTCCGAAGTGGAGCCGGGCGCCAGTATCGGATGGATATAAGGGCGAAAATCGGGGCGAACATTTTCGGTGATCAGGGCAACCTTACCATCTTCGCCAAATATTTGAATAATCTGATCATTCTGCCTGACCACGAAATTATGTTCTTGATCGGCAACCTCAACGGTCTTTTTTTGGTCTTTTGATCGGCAGCCCACTAGGCATACCAACACAAATAAAAAGGCACTTCTTCTAAACATATTTAAATTCTTTGAAAAGTTAGCCTACAAATCCTTATCGAAGACTAAAGTATCCAATTCCGTCGCCTTCCAAGGGGTGATCTGACCTTGGGTTCGAAAGCGTATACCCCCGACCCTACCACTTGATACCGGGCTTGCCGAATGACCCCATGTATTTCTAATATAGGTAGCAATTGCGGCAATGTCCTCATTTTGTAATGTTGAGAAGGAGGGCATGTTAGGTAGAATATCGGGGATGTCATATACTTTTCCGTTCACCGTCACGGCACCTTCCAGACCGTGTAATAATATCATGGCGAGTTTATAGTCGGCACCGGTAACCCATTCGGAGTTCTTCAATGGCGGTGCGAATCGCGGCATTCCCTCGCCCTCGGTACCATGGCAATTGGCACAAAGATTCAAGAATTTTTGTCTTCCCGTAGCATAGGTTTTACTGTCAACATCGATCACCTTTCCGCTTCCCAATACTTGTTCCCTTGGCTTTCCCGGCCAAGTAAGTTTTTGACGTAATGCCTCGGGGATGTCCTTATTTTTCAAAAAAGCCGGTTGTTGACCTAAGGCGATTTTTCCAGTTTCATTGGATCCCTTTGAATTGATGATTCCGTTTATGACGGCCGACCGTACCCAAAGCCGATCCTCTGAATTTTTCATTTCCAATAAATTCATTAAACCTCGTACCTCATTCGCTTCCCCATTATTGGCAATGGCCGTGGCAAGCATTTCGACGAATATTTCACGGTTCTGGTCATAATTTTTCCATTCCCCTAACAGCTTATCGAGCAAAGCACTTTCCCGATTTTCCATACTACTCATTACCACATCCCGAGCGACCGGTAGTTGACCATAGGTTGCAAGAAATTTACTGGCTATATCAAAGGCAATCTTTTCATCTAAATGGTCGCTCACCAATACCATTTGCATTTGTACCAGCGGGTCGGCGGTATCAAAGTGTTCGGAAATAAAATCCTGCAGTTCCTTTGCCAATTCGGGACGGTCGTCAAGCATTGCCGAGGTGAGTCGCAAGGCCGCTTGAACCACTTTAGGATCTTTGGCATGGAGAGCGTCTAGATAGGTTTTGGTATCTTTATGACCCAATCCTTCAAGGGTCCATATCGCATGCAATTGACCCAAAGCGGAGCCATGCACTATCATTTTCTGTAATTCAGGCACAACTGCCAGATCCCCTTTTTCAATAATAAGCCGCTGGGCCATATCGCGCGTCCAGCCATTTTTACTGCCTAAATAACTTACCAAGGTTTTTGCATCGGCCGTGGAAAAATGTGGGGTATCCGCTTTTCCTTCTTTCGAAGTAATCCGCCAGATACGGCCCATATGAATCGGCTTATCGAGTTTTCGTGCCAGGGTAACTTCGCGCAGATAGGGCGTCATATAGGCCCCGTCTTGGATGATGCCCTTATACATGTCGACCACGTATAAGGCACCATCCGGGCCCGAAGCCAAGGAGACCGGGCGAAACCGCTCATCGGTGGAGGCCAGAAATTCCTTATCCTTATAAACCCCTTTGGCGCTCAGCATAAAACCTTCTTCTAAAATAGTATCCTGCTTGATGAGATTGGCGGTCGGTTCGCAAACGAAGGCATCGCCTAAATAGGAACTTGGCAAGGCATCACCCCGGTAAACGAGGGGTCCGCAGGCCGAAGCAAATTCCAAGAGGCGCCCCGCATTATCTAGCGTCCCAGGCACATAACCACGGTTTACGGCTGTATTGCTTCGGATAGGAAAAATTGCGCGTTCAAGTGTCAAACCATGATCGATACCACTACTTGGCTGATGATTTTTATTGTTTTGTAAGGCATTCGGAGGCACTAAATCGGCATGAAGCTGTGACCAATTGTAATTGTAGAACAATCGTCCCGCATTATCATGGGCAATTCCCCATTGCCCGCGAAACTCGGTTTCCCCCTTTTCCCAATGACCCTCCGAAAATCGATAACGATACTTTGATTTGGCGTTGTACAACCAATTGTCCATCCCATGCCATAAGCCGTTGGCAGAATGCTCGGGCATTCCCGAACCCCCATAGGTAGAATCGATCAAAATCTTCGTATCTGCCTTAAAATCACCATCCAAATCTTGTACAAACCACAACGGAATATTTTCTGCGATAAGCACGCCGCCTTTCACCAAGGTGATGGCCCTGGGTAATACGAGACTATCCAGGAATACTTGACTGCGATCCATTTGACCATCCTTGTCATCATCGAATAAGACCGAGACCCTCCCCACCCTATCTTCCTGGGCGGTTCCCTCAATATCCTCCATAAATCCCAACATTTCAACGACCCATAAGTTTCCCGCAGCATCAAAGGTTATGGCTACAGGATCCTGTACTAGGGGCTCCGCAGCGACCAGTTCTATTTTTAGGTCGGAATCGGCAAGTACGAAGGCGTCCAAGGCATTTTTAGGCGACAAGGGGGGCGACGGCCCTTTGTAACAGCCAATAATAGAGGTTATGATGACCCCAAAAAGTACGAAGCCAAAAAACAATTTGTTTATTTGGGGAAGTGATTTCATTGTATTCAAAAAATCATATTAATCGATTATGAAGGGGTCGCCTTAAAATAAAAATGTCGCTAAAAAAACCAAAGAGGCGGCAAAAGTACCTACCACCAAAGTTCCAAGGGTATAGACACGATACCCTGTTTTCACATCGATACCCGAGAATTGCGTAAGTATCCAAAAGCCGCTGTCATTTGCGTGTGAAACCACCATGGCCCCTGCGCCGATGGCCGCTACGACCAAAGCCTTATCAATTTCGGAGGTAAAACCCATGGTAAGCATTAAAGGAGCTATGATCGATGCCGTAGTAATCAGCGCCACGGTCGAGGAACCTTGGGCGGTCTTGATAGCCGCGCAAAGTAAAAAGGGTAGCCAGATTCCCAGATTGGCACTTGAAAGTGAATCGGCCAAGGTATCGGCAATGCCACTGTTTTGCAATATCATCCCGAATATACCCCCTGCACCCGTAATCAAGATGATATTGGAGGCGTCGGCCAAGGCCCTTCCTACCCAGCCTGTGGTAGACAGCATTTCCTGATCGAATTTCTTGGGTAACAGAAAGGAAAACAACATTCCTATGATCAAGGCGATGATCGGGGAGCCAATGAACGAAATTATTTTGACGAAGGCCGTGTGTTCTGCTCCTTCCACAAGTGAAAAATCCATAATCGATTTCCCAACGATGAGCATTATGGGGATCAAAATGGGCAAAAACGACTTGAAGGCACTGGGAGCGCTTTTCATTTTTTCCCTTATATCCTCCTCGGTGATGTCAGGATTCGGATCGATATAATATTTGGCCCCCATTTTTTTACAATATACAATCGCAACTACCAAGGAAATCGCCCCAATGATCAATCCTACCAGCATGACCAGGCCAACATCGGCCCCAATGATACCCGCCGCCGCTATGGGTCCGGGGGTAGGCGGAACCAGCACATGGGTTATCATCAGTCCTAATATCAAGGCAGTGGCGGTGCCTACGATCGATAGCCCGGCTCGTTTTGTCAAACTTTTATTCAAAGGGTTCAAAATAATGAACCCGCTATCGGCAAAAACGGGGATAGACACGATGTACCCCACGATGGCCATGGCCTCGTGCACCCTTTTTTTTCCGATAATACGCAATACGACCTCAGCCAATTTATAGGCGCCCCCAGAGTGTTCTAGGAAGGCCCCGATGATAACCCCGAGTACGATAACAATTCCTATTTTACCCAATGTAATCCCGAAGCCATCATTGACCAGCTGTACAATGGTATCCAAGGACATACCCGAAAAAAGGGCAAAAAACAAGGCTGCGGTCAACAAGGCCAAAAAGGGATGGACCTTCCACTTTACAGTGAATAAAATAATAATAAGTACACTGGCTACTAGTAAAAGAATTGGTATCATTTCGGTTTGGTTTTTTTAGTGGGCATCGCGCGTTACATCGGCGCCTGATTTCCCTACGAGAAAATCAAAATCCGCCCCGAGATGTGCCTGCTGCACAGTTTTAGTATAAAGACTGGTATACCCCCGATCCATAGGCGGTTTTGGGGGTGTCCAGGCAGCCTTTCGCTTTTCGAGTTCGAGGTCATCGACTTCTAAGTGCAATTTGCGATTGGGTACGTCCAGGACGATGTAATCGCCCGATTTCACCAGGGCCAATATCCCGCCGATCGACGATTCAGGGGATACATGAAGTACGACCGTACCAAAGGCCGTACCGCTCATTCTCCCGTCTGAAATACGCACCATGTCCTTAATCCCTTTTTTTAACAGTTTTTCAGGGATATCCATATTGCCCACCTCGGCCATGCCTGGATAGCCGACTGGGCCGACGCCCTTGAGCACCATGACACTATTTTCATCGATATCAAGATCGGGCTTATCGACCGTAGCAAGAAATTCCTCAATGGTTTCAAAAACCACCGCTTTCCCACGATGTGTCATTAATTTTTGAGTAGCTGCCGAAGGCTTGATCACGGCTCCATCCTTACATAGATTGCCATAGAGCACTGCAATGCCCGCTTCTTTCATAAACGGCTTCTCAAGAGTTGCGATGACCTCATCATTGTAACATTCGGCTGTTAAATTGTTTTCTATAAGTGATTTTCCATTTACCGTAATCACGTTTTTATGAAGATGTTTTTTCATTTCCTTGATAACTACGGGCAGTCCCCCGGCATCGAAGAAATCTTCCATCAAAAATTTACCGGAAGGCATTAAATTTACCAATAACGGAATCTTGCTCCCTAAATCATCAAACTCCTTTAAATTTAGCTTTATGCCAATTCTTCCGGCAATGGCCAATAAGTGAATAATAAAATTCGTCGATCCACCTACGGCCGCATTGATCTTAATGGCATTTTCAAAAGCTTCCTTCGTCAGTATTTTGGAGAGTTTTAAGTCTTCCTTTACCATTTCGACAATACGTCGGCCCGATAGCTGGGCCATCACTTTTTTTCGGGAATCTACGGCCGGAATAGCCGCGGCGCCGGGTAAGGTGAGACCCAAGGCTTCTACCATACAGGCCATGGTCGAGGCCGTTCCCATGGTCATACAATGACCTGCACTTCGGGCCGAACATATTTCGGCCTCGATCTGGTCTTCCTTGGTAAAGCCTTCATTCTTGATTTTATCCTTGAGCTTCCAAACAAAGGTTCCCGAACCGATTCGTTCCCCTTTGTACTTGCCGTTCAACATGGGACCTCCAGGAACCACGATGGTCGGCAGATCCACACTGCAGGCCCCCATAACCGTTGAAGGGGTCGTCTTATCACAGCCTGTCAATAACACCACGCCATCCAAAGGATTCGCCCGTATGCTCTCCTCGGTATCCATGCTTGCCAAATTTCGAAACAGCATGGCGGTAGGCCGCATCAAAATTTCGCCCATACTGGTCACTGGGAATTCAAAGGGTACCCCGCCAGCCTCCAAGACGCCGCGTTTCACAAACTCGGCGAACTCCCTAAGGTGTCCGTTACAGGGGGTTAGTTCTGACCAAGTGTTACAGATTCCTATTACCGGACGTTGTTCAAAATAATCACTTGGATAGCCCTGATTTCTTAGCCAAGATCGGTGAATAAAAGCTGATTTTGGATCTTCCGGATTAAACCAAGCCTCACTTCTTAAGTGCTTTTTTTTCTTTTTTTCCATATTGCAGTATTGTCGTATTATAAGCTGTTAGCGTGTCATGGGCCGACCCAAAGCGCCCCAGTATTTAGAAAGTCCTCCCAATGTACTAAAAAAAACGCATCTTTTTCCATTAAGACCTCTTTTGGAAATGAACATACATTGTAGTCGAAGAATATCCTTAAATCGGCCTTTAGAAGTAAAATTCAATTGATTTTGTGCCTTTGCATTTTCGGTTGTCCGTACTAAAAGAAAACGTCCTTATTATAAGGCGGTACCCGATGTCCCTTTTTATTTAAAATAGAGGGAACATTTCATGGCCGATTACATCAAAAAGCCCTATTTTAGAGGTAATCTTCAGGCTTGAAAACAAATCAAACGCTATGAAACGACGAAATTTTATAAGGAATTCAGCGGCAGGCTCATTCTTACTTACCCTGCCCCGTATTCCTGCATTTTCAAGCCTGCCCATCGAAACTAGGTTTGGGATTGCCGATGCTTCCTACATGATGCGGCGCTATCGCAATATGGCCAGTGTACCCTACCCTCCTTTTACCGATGCGCTCGATATGATCGAACATTCCGCTGCACTCGGATTTGGAGGGATGCAGGTTGGTGTCGGTGGATGGGATGGTGGTTTTTCGAAAAAGGTTCGAAAAAGGAAAGAGGCCCTCAATGTCTTTTTGGAAGCCCAAATAACCCTTCCCAAGGAAAATGAAGATCTTGCCCGTTTTGAATCAGAGGTACAAGCGGCCAAGGAAGCAGGTATCGACGTTTTTAGAACGGCCTGTTTATCCGGGCGCCGTTATGAGAATTTTGATACCCTGGCCGCTTTCAAAGAATTCAAGACGGCGGCCATTCATTCAATGCAAAGGGCCGAGCCCATTATGCGGAAGCACAAGGTGAAACTTGCCGTTGAAAACCATAAGGATTGGAGAGCCGATGAATTTATTGAAATCCTGAAGAACCTAGATAGTGAATGGGTAGGGGTAACCTTGGATACGGGGAATAACATTTCCTTGCTTGAAGACCCCATGGAAGTGGTGAAAGTCCTTGCACCTTATGCTTTTTCGGTGCATTTAAAAGACATGGCCGTTACCGAATACGAGGATGGATTTCTGATGTCGGAAGTGAATTTTGGCGAGGGATATTTGGATATAGAGGGCATGATAAAAACGATCCGCAAGCACAATCCCGATATCCGATTCAATTTGGAAATGATTACGCGAGATCCTTTAAAAATTCCCTGCCTAACCCCAAAATACTGGGCAACCTTAGACCAAATAACGGCACCCGAGTTGGCAGCCTATCTTCATACCATCAAAACCATAAAATCAAAGGAAGCCTTGCCCATGGTTTCGACACGAACCACCGATGAACAATTGGCGCTAGAAGATGAAAATAACCACACTTGCCTTAACTATGCCGAGAAGCATTACGGCTTTGTTTAGCATAAAAAACGATCGACATGAATGAGAATCCCTTACCTGGAATAAAACAATTTGATCTGACCGGAAAAAACGCCCTGATTACAGGAGGTTCCAAAGGGCTTGGGTATGCCATGGCCGCGGGTCTGGCCTCTGCCGGCGCCCATGTCGCACTTCTCAATCGCAACAGGGATGAAGGCACCGAAGCGGCAGCAAAATTATCAAAGGAATACGGCATAAAAGCCAAAGCCTATGCGGCCGACGTCTCGGTACTCGCCGAAGTGGAAGCTGTTGTCAAGGCCATGATCTATGATTTTGGTGGTGTTGATATCCTAATCAACAGTGCGGGTATCAATATTCGCGGGGCCATCGATGAATTGACCCCCGAAGAATTTGGCAAAGTGATGAAAGTGAATGTTGACGGTACCTGGAATGCGGCTAGGGCCGTAACGCCCCATATGAAAAAAAACGGATCCGGGAAGATCATCAACATGGCGAGTACGCTGGGTCTTGTTGGCTTGGCCAATCGAACCCCGTATGCGACCAGTAAAGGTGCGGTAGTACAGATGACCAGGGCCTTAGGTCTTGAGTTGGCCCCCTTCAATATCAATGTCAATGCGATTTGTCCTGGTCCTTTTCTGACCGAAATGAACATACCCATTGCCGATACCCCGGAAGCCAAGAACTTTATCGTCGGTGCCACGGCCCTGGCCCGTTGGGGCGAATTGAGGGAAATTCAAGGTGCTGCTATCTTTTTGGCCAGCGATGCCGGAAGCTATATGGTGGGATCCATGCTCACCGTTGATGGCGGGTGGACCGCAAAATAGTCTTATTCAGAATGGGTCAAAACGCCAATTTCACCGAATGAAGTTGTAAAGTCGCTACCCGCGACTTTGATAGCCTTGAGTTTTATATAGCGCCCCTTGGTGGGCATAAAATGGATTACTTGCTCAATGCGATGATTTTCAATGTTACCGAATTCTCCCTGCGCCACTTTTTTCCATGACACATTGTTTATGCTAACCGAAAATTCATAGTTGGTAATGATGCCAAAAGGATACCTTTCCTGTATGGGCCAATAGGTAAATCCCGTTAACAAATACTCCTTGCCCAAATCGATGACAACTTCCTGCGGTTCCGTCACGCCTTGATCGGTGGCCCAGAACGTATCCGGATCCCCGTCGATTAGTTTAAATGCATCGCTTTTCTTGCCAGAGGAGGTAGATACCACGTTCCAATCTGTTTTAGCAATGTCGAAATAGCGCCGTATCGGCGACGTTTCGCTAGAGTCAAGAGGGTCATAACTAATGGCCGTTACGGTGGTTGGCGTCTGGATCAAAAATGGCCGATCGTATTTTACGGAGGCCGTGGTCGGTTTCGAACCATCTAAGGTATAGTAGACGATAACCGCTTTGTCAGGGACCGATAGCGTGACCATGCCTTCTCGATTTCTTGTGATCTGGGGAGGAATCAATAAATTCGGGGCCCTAAATAATTCGATGTTCGAGAGGGCCAAAGGCCCTTTGGCTTCCAAAAATCGTACTCTTATTTTCGTTGCCTTCACAGAGGCAAATCGCAAAATACGTTTATACCCGACGGTCGTTTGCCGATCAATTTCCTTCCATTCCCCAGCTACCTCGGCTTCGACAATAAAAGCCTTAATCCGTTGCCCGAGCGGGATATATTCTTGCAACAGTATTCTATTGACTTCGGTGGGTGCCGCAAATGCCAATGTAATCGTAGCTTCGGTAACACCGTCGTTCGTGGCCCAATAGGTTTCGGGGGTTGCATCGTTTACGTTCGCTGCTTCAAATTCGGTACTATTTCCCCGTACATCGGTTGCCGATGCCCTGGTATTTTTGGCAACATCAATTTTAAAATCTTTTTGTAATTGATCATGCAGGGCCAGCAATTGCCGCACATCGGTTTCATGTATCAAGCCACGCATATCGACTGGAATGTTTAAAAGGAGCGAAGCATTCCTACCTACTGACTTATAATAAATATCTAATAACTGGGGCAATGATTTTACTTGATGATCTTCGGCGGCATGATAATACCAGCCCGGGCGTATAGAAACATCGGCCTCGGCAGGAAGCCAGTGGGTACCATTTTCGTGACCTGATCGCAGTTCGATGTACCGCGGCCATCCGGGGTAGATTTCATCGCGTCGCATAGTACTCCAATTGGTTTCATTGGCCCATCCTTCCTCGTTGCCCACCCAGCGAACATCGGGACCCCCATCACTAAAGATTACGGCATTGGGCTGCAGTTCACGCACGATGGCAATGGCCGTGTCCCATTGATAATAAGTCTTATTATCTATTTTCCTTGTCTCATTGGCACCGCCATAATACCCCGAACCCCCATTGGCACCATCGAACCATACTTCGAAAATATCGCCATAATTCGTCAATAATTCTCGAAGTTGTTCCTGAAAAATTGACACATATTCCGGTGTACCATAGGCGGCATTATTGCGGTCCCAAGGGGATAAATAGATCCCGAATTTAAGTCCGTTTGCCCGACAGGCCTCCGAGAGATCCTTGATAAGGTCCCCGCGGCCATTCTTCCAGGGCGAATTTTTAACGGAATGTTCGGTCGTCTTGGTCGGCCACAAACAGAACCCGTCATGGTGTTTTGCCGTGATGATGATGCCTTTCATGCCGGCATCCTTCGCCACTTTGGCCCACTGACCTGCATCCAATTCCGTAGGATTAAATTGGGCCGGGGATTCCCCACCGGTGCCCCACTCCATATTGGTAAACGTATTCATATTGAAATGAATAAAGGCGTAGTACCCAAGCTGTTGCCAGGCCAATTGTCTTGCCGAGGGAATGGGTTCGACAGGTACTGGGGGCGCAACTTGCGAACAGGATGTATACATTGCAAGGGTTGCAATCCAAAATGATCTAAAAACACTATTTTTCATTTTCATACTATTTTATCGAATCACAAACCAGGTATATCCCTTTGCCGGTATCTTGACCTCTATATAGGTCTCAAATTTTCGGTTCAATTTTTGTTTCTTGATATTTTCGTCTTTTTCAGATATCATTATGTCGTTGGTAAGTCCCGTATAATATAGTGGGATTTTAATCCGTTCCTTAATTTCGTTCTCCGTCGGATTGAAAAGCATGATAAATGCTTTTTCTTGAAGATCGGGATTCACGTGCATAAAGCCGTCCCAAGAACGACCATTCGGCCTTCTTAAATGAATCAGGTTCGAATTTAGAATAGCACGGTATTTCTTATAATGGTCGATTTGTGCCTGTACCAAGAATTTTGTGGAATCGGCATCATATAAACGAGGTCCCCGATAACACGCCTGAACTCCCGATCCATAATTTTGCGCCATATGGGTCTCATAGGAATCCAAATGATCTTTTAGGGGCTCTAAGGTGGTCTCTTTACTTCCCCCGTGATACTCGGTTAACGGAACAAAAGTCCATGCCATGGATGGCATCTTTTCCCAGGTGCCATCGTATATATTCTGTCGGCCCAAAATTATCTGTTGATCTCTGGGCAAAGACCAATTGACTTCCCGATAACCAATGCCACATTTATTCGAACCCTGTAAAAAGTAAAAATCAGGGGCGTTCAAATAGATATCCTTTTCCTTAAGCCAATGGTAAAAATCTTTGGTCATATTCCATTGTACCCATTGGGAATCTTCATAGCCTTTATGATATTTATGGGTTGTAGACGCACAATAATCCCCAGGGTATGGGCCATCATGTTCTAAGAGGTCAAAGCCGGTCTTTTCAAGAAAATACTTTAGTTTTTCAAGGTAACCTTTCCCCCATTCCGACGCCAGGCAGGGCGCATTTCCGAATTTTGCCCCACCGGGCTTCCCAGTTTCCCTATCGATAACATCTACCGAATCATTAATCTTTCTGCTCGAAAACAGGGAATACCCCCCTAGTTGAATGCCTTTACTATGCGCATAATCGGCCAACTCCTTAAACTTGCGAATATTTGTGGCCGTGGTATCTTCCATATCCAGGCCACTGCCAAAACTTAGTATGACCATTTCATAGCCCGTTTCAACACATTGGTCTATTGCCGATTTTACCTCCTGGGGCTCAGTGGTCGTTAGATGCATAAAAATCGGATTCTCAGTGGCCCAAGGTGCAAGAAGCCCGTACATTTTTCGTACAGCGAGCGCGTTTCTTTCGCGGTCGGTTCCTTCCAATAACAGTTCATAGGTATGAAAGCTCTCAAATGCGGCCCCTACTTTTAATAACTGGTTCGGCCCAACCGGCAACCTACTTATCAATAGACATGGTGTCTCCATTTTATAGTTCACTTGGGAGGTATATTCCTTATCGGTTTCCCAAAACGTGGTTACGTTCGATTCTTCCGAAGTAAAGCCACCAAAGGCATAATCGCTTTCAACGTGCATGTTGGGTTTCCGCCAACTATTGGGCGTTTCTACAGGATTCTCCACTTCTGGGAATGCCAATATTTCACTTTTAAAAGCGTCAATAACAATGTTCTGGGCTGAATTATTTTCAACCGAAATCCATTTTGAGATCAAGGGAATACCATCATATATTTCATAATGTACATTGACCACAATTCCGTTAAGAGTTTTTGAAGGATGCTTAAATTGAAGGATAAGCTCCTTTCCCGAAGGATGGAGGGAGGTAGCTGAATGGTATCTTTTCGTCCCGTTCCAAGGGACTTTCCGATGAATCGGCTTCACTTGATGGCTTGTGTATTGAAAGGCATCTGGATTGGAAGAAAGTCCGGTTAGCCATTCCTCCAAAAGATAGCCATGCTCTTTCAGGCCTTCCAAACCACCGACCTGATATGATTTGCCGTTGATAGTAACCTCAGCTTCGGGTTTGATGCTTCGTAGCATAACCTCTCCTGAAACCGTATTACTGAATTCGACGGTTGCTGCGTTTGGCAAAATCTGGATCCGACGATATAGAAGTCCGTTGTCAAGAACAATATCGTGGCCTATTTCGCTAATTTCGCCAGTAAATCCCGAGTTATCAAGGAGCCAATCTTCCGGCGTTTCGATTTGCTGGGCTAAACCAAATATAACAGAAATCATACAGGCTAGTGAGCATATCTTCTTCATTGTTTTATTTGGTTCTAATTTTATAAGCGTTGCTATCTCTGATCGCTGCACGAAATCAAAATTTTCCAAGTTGTTCTCAACGTTAAAAATTCAATTACTCCCCTGCGGGCCGGGCAGGCTTAAGGTCAGGGGAAAATAAATGTATTTTCAGCTTTTTATCCCTTA
>JALHST010000062.1 GCA_022865355.1 Maribacter sp. | reverse complement strand
TGTAGGTTCTTGGCGAAACATTGTTTGAGGAACTTTTGAGAAAAACATTCCCGTTTTCATCAACCTTTAACCCTTTGATTATTTCATAACTCATAATTAGACCTCCTATGGGCAGTTTTTTGACAATTCCCAAATCTATTTGATACTCATAGTATCCGAACACTGAAAACCTTGGAAATAACATAATACTTCGCCCCAATGCGATTCTTGGTCTTAACTCGTTGTCTATCCTGGCATCGAGTGCAAACAGGTAGGGTGTTAGATACCGCACCCCTAAAACTGCCGTAGTTTTGAAGTCGTCCAAACTCCTTCGATTTTCGTTTTCAATGTTCACGCCCCCGAAAACGCGCAAATAGTCATGCAGATAGCGTTCGTAGGTTACCTCCGCTTCCAGATTCTTATTCCACCCATACTCAAAGGAAGCATTGAACTGATTGCGGATATTAGAACTGACCAATTTGAGGGCTGTGGTGTGCGAGGCGGCATCCAACATCCCCCATGAATAGTATTGATCGGTTTCCGCAATAAGTTTAGAAACGGGATACCCTTTCATTCGTATATCCCTGGGCGTATCATAACTGAACACCCGGGCCATACCCCCAATCATATGGTATAATATGTGACAATGGAAGAACCAGTCACCGTACTCATCGCCGAAAAACTCGATGGTAACCTCCTGCATAGGCGGAACGTTCACCGTATGCTTTAAGGGCGAGTATTCACCATTTTTATTGATGACCCTAAAGAAATGCCCGTGCAGGTGCATGGGATGGTGCATCATGGTCAGGTTGTTCAGGGTTATCCTAGTCACTTGGTTTCCCTTAATCTTGATTTTGTCGGCCTCGGACAATGGAACACCATTCAAACTCCAAAGGTACCGGCTCATATTTCCGGTAAGATTCAGTAAAATTTCTTTTACGGGTACATCCGATCCATAAGAAGTCTTCACAGGAGATTTTAAATAATCGTAGTTGTATTCAGAGAACATGTCCATACCCTGCATTTTCGAATCGCTAATACCTTCCAGGGAATCTTTCTTTTCCATATCCATCCCTGACATTTTGGAATGTTCCATCCTGGCTTGATCCATTTTCATGGTGTCCTTGGGCATATTCATTGCTGGCATCTTGGTATGAACCATTTTAGAGTGGTCAATTGACATTGAATCCATGGGCATGTCTATGTTCATTTTTTCATCCTTCATTGGCTTTCCATGCATATCACCCATTTGCATCCCATATTCCTCTTTCATCTTAAAACGTTCATCTTTCTTGGGTCTAAATTTTAAGGCATGTGCGCCCATCTTCATGTACATTTTTGCCATTTTTTGCATCATACCGATCTTATCGGGCCTCTGAACAATCTCGGCGGGTAGCACTTCGCCTTTTCCAAGAAAAGCGGATGCCGTTCCGGAACCGTCCTGAGCAGTAATCCTGAACTCTATTTTACCTTCTTTGGGAATTTCTACTATATAATCGTATGTTTCGGCTACCCCTATAAAAGTTTTGGGTATTTTTACGGGTACTACATCTTTGCCATCAGCAGAAATCAAGGTGGGTTTTTTTCCACCAAACGTCATCCAAAACGAAGTGGAAGCCGCACCGTCTATGATTCGGAGTCGAACTCTCTCACCAGCTTTAAAATCGGCATAATCGATAGTTTGCTCGCCATTAATGAGAAAGGCGGGATAATAAATATCAGCAATATCTGCACCTTCCATGCGCTGTCTCCAGAAATTCAATTGTGCTCCAAATGCACCACGGGCAATGACTTGATTCAAAGGGGTGGCCGTTCCTTTTCGAATGCCATACCATCCATTGGCGCGTTTTAAATTTCGTAATACGTTATGTGGTTTTTCATTGGTCCAATCCGAGAGCATCAAAACCAATTCTTTATCATAATCTAAAGTTTTTTGCTTAGGATGAATGACAATCGAACCGAAGACGCCGCTTTGTTCTTGCAACATGGTATGGGAGTGGTACCAATACGTACCGGTTTGCTTAATTGGAAATTCATAGGTAAAGGTAGTTCCCGGTGTTAATGGGGGAGTGGTCAAATAGGGTACGCCATCGTAAAAATTGGGGATAATTATCCCGTGCCAATGTATGGAAGTCTCCACATCCATCTTGTTCATTACATGGATTACGGCATATTCCCCTTCCGTAAATTCTAAAGTGGGCCCGGGAATCTGGCCGTTAATGGTCATCCCCATGACTTCCTTTCCCGCCTTGTTCACTTTTTGCTGTTCTATGGTGAGGGTGTATTCATGTACGGGAAGATTATCCACGTTGCCTTCTTCCGACTGACCGTGGGCCAATGGGATAATCAGAAGCATCGTGATTAAATAATTAAAATTGTTCATCGTTGTTTTGTTTATCTGTAACAGATTTTCTCAAAATACCATTATCTACTGTACTTCATTATCTTATTTCATAATTCTTTTAACTGTTTAAAGCAAACTAGATAAAATTCAGCCATGCAAGTTTTTGTCCATTATTTTATTTCTTTGGCAACCGCTCCACAGCCTAGCATTACATGTCCATAGTATGGTTTCTTTACTTCTTTTGAACTGCTTAACCAATCTGCCCCCTTATTATTGATAATGCAGTACGGACGGTGTTCCGTTATTCGATTTGAAAGCATTTGTTATACCGAGCATGGTGTTGGGTATGGGAATAAATGCTTTCCTGATTTCTTCCAATGTTTTAAAGGGTTGTATATGCTGAAGGAAGTTTTTTAATTCGCTGTCAAAGCCAATGCATAAACTGTGCACTTCCCTCATAGACAGGCACATGTTTATGGCATCATCGGGGACTGATTTCTTGGTCAAATAACCGGTATCCAAATTAAAAGCAGCGGTAACATTACCCCAAGTGATTAAGGCTATTAAAATGAGAACTGTCACCAGTTTGTTCTCCATAAAGTATTTGATAAATGTATTAAGCATAGGATGAAAAGTTGGATTTGAATTTAAAAATGCTCCAAAGGCAGCAACTGCCTATAGCCATGTTAATCAAATAGCATGGCGATTCTTTATGAATATCCTCTTAAATAAGGAAGGTTTGGTCTAGTATATAAATTTCCTTGACCTAAAGTGGTGGCGGGTAATGGTTGAATGGAACTATATTTTCTTGCAGTCCCTCAAAAAGATTGAGATAACAATAAACAAAAGAAACAACGAATTGCTATTTTGTATTTATTTCTTTGGTTACTCCATTCGTATTCAATTCCATTTGGGAGAGTTTTTGCCCGCCTTTGATGCCAAAGTCCAATGTCCGAATTGGAAAAGGAATCGTAATATCTTGTTCATCAAATGCACTTTTAATCGCTTTAATAGCTTTGCTTCTCATGGTAAAGTAGCTGGGTTCTCCAGGATATTCTATCCAAAATCGAATATTAAAATTGATCGAACTGGAGTCGAATTCAGAATAGTCAAAAATTATCTTATCCTTATCTATGACCCCTTCTAAATTTTTAATTGCGCTTAGTACCACATCTTCGACCTTCTCAAGATCATCTGCGTAAGAAACTCCAACGGTTATATCAATTCGCCTTTTTTCTAAGACAGAAAAATTGTAAAAGGCATGCTGTAAAAAGTCTTTATTCGGAATGTAAACTTCTTGACCCTGAAAAGTCGCAATAGCTGTATCGCGCAAGCCAGTTCGAGTTACTTGACCCATTATATCATTTACTTCTATGATTTCCCCAATTTTAAAAGGTCTTCTAAAGGCCAGGATAATGCCCGAAACAAAATTCGCAG
>JALHST010000061.1 GCA_022865355.1 Maribacter sp. | reverse complement strand
TGTAGTAATTATAGGCGGCGGGTGTAAGCGAAAATTGCTGGACTTCAACCACGACATTTTCCTTGGTATACAACAAGACTTCCCCGACAGGTAGATCGGTAATCGCCTTCCCGTTTGAAAATTGGTCATCAAAAATAGCAATGCTCTCAGGAAATCGAATTTTCCAACATTCAACCTCGCAGGCATAGTCAAAATATCGGTTTCCCCTGCCTCCCAAGGAATAAGGCATACAGGCGCCATTACGAAAAATACCGTCCCTACATTTTTCACAAAAATCAAGGTTTTCAAAGGATCTAAAACTCCAATAATAATAATTATCGGTATTGGCTGGATCATCAAAACTTACCGTAATGGCATGGCCAGGAACAAATTTACCGCCCGCAATTTCCCTGTAGACTAGTTCCGGATCGTACTGTGCCTGTATGTCATTGATGGGGACAGGTTGCAATACTACTTCAGGGGAGGATTCGTAATTTTTACCATTCGCCAAGGTAACCTTCAGTTTCCAGAGTTCGCTAGGAGCCACTGCAAAATCCTGCGGAGGTAAATAAGACTCCCCTGCTTCAGTCAAGGAAACAGCGTCGCCCGTATTGACATTCACAAAACTGACCGTTGCCCCCGACAGAAATTTTATACTATAAACGCCAAATTCAAGGGAAGATGAACTCACGATCACAAAAGAAGCCCCTGGGGCAGTCGATGCAAAGCCTTCAATAAAGACCAGGCCTTCCTTATAGTCGAATTCGGGTGCCACTGGATCTATACATCCCAATAATAAAAAGGCAAAAATTAGGGTAAGAAAATTTCGGGGGAATCGGGGAAGGATTGATCGAATCACAGTATTAAAATTTTTTAAATATAACCAGTAATTTAATACCATCTAACCCTTTCCTGTTCTTTTGCCAATTCCAAAGCTCATATGGATCTTTTAGGGCTTTCCTTACACTAGGTAATATAAAAAAAACAGACTTCCCCTTTAGGTCGATACACTCCCCACTCATTATCTAAATTATCCTGATTCGAATTGGCTGTGCGAATGCCAGGGCAAATTAATAAGCAACCGATAGCGCCGAACTGGTTTGCTTCCGATCAAATTGAATATAGATAGAACCTTACATCAGAGTAGGAACCGGTTACAATCCAGGGTTAGGGTCTCGGAAAAATGCCTGCGCAACCCAGCACTTTTCTGTGTGGGTAGGTTTCTGGTTTTGTAGAATTGCCACGAATCTCGAAATTATCAAAATTTAGGCCCCCAGAGTTGTATGCTACTCATTTAATTTGGTGGCGGGTTTTCATCGGGGCGTTGTTCAATAAAATCGTTTCCCATTCGACCAAACCCCAGACAGGATCATCCGGAAGGCCTTCACTTGTTGGCATTTCGGCAGATCCTAATGGCTGTGTAACATAAATACGTTTCGGTAAAACGGTGGTTGAAACCTGCATAGAGTCCTGGGAAAACATTAAAATTTGGGAACTACAAAAGAAGCACAAGGTAAGAAGGCTCGTACTCATGTGATAGTTTTTTGATTGATGTAAAGTAAAGACTGCCTAAATTGCAATCAGCTAAAGAAGTATTGGGTATTTAGGATTTATTTAACACAAAAAAAAGCGGAACAATATGTGGTTATAAAATGCCGCCCGCAAAACGGGGCTTGGTGATACATAAAATTCCAAAAAATAATCAGAAACAAGCATTTGTATTTAATTCAAATTAGTGTACATTTGCAGCCCGATTAACGGGATTGAAGTGTTTAATCAATAAAATCAGTAGTGTGGACACATTGAGTTATAAAACGATTTCGGCCAATAAAAAAACCGTTGACAAGCAATGGTTGTTGGTTGACGCGGAAGGTGAGACATTAGGCCGCCTTGCTTCCAAGGTAGCTAAAATGCTAAGAGGAAAGCATAAGCCCAACTTTACGCCACATGTTGATTGTGGCGATAATGTAGTGGTTATCAATGCGGAAAAAATACATCTGTCAGGAAACAAATGGGAAACCAAAACCTATCTTCGGTATACCGGATATCCTGGGGGACAGCGGTCAACCTCGGCTACTGAACTATTGCAAAAGAATCCTGGCCGTATTGTCGAGAAGGCCGTAAAGGGTATGTTGCCCAAAAATAAATTGGGTGCAGATCTTTTCAGGAACTTGAAAGTATACGTTGGGCCTACGCATGGCCAAGAAGCGCAAAAACCTACCGTCATAAACCTTAAAGACTTTAACTAATGGAAACAATTCATAAAATAGGCAGAAGAAAAACTGCCGTAGCCCGGGTTTATGTTTCAAAAGGCAAAGGAAAGATTACCGTGAACCATCGGGATTTCAATGAGTATTTTCCAACGGCCACATTGCAATACAAGGTAAAGCAACCTTTTTCAATGACCAGCAACGAGGATAACTTTGATGTCAACGTTAATGTATATGGTGGTGGCATAACCGGTCAGGCAGAAGCCATCCGTTTGGCCTTAGCTCGGGCCATGTGCGAAGTAGATGCCGAAAATAGGGCCGTCCTAAAACCGGAAGGTCTTTTGACACGAGATCCAAGAATGGTTGAACGTAAGAAATTCGGTCAGAAAAAAGCACGTAAGAAATTCCAGTTCTCCAAACGATAATCCTTGTTCCGGATATAATTCCGGTAGAGGGCCCAGGAGTACGCGGTATATATTTAGAATTCAAATCGCAATATCAAACCCTGAAGCATTTTTAGGGATAACCAAGTTCATTGAAAGTTCCTACCGTCAAAGGTCGGGACAATTAAAATCCTTTCACCCGGGCACTTGTCAGGGAAAAGGTAAATTAGTTTAGCATCTAAATGTTGGAGGCTTTCCGAGTAATTCTGGGATACCACTCAAACATTGCTAATTCAAAAGAACGTAAACTAAATTTAAAATGGCTAAAAAAGTCGAAGTAAAAGATTTATTGGAAGCAGGTGTGCATTTTGGACACCTAACAAGAAAATGGAATCCCAATATGGCGCCCTACATCTACATGGAGCGCAACGGGATTCATGTTATCAACCTATACAAAACAGTAGCAAAGTTGGAGGAAGCCAATGAGGCCCTTCGAAAAATAGCCGCCTCAGGGCGAAAAATTCTTTTTGTAGCTACTAAAAAGCAAGCCAAGGACATCGTTGCAGAGAAAGTTGCGAGCGTGAATATGCCTTACATTACAGAAAGATGGCCCGGCGGTATGTTGACCAACTTTGTAACGATCCGTAAAGCCGTAAAAAAAATGGCTTCGATCGACAGGATGAAAAAAGATGGTACGTTTCTCACCCTTTCCAAGAAGGAACGATTGCAGGTGGATCGTCTTCGTGCTAAATTGGAAAAAAACTTAGGTTCAATTTCCGAAATGACCCGCTTACCAGGTGCCCTGTTCGTTGTTGATACCATGCGGGAACATATCGCCGTCAAGGAAGCGTTAAAGTTGAATATTCCGATTTTTGCCATGGTCGATACCAATTCAGATCCCAGGGAAATCGATTATTTGATTCCTTCGAATGACGATGCATCAAAGTCGATCGAGATTATCATGGCATCGGTAACCAGTGCCGTTGCAGAAGGACTTACAGAACGTAAATCAGAGAAACAATCAGATAATGAAGGTGATGAGGATGAGGCGCCAAAGGTAAAGAAGAAAATTACCAAGGTCACAGCGGTTAAGGAGACTCCTGAAGATGTGGTGGCCCCAGCTAAAGTAAAAAAGGTGAAGGAGGTAGACGCGCCTGTTGCAGCTGAAGAGGCCGCCCCTAAGAAGCAAGCTGTTGAGAAAGCAACCAAGGCCAAACCTGCCAAAGCAGATGATTTGACAAAAGTGGAAGGCATCGGACCAAAGGCCGCCGAAGCACTGGTGAATGCCGGATTCGAGTCGTATGCGAAACTGGCCAAGGCCAAACCCGAAAAAATAAAGGAAATCTTGACAGAAGCGAGTCCGAGAATGGCCCATTTGGATCCGACTTCATGGCCAAAACAAGCCGGAATGGCCGCTGAAGATAAATGGGACGAGCTGAAAGAATGGCAGGATAGTGTAAAGGGAGGCGTAGAATAAACCCTTTTAATAATAAAATACTCATATAATGTTTGCCCGATAATGCATTGGGACAACTTTAAAAATACAGGAATGATGGTAAAAGTTACCGCAGCAGAAGTAAATAAATTAAGGCAGACTACCGGTGCCGGTATGATGGATTGTAAAAAAGCATTGGTCGAAGCAGAAGGAAATTTCGAAAAAGCGATTGAGATACTTCGTAAAAAAGGACAGAAAGTTGCCGCCAATCGAGCGGATCGTGAATCCTCTGAAGGCGCAGCCATAGCCAAAGTGAACGCCAACCATACCGAGGGTGTGGCCATATCGTTGAATTGTGAGACCGATTTTGTCGCCAAAAACGAAAGTTTCGTGACCTTGGCGAACGCCTTGGCCGATTTGGCCCTGGGTTTTGCCACGAAGGACGATTTTCTGGCAGCAAAATTTCAGGGTATGACGGTTCAGGATAAGCTGACCGAACAAACTGGGGTCATCGGAGAAAAAATAGAAATCGGTGGGTTTAAAAAACTAAGCGCCCCCTTCGTTGGTTCGTATATCCATGCAGGAAATAAAATAGCTACCCTGGTCGGACTTTCAGGCAAGATGAAAGGTGTCGAAGAGGTAGCAAAGGATGTTGCGATGCAAGTTGCGGCCATGAATCCGGTAGCCTTGAATGCCGAAGCCGTGGATCAAACGGTAATCGACAAGGAAATAGAGATTGCCAAAGATCAGTTGCGCCAAGAAGGCAAACCCGAAGCGATGTTAGACAACATAGCGAAAGGAAAACTGCAACGGTTTTTTAAGGACAATACCCTTATCAACCAAGATTTTATAAAAGACAGTAAGCTAAGCGTTGCAAACTATGTGAAAACATTGGATGCCTCCTTGGAAGTGACTGGATATAAGCGCGTTGCCCTGGGATAATCCATGAAAAACGCCATTTAAAAACCGCCCGAATGCCTTTCGGGCGGTTTTTTTATTCCCAATCCGATTTTTCCAATTCAAATAGCTCGTTTACCGGCACCGAAAATATCTTCGATAGTCTTAAAGATAGTACCGTCGAGGGTACATACTTCCCAAGCTCCATGGCATTGATCGTCTGTCTACTCACAAGGGTCCTATCGGCCAATTGCGCTTGTGTCAAATTTTGAATGGCCCTTTGCACCTTGATGTTATTCCTCATACCTCAGCGATTTTTTAAGTTTATAAAGAGCCCAATTAAACTTGACAATAAAGAGCACCAAAATGGTGAACATATTGAACACCATAACAGTAAAAAAAGCCATATCATACACTAGTACAAACGCTAAGAGCAAAATGGCATAGTTCCAATAGGTTGCCCACACCAAGGATTCTAAGCGAATGGTGGTTATGAGCTCATCCTCTTCCTTTTCCTTAGAGAAAGCAATCATAAGACCGGCTACTATAATCAGCACGCCACAGATCTCGTTCAAAATATTATTCATCGGGGTTTGAATAATGTTTAACTTTCCCATGATATCTTCCAAACCTGTATAACCCCAAACTTGGACATCCAAAAAAGCAGGTTCCCAATCATAGAACAACGAAATCAGTCCAAAAACGACTGCGGGAACAAATAAAAACCAGCCGATTCTTTTAAACTTGTACGGTAGTAAATATTTTGTTTTCATATTTTATGTTTTCATCAAAAGTAATATATTTTTGTCATTTTGACAAATATACTTTACTTTTTATAGATACTCTCATACCTTTTATAAAAAAAGCCGCCCGATGATCGGGCGGCTTTTTATAATAAATATCAATTCTTATCCCTTTAACCAGGCATTGCGCAATTGTATTTGCCGTTCACTGGCGCCTTCGATGGGTTGGATCGTTTCGACATTGAGCGTGGGCGTACCTACGGTACCCGCTATCTCAATTTCCTTTCCATCGCGTTCAACCACCATTTTAATATCGGTTTCCGGCGTCCAACCAAAACTAGCGCCTATTATGGGACGCATGGTTTCCAAGGTAATCGGGATGCCATTGATACTTTTAATAATATCGCCGCCTTGTACCCCCAAGTCCTTAAAAAAGCTGTTCAGTTCAATTCCCTTTCTTACAAAAATAGACTTATCGCCTGCCATATCGATATCGATAAAGGGGATATCACCATCAAGGAAATAACCGGTCTGCTTCAAGGATTGGCCCATGGTCAGACCGACCTTTGCCAAATAGACATTATAGTCGATCGGGGTATTGCCGATGACATAGGTATCAAAAAAGGTGCGCACCTCGGGATAGGTCATCGCCACAATTTCGTCGATCAATTTATCATCCTCAAAAGGTGTAGTATCATCATATTTTTTTGAAAGTTCCTTCATTAGCCACAAAATGACCTTTTTACCATCGCTTAATTCCCGTAGGGTAATATCGAGGGCCATACTGATCAATGCCCCCTTTTCATATACGTTCGGGTAATTCTTTTTATAGGGTTCATTCAAGACGTTCTTGCTCATTTCGGTAAAGGACAGGGAATCGTCAAAAGATTTTGAATTGTTTATCTTCCCCACGATACGATTGTAGAATTCAGCCTCGTCGATCAGCCCCTGCTGGACTTGAAACAGGTTGGCAAAATACTCGGTAGTGCCTTCGTACATCCATAAATGTTGCGACATTTTGGGATCGTTGAAATCAAAAAATTGTATTTCCCTCGAATGCACGTTCAATGGGGTCAGGGTATGGAAAAATTCGTGGGAAACGACGTCGACCATCGCCTGCTCCAAGCGATCTTCGGGCATAGCTTCCGGTAAAACGACGACGGTCGAAGTGTGATGTTCCAAAGCCCCGAATCCCCCGGCATCATTTTCATCCATCGTTGACAAATACAACAATATATTATATTGTTTTGTACCATTGACTTCCCCTAAAAATGCTTTCTGTGCCCGCATCATCTTTTCCATTGGGCCAATCAGATCCTGAGCCGTATAGGTACCCGTAGGGGAATAAACGCTCAAGGTTACCGTAATGTCATTGAGTTTAAAGGATGCCGTATTAGGTTTTGCATACAGGATGGGATTATCAATGACATCAAAATACCTATTGGCCAAGAAAACCTCTGTATTGGGATCGACACCCCCCATCTTCCGCGTTAAGGAAGTCGTTGATTGCAAGCCGGCGGGCTTCTTGATGGTTATTTCATAGGAAACTTCCTTTAAACCCCCGAAATAACCTATAAATCCATGAAGGTTTAACATAAAATCTTCCCCTTTTAGAATATTCGTACCTGCCGGGGAGAACACCACGTCATCGACCTCTTTCTCGATGTCATAGGTATCATTGACCAAATAGTTCACCTTATCGAGATTCTTTCCATTCCCGATCTTCCAGGTATTATCGTCGACTTTGGAGACCGTTAATTCATTTCCCTTGTAATCCAAAGCTTTAAAGCCTTCGATATATTTGCCGTAATTATTGATGCTATAGGTTCCGGGAACGGTTTTGGGTATAAAAAAAGAAACGGTGTCCTTGGTAAAAGCGCCCGGATCTATTTCAACCAATACCTTGTCATCATTGACATTGTTTAAATCAATAACGGCCATCACTGGAGTTTTATCTGCCGATGCCAGTTCTTTCGACGCAGTACAATTATACAAGAGGGTTCCCAGCAGGGCGATCCACACGATTCTTTTCATAGCGACTAGTTTATGTTTTAAATTTCTTCGCAAAATGTCGAATAGGCATTTTTGCGCTGCAAGATTATAAAATTAAACACACCTGAGCATCATTATTAGGAAATAATTAAGGGTGGTTTAACCCGTAAACGGAAACCACTTCCTAATTTTTTTTGATTATTTTTGTTCGGATTTAAAAACATACCATGCGATACAAACGAATACTTCTAAAACTGAGCGGTGAGGCCTTAATGGGATCAAAACAATATGGTATTGATGGAGAACGACTTTCGGAGTACGCAGAAGAAATAAAGGAAGTAGTCGAAAAAGGCATCGAAGTCGCCATTGTCATTGGCGGCGGAAATATTTTTCGCGGGCTTTCAGGAGCCAGCAGCGGTATGGACCGGGTTCAGGCAGACCATATGGGCATGTTGGCCACGGTAATCAATGGCCTGGCATTGCAAAGTGCCTTGGAAATAAAAGGGGTACAGACTAGGTTGCAATCGGCCATAAAAATCAATGAAGTGGCCGAACCGTTTATACGACGGCGGGCCATTCGTCATTTAGAAAAAGGACGGGTGGTGATCTTTGGGGGTGGAACGGGGAATCCGTATTTCACGACCGATTCGGCAGCCGTCTTACGTGCCATCGAAATCGAGGCGGATGTCATCTTAAAGGGAACGCGCGTAGACGGCATTTATACCTCCGACCCGGAAAAAGACAAGAATGCCACGAAATTCGATACGATATCGTTTCAGGAAGTTTTGACCAAAGGTCTTAAGGTCATGGATACAACGGCATTTACCTTGAGCCACGAAAATGAGCTTCCTATTATTGTTTTCGATATGAACAAAAAAGGCAACTTGCTCAAAATCGTGGATGGCCACAATGTGGGCACAAAAGTGAATATGTAGGTATTTTGGCATACTTTGTGTTCATTGGATTTTTTTAACGTTTAGATTATGAATGAAGAGATTACTTTTATTTTAGATGCGGCCCAGGAAGGAATGGATGCCGCCCTATCCCATTTAGAAAAGGCATTTGTAAAAATACGTGCCGGGAAAGCGAGTCCGGCCATGTTATCAGGGGTCATGGTCGACTATTACGGTTCCCAGACGCCTTTATCACAGGTGGCCAACATCAATACCCCGGATGCCCGGACCCTTTCGGTACAACCATGGGAGAAGAATATGTTGCAGGAAATCGAAAAAGCGATCATGAACGCCAACCTCGGGTTTAACCCTATGAATAATGGCGACTTTGTCATCATTAATGTGCCCCCCTTGACAGAGGAACGGCGCAGGGACCTGGTCAAACAGGCGAAGGCCGAAGGTGAGGATGCCAAGGTTGGGGTACGCAATGCCCGTCAGGATGCCAAAAAAGAAATTCGCGATCTTGACATTTCGGAAGACCTGCAAAAGAATGCAGAAGTCGACCTTCAAGAACTAACGGATACCTATATCAAAAAAATCGACAATCACCTTACTATAAAGGAGGCTGAGATTATGAAAGTTTAGGCTCTTTGCTTCGATCAACTTTTTGTGATTTAGCCTTTTTTTATCATGAAATCCACATTTTGAAAGATTATAATTCGGCCTGCAAATTGTAGGAACACAACCCAGCATTTTCTACCTTTGAACCACTTTTAAAAAATAAAAAAGGCTCCGAAAAGTGACGGGGCCAAAATCGAGTTAATTCCTTTGAAAGACCTCATCTGCCTTGGCAGAGGAAGTATTACTACACAATGGCAGCAAAACTTACACAAGGCTTCTGGGCCAAAATGGCACGGTTAATTTTGAGGAACCGTGTCCTGATATTGTTGCTGATTGCCGCCATTACGGTGTTCCTGGCCCTGCAGTGGGATAAAATGCGGTTTAGCAACTCACAGGCCAATTTGTTGCCCGATGACCATCCGGTCAATGTTGAATACCAAGCGTTTTTAAAAAAATTCGGCGAGGAAGGGAATACCATTGTCCTTGCGGTCAAGGATAGCAATTTTTATTCCCCTGACAACTTTAATCGTTGGAACAAGTTGAGCAAACAACTGGCGGCCTTTCCCGAAGTAGAGTTGGTGCTTTCGACCGACAACCTACAGGAACTCGTGCGGGACTCGACTACCAACGAATTCAAATTGGTGCCTCTGCTTACCTCCAAACCCACGACACGGGATCAGGTAAACACAGGGGTCGACCACTTATTCGACGACCTGCCCTTTTATGACAATTTGATCTATAATAAAAAAGATCGTGTCATTCGCACGGTCGTCTACCTCGACGAGGATATTGTCAATACCTCGGTGCGCAAAGATTTTATCCTTGAGGATTTTTCCAATTTGATAAGCGACTTTCAAGCCGATACGGGCCTGCAAGTGCATGTTTCGGGTATGCCCTACATTCGAACCCTAAACTCCCAGAATATCATCGATGAAATCGGCAAGTTTATTTTGGCGGCCTTAGGCGTTACCTCCCTGATTTTTTTCTTCTTCTTTAGAAGTTTCCGCGCCACCTTAATCTCGATGTTTATCGTTATCATCGGGGTCATGTGGGCCTTTGGTATTTTGGGGCTTTTGCAGTATGAAATTACGGTACTGACCGCCTTGATACCTCCCTTGATCATAGTAATCGGCATTCCCAACTGTATTTTCCTCATCAATAAATACCAGCAAGAGGTAAAAAAACATGGTAATCAAGCGCTTTCGCTGCAACGCGTCATCTCAAAAGTGGGAAATGCCACCTTGATGACCAACATGACTACGGCCTGCGGCTTTGCCACGTTTATCATAACAGACAGTAAACTTTTAAAGGAATTCGGTATCGTAGCTTCCATCAATATTATTGGGATCTTCATTTTGTCACTGCTGATTATTCCAATCGTTTACAGTTTTATGGCCTTGCCCAAAACCAAACATTTAAAACATTTGAACAAACGCTGGATCGACACCTTCGTCAATAGGATGGAACATATCGTTCGGAACAAAAGAATCACGGTGTATATTACCGCGATAAGCCTTTTGGTCGTTAGCATCATCGGCATGTATCAGATAAATATTTCGGGAAGCCCTATTGAGGACATGCCCAAAAATGCCCAATTCTTTAAGGATATTCGTTTTTTTGAAAAGGAGTTCGATGGTATTATGCCGGTAGAGATTGTGGTAGACACAGAACATCCCAAGGGGGTTTTAAAGCTTTCCAATCTAAAAAAAATGGATGCGTTCGGACAGATCATCGATGACGTTCCTGAACTCTCCAAACCGATTTCGGTCGTAAACCTGGTGAAATATTCCAAACAGGCGTTTTACAACGGCATCCCGAAATATTATCAGCTACCGACCAGTCAGGAGTTTAATTTTATTATGGACGTTGCCCGTAAATCAAAGGGCAATGGGGACCTGATGAAAAATTTTGTGGATAGTACGGGACAAACGGCCAGGATCACCACCTACATGAAAGACGTAAAAACGGATCGCATGGAGCAGATCCAAGAGCGTCTCCAGGAGAATATCGATAAAATTTTTCCGGCAGATCGCTACAACGTCTATATGACCGGAAGTGCCTTCATTTTTCTTAAGGGTACCAAATATCTCGTCAAAAACCTTATTATGTCATTGGCGCTGGCCATCGGTCTTATCGCCCTGTTCATGGTCTATTTATTTCGATCCTTTCGCATGGTCGTTATTTCTTTGATTCCCAACCTACTCCCTTTGGTGATTACGGCCGGGGTAATGGGTTTCGCCGGAGTTCCAATCAAACCCTCAACGATCTTGGTGTTTAGTATTGCCTTCGGCATCTCGGTCGATGACACGATCCACTTCTTGGCCAAATATCGCCAAGAGCTCATCGCCAATAAATGGCGTATACAAAAATCGGTGTATGCCGCATTGCGGGAAACTGGCGTAAGCATGTTTTATACCTCCATTGTGCTTTTCTTCGGATTTTCGGTATTTACGATTTCAAGTTTTGGGGGCACCGTTGCCCTTGGTGCATTGGTTTCGGCCACCTTGCTCTGTGCCATGTTATCGAATCTTATTTTACTACCTTCCCTGCTATTATCGCTTGAACGAAGCATCGCCAATAAGGAGGTGCTAAAAGAACCTCAGATCGATATTCTACCTCAGGAAGAGTCCGGGGCCGAACTTGGGGAGTAAGCTTCCGATTTTAATCTACTTTTCTATATTTTCAAGGTCGATTCTTTTTGATCAAAAGGCTATCTTTGGGGTTTAATTTTTTAGATGAACGCGATCAGTATAAAAGAACTCCTGACAACAAGCCCTGTATTGCAGGACGTAGAAGTCAATGGATGGGTAAAGACCTTTAGAAGCAACCGTTTTATTGCACTAAATGATGGTTCGACCCTGAATAACATTCAGTGTGTCGTTGATTTTGATCAGTTTGATGACGCTGTCCTAAAACAGATCAATACGGGAGCGGCCTTAAAGATTACAGGTACTTTGGTTGAGAGCCAAGGAAAAGGTCAAAGGGTGGAAATTCAGGTAAAGGGCATCTTAGTTCATGGTGGAGCCGATCCGGAAACCTATCCGATTCAGCCCAAAAAACATTCCCTTGAGTTTCTTAGGGAAAAAGCACATCTGCGTATTCGGACGAATACGTTTGCCGCCATTATGCGGGTGAGGTCGGCATTGGCATTTGCCGTTCACCACTATTTTACCTCGAACGGATTTTACTATTTCCATGCCCCTATTATCACGGGCTCTGACGCCGAAGGCGCAGGTGAAATGTTCAGGGTTACCACATTGGATGAAAAAAACCCCCCGTTGACCAAAGAAGGCACGGTGAACTA
>JALHST010000001.1 GCA_022865355.1 Maribacter sp. | reverse complement strand
ATTGGTATCCAATATACCGCATTCAACCGTAACGGTAGCCGAATCACATTGGCCGTCCGTGTCGCAAACGGTATAGGTGAAAGTATCCTCCCCGATAAATCCTGGGTCAGGGGTATAGGTCACAAAATCGTCGGTGATATCGCCGGGCGTGCCGTTGTCGTTTATCACCACCGAGCCGTCGTTCGGCTGGGTCACGGTGAGCGTACCTTCGGCCGGGATGCCAGTTTCATTTTCAAGCACGTCAATATCGACAGGAGTGTCCTCAGGGGTCATGGCCGTATCGTCGATCGTATTGAAAGGCGGTGGAGGGGTAACCATTACGGTCACCGTGGCCGTATCACAGGTATCGGCGGTACCACAAACGGTATAGGTAAAGGTATCCTCCCCGTTATAGCCCGCATCGGGGGTATAGGTCACCGTATCGTCGGTGATGTCGTCGGGCGTGCCGTTGTCGTCGATCACCACCGTGCCATTGGCCGGGTCGGTCACCGTAAGGACGCCATCGGCCGGGATGCCCGTGTCGTTCGCCAAAATATCGACGGCCACCGCCGTGTCCTCGGGGGTCGAGGCCGTATCGTCCACCGTAACCAAGGGAGTGATACCACATTCAACCGTAACGGTAGCCGAATCGCAAGTGTCGGAGGCATCACAAACGGTGTAGGTAAAAGTATCCGTACCAATAAATCCGTCGTCGGGGGTATAGATTACGATATCGTCGGTGATATCGTCCGGGGTACCGTTATCATCTATTACAACAGTGCCATCGGTCGGCTGGGTCACGGTGAGCGTACCATCGGCCGGGATGCCTGTATCATTCGCCAGCACATCAACATCGATCGGAGTATCCTCAGGGGTCGAAACGGTATCATCATTGGCAACAATCTCATCACAGGCATCTGAATAATCCGATTCCCGAAAATCCAATTCGCCATTATTGTTTGCATCTTTTGGCAGAGTATACCCCTCCCCATTTTCACCGGAAGTGACCAGACCATTAATATCAACGGTCGGGGGAGCTGCATTGCCCAATAAGCCATCCCGGTCATCTTTAACAAAGGCATCCACATAACCCGCTTCCATGGTATCAAAACAGCCATCATCATCCGAATCAAGATCTCTACAATCGGGTATATGGTCCCCATCGGTATCAACAGGGGTTATTCCATCCCCATCGCCTGGATGTGTTTCGTAATGGTCGTCCAAACCATTGCCATCACTATCAAGGCCACAAGGAGGCTGATAGTCGTTGGTTGGTTGCGCTTCTACATTGTCTAAAATTCCGTCGTTATCCGAATCCAGATCTCTATAATCTGGTTGGCTATCTCCGTCGGTGTTCACGGGAGTTATGCCTTCCCCTCCGCCCGATGGGGATTCATAATGATCATCCAGGCCATTGCTATTGCCGTCCATGCCACATGGTGGCTGAAAACCGTTTGATGTCTGCGCTTCTACATTGTCTAAAATGCCATCATTATCAGAGTCAATATCAAGATAATCGGGAATTGAGTCCGAATCGGAATCAATAGGTATCAATCCACCACAGCTACCCGGTGTAACTTCATAATGGTCGTCAAGGCCATTCCCATCAGTATCGATGCCACAAGGGGCAATATATCCGGAGGTCGTTTGTGCCTCCACATTATCCAAGACGCCATCGTTGTCCGAATCAATGTCAAGATAATTGGCGATGCCATCGCCATCGGTATCCGTCGGGTGCGTCGCAGGATTATTATCCCCATCGGAATTCGCATCCTCCACAGAATTGATTATTCCATCGTCATCAAGATCTAAATCCATGGTAGTATTAAGAATACTTCCGCTATCGCCATACTCAGAATTGAATGTGATCCTGGTTACATGCGAGAAATTGGCATATGAGGAATTTACTGCAAAAAAGAAGAATACCACCGCGAAATTTAGGGAATAGATCGTCTTCGGTTTTATGCTAAAAAGAGTAAAGTTTTCCATATATGATAGTTTTGTAAATGCAACTAATCACCATGGACAAAAGTACGATCACTTGATAAGAATTGGGATTCCCTTTAAGTAACGTGCAAGATATGCCTAATAAATTAATCTTCAAATTGTTTGTATGGCTTGCATCGTAAATTCTCCTTTAAGAACTATATTAATCGTTAAAGTGCAAAAAATTAACGATTTCTTCCACGAAAACCCCTATGAAATACAAGTGGTCGCCTTGTCGAAAATGCCATCATCGAACAATTACGCCCTTCGTCGGAGGTAAGGCCGGTTTTCAATTTATTGCAAGATTATACAGTGGCCCATATTGAAGGAATTGCAAGAGAATTGGCGACCTGCGACCTTCAAGGACCAAAACTCCTTTATTTACCTTATTTTTGCCAAAATTTTCGAATGAATTTTCAAGAACAAATACGGAGAAGAAGGACGTTTGGGATCATATCCCATCCCGATGCGGGAAAGACCACCTTGACAGAAAAATTGCTTTTGTTCGGAGGTGCCATTCAAGAAGCAGGTGCGGTAAAGAACAATAAAATAAAGAAAAGTGCCACGAGCGATTTTATGGAAATTGAGCGTCAAAGGGGTATCTCTGTAGCTACCTCGGTACTGGCTTTTATGTACAGGGATAAAAAGATAAATATTCTTGATACGCCCGGACATAAGGATTTTGCGGAGGATACCTTTAGGACGTTAACGGCGGTCGATAGCGTAATCGTGGTTATTGACGTGGCGAAAGGGGTCGAGGAACAGACCGAAAAATTGGTGGAAGTCTGTCGCATGCGCAATATTCCGATGATCGTCTTTATAAACAAGATGGATCGGGAAGGTAAAGATGCCTTCGATCTCTTAGATGAGGTTGAACAAAAACTCGGACTCAGGGTCACTCCCCTAAGTTTTCCCATAGGAATGGGTTATGATTTTAAAGGCATCTACAATATCTACGAAAAAAATATTAATCTTTTTAGTGGGGACAGTAAAAAAAATATTGAGGATACCATAGCCTTCGACGATATTACCAGTCCTGAATTGGAAAATATAATTGGCCGTAAGGCCGCCGAGTTGCTTCGTGAAAATCTTGAATTGATACAGGGCGTATATCCCGAATTTGATAAGGAAAGCTATTTAAAAGGAAGTCAACAACCCGTATTTTTTGGCTCCGCACTCAATAATTTTGGCGTTCGGGAGCTATTGGATTGCTTTATTGACATTGCCCCTTCCCCGAGGGCCAAAAAAGCGGAGGAACGCCTAGTAGCGGCCAATGAAAAAGAAATGACGGGATTTGTTTTTAAAATCCATGCCAATATGGATCCCAAGCACCGGGATCGTCTTGCCTTCGTCAAAGTAGTCTCAGGAACCTTTGAACGAAACAAGCCTTATTTACACGTGCGTCAAAATAAAAAGCTGAAATTCTCAAGTCCAAATGCCTTTTTTGCCGAGAAAAAGGAAATCGTTGATATATCGTATCCAGGGGATATTGTTGGACTGCACGATACGGGGAATTTTAAGATCGGTGATACCTTAACGGAAGGCGAAATATTGCATTATAAAGGAATCCCTAGTTTTTCGCCGGAGCACTTTAGGTACATCAATAATGCCGACCCAATGAAATCAAAGCAGTTATTTAAAGGTATCGATCAACTTATGGATGAGGGTGTGGCGCAATTATTTACTCTTGAAATGAACGGACGCAAAGTGGTCGGTACGGTAGGTGCGCTTCAATTCGAGGTAATACAATATCGTTTGGAACATGAATATGGTGCCAAATGCACCTATGAGAACTTTCCGGTGTACAAGGCCTGTTGGGTAGATCCCAAAGATAAAAAAAGTGAGGAGTATAAGGATTTCATCAGGGTCAAACAAAAATTTCTCGCAAAAGACAAACGTGGGCAATTAGTCTTTTTGGCCGATTCACAATTTTCATTGCAGATGACGCAACAAAAATATCCTACGGTTAAACTTCATTTTACCTCTGAGTTCGATTGATTTTATGTTTATTGAAAGCAGCTTCTTAAAAACAAAAACCTCTCAGGATTCTGAGAGGTTTTTGTTTTAGGCTTCACCGGTCGGGCCAAAATTAAGCGGGATAGGCGGTTGCTCATAATCTTTTATAGTGCCATGGGCTTTTTCAAACCGGTTGACATTATCATTCAATGCCTTTAAGAACTTTTTTGCATGTTGCGGGGTCAAAACGATCCTGCTTTTTACCTTGGCCTTCGGGGCGCCGGGCATCAAACTTATAAAATCAACGACAAACTCGGAAACCGAATGATTAATTATGGCCAAATTGGAATAAATTCCCTCCGCCGTTTTTTCATCAAGCTCAATATTGATTTGCTGTTGTTTTTGGTCCTTATCACTCATAGCTAAAAAGTAACCCCCGACAAAGTATGCCGAGGGTTTTGATTTAGAATTTCAATGCTTCCTTACGCGCCATAATCTCATCATATTCCTCCTTGGAACCCACAATGATACTTTCGTATTCGCGCATACCTGTACCCGCCGGAATTTTATGACCGACGATTACATTTTCCTTCAATCCTTCGAGGGTATCGATCTTACCACTTACTGCCGCTTCGTTCAACACCTTGGTGGTTTCCTGGAAGGATGCCGCCGAGATAAATGATTTGGTCTGCAAGGACGCCCTTGTAATACCTTGCAATATCGGGGTAGCCGTAGCGGCCACCACATCCCTTGCGGTAGCAAGCGCTTTATCAGATCGCTTTAAAATCGAATTCTCATCACGAAGTTCGCGGGCAGTTACAATTTGACCCGGTTTAAGATTCTCGGAATCGCCGGCTTCGAGAACAACCTTTTTACCGAAAATTTCATCATTTTCTTCAATAAAGTCATCTTTATGTACCAATTGATTTTCCAAGAAAATTGTATCCCCCGGGTCCTCAATACGAACTTTACGCATCATCTGCCGTACTACGACTTCAAAGTGCTTGTCATTGATTTTAACTCCCTGTAAGCGATACACTTCTTGCACCTCATTCACCAAGTACTGCTGTACGGCTGAAGGTCCCTTGATTGCCAAAATATCCTCAGGGGTAATTGAACCATCGGATAATGGCATACCAGCGCGAACATAGTCATTTTCCTGTACTAAAATCTGGTTTGAAAGCTTCACCAAGTATTTCTTGACTTCGCCCAGTTTCGATTCGATAACGATCTCACGATTACCGCGTTTAATTTTCCCAAAAGATACAACCCCATCAATCTCCGAAACAACTGCAGGATTAGATGGATTACGGGCTTCGAACAATTCGGTTACTCTTGGAAGACCTCCCGTAATATCACCGGTTTTTGCCGATTTACGCGGAATTTTTACCAAAATTTTGCCCTCCTTGATCTTATCACCATCGTCTACCATGATATGCGATCCAACCGGAAGATTGTAAGAACGTAGCACTTCCTCCTTATTATTCATAATCAATAGGGTTGGAATAAGCTTTTTGTTCCTTGATTCGGAAATAACCTTTTCTTGGAAACCGGTCTGCTCATCAATTTCTACTTGATAGGTAATACCCTGCTCAATATTCTCGTAGGCTATTTTACCTGGGAATTCAGAGACAATAACCCCGTTATACGGATCCCAGGAGCAAATGATCTCGCCTCGCTTCACATTGGCACCATCTTTTACGAATAGTTGTGAACCATAGGGGATGTTATTGGTACTCAAGACAATGCCCGTTTTAACGTCGACGATCTTCAGTTCGGAGGTTCGGGAAATAACGATTTCGGTTTTATTTCCTTCATTATCCTCTCCTTTCACCGTTCGTAAGTCCTCGATCTCAGCAATACCTGAGAATTTTGCCTCCAGTTTATTATCCTCCGAAATGTTACCCGCAATACCCCCAACGTGGAAAGTACGCAATGTAAGCTGTGTACCGGGTTCCCCGATCGACTGGGCTGCAACAACTCCTACGGCTTCCCCTTTTTGAACCATTTTGTTGGTCGAAAGATTTCTACCATAACATTTGGCGCAAATACCCTTTTGAGCCTCACAGGTCAGTGCCGATCGTACCTCTACTTTTTCGATGGGCGATGCCTCAATTTTTCGTACATCGGCCTCCATGATTTCCTGACCTGCCCGAAGCACTAGCTCCTCGGTCAATGGATTATAAACATCATGTAAGGAGACCCGACCCAAGATGCGTTCCCCTAAAGTCTCGACAACCTCTTCATTCTTCTTCAGCGCCTCTACTTGAACCCCTCTTAAGGTTTCACAATCTTCAATATTGATAATTACATCTTGGGATACGTCGACCAAACGTCTGGTCAAATACCCCGCATCCGCCGTTTTAAGTGCCGTATCGGCAAGACCTTTACGGGCACCGTGGGTTGATATAAAGTATTCCAAAATCGATAGCCCTTCCTTAAAGTTTGACAGGATCGGGTTTTCGATAATTTCACCTCCTCCAGCAGTAGATTTTTTAGGCTTTGCCATCAATCCCCGCATGCCGGTCAACTGACGAATCTGTTCCTTGGAGCCCCTTGCCCCGGAATCAAGCATCATATACACCGAGTTGAATCCTTGTTGATCTTCACGTATACGCTTCATGGCCAATTCGGTCAATAAGGCGTTCGTAGAGGTCCATACATCGATTACTTGATTATAGCGTTCATTATTGGTAATAAGACCCATATTATAATTGGCCATAATACCATCGACTTGGCCGTTGGCATCGGCGATCATCTCAGGCTTTTCCTTAGGTATGATAATATCGCCCAAACTGAACGAAAGCCCTCCTTTAAAGGCGAAATCAAATCCCATGGTCTTGATCTTATCCAAAAAGTCTGCCGTTGTCGGTACATCGGTTACGCTTAAAATACGTCCGATGATATCCCGTAGCGATTTCTTGTTCAAAACCTCATTAATATATCCTGCCTGGATAGGCACCTCCATATTGAAAAGCACGCGACCCACGGTAGTCGGAATAATTTGACTTACCAACTCACCTGCTTCATTAAAGTCCTTGGCCCTTACCCTGATTCCTGCGTTTAAGTTTACTTTTCCTTCGTTAAAAGCGATTTCAACCTCTTCCGCAGAATAAAAAGTGAGGCCTTCTCCTTTAATGGGTACTTCAGGAGTCGACTTTCGTTCTTTGGTCATATAATATAGACCCAAGACCATATCCTGGGAAGGTACCGTAATTGGAGAACCGTTCGCAGGATTCAAGATATTATGCGAAGCCAACATCAAAAGCTGCGATTCCAAGATGGCTTCTGGACCCAAGGGCAAATGAACGGCCATTTGGTCACCATCAAAGTCGGCATTAAAAGCCGTACACACCAATGGGTGAAGTCGGATCGCCTTACCTTCTATCAATTTGGGCTGAAAGGCTTGAATACCCAAACGGTGCAAGGTCGGGGCACGATTCAATAAAACCGGGTGACCTTTTAATACATTTTCAAGAATATCCCAGACGACAGGTTCCTTTTTATCAATAATCTTTTTAGCCGATTTGACGGTCTTAACGATGCCGCGTTCAATCAACTTTCGGATGATAAACGGCTTGTAAAGTTCGGCAGCCATGTCTTTGGGAAGACCACATTCGTAAAGCTTCATTTCAGGCCCAACGACGATGACCGAACGGGCTGAATAATCTACCCTTTTTCCCAAAAGGTTTTGACGGAAACGTCCTTGTTTCCCTTTGAGGGAATCGGAAAGCGATTTTAAAGGCCGGTTCGATTCGGTTTTTACTGCGGAAGCCTTTCTGGTATTGTCAAACAATGAATCTACCGCTTCCTGAAGCATTCGTTTCTCATTTCTAAGAATTACTTCAGGCGCTTTGATCTCGACCAATCTTTTCAAACGGTTGTTCCGGATAATTACCCTTCGGTACAGGTCGTTTAAATCGGAGGTGGCAAAACGGCCACCATCTAACGGCACCAAGGGTCGAAGTTCTGGCGGAATTACCGGAATCACTTTCATGATCATCCACTCGGCCTTGTTCTCCCTATTATCTTGCGATTCGCGAAGTGCTTCGACTACTTGCAGTCTTTTAAGCGCTTCCGTTTTTCGCTGCTTTGACGTTTCGGTATTGGCACTATGTCTCAATTCATAGGATAATTCCTTGAGGTTGATGCGCGCCAATAAATCGATCAAACATTCGGCACCCATTTTGGCAATGAACTTATTGGGGTCCGAATCTTCCAGATATTGATTTTCCTGCGGAATGTTTTCAATGATGTTTAAATACTCTTCTTCGGTCAAGAAATCGAGTTTTTGAATTTCCTCGCCTTCAGGACCTTTCGCAATACCGGGTTGAATTACTACGTATCGTTCGTAGTAGATGATCATATCCAACTTCTTCGAAGGCAATCCCAAGAGATAGCCTATTTTGTTGGGCAGCGAACGGAAGTACCAGATATGGGCCACCGGAACCACTAAATTGATGTGTCCGACCCTATCGCGTCTCACTTTTTTCTCGGTAACCTCAACACCACAACGGTCACACACGATTCCGCGATAACGAATTCGTTTATATTTTCCACAGGCACATTCATAATCCTTTACAGGACCAAAAATACGCTCACAGAACAGTCCATCGCGCTCAGGTTTATGAGTTCGGTAGTTAATGGTCTCGGGTTTTAAGACCTCTCCTCGTGACTCCGCCAAAATTGATTCGGGCGAAGCCAATCCGATAGAAATCTTATCAAACCTTTTTGCTGGGGTATTATCGTTTATTCTAGCCATAATTCTATGGTAATACTAAATTAAATGTGTGTGTTTTGTTATTCTTCCAAACGAATGTCCAAACCTAATCCCTTAAGTTCGTGCATCAGTACATTGAAGGATTCTGGCAAACCAGGTTCTGGCATCGTCTCTCCTTTTACGATAGCTTCGTAAGTTTTAGCCCTACCGATAACATCATCGGACTTCACCGTCAAAATCTCGCGCAAGGTGGCCGAAGCACCATATGCCTCTAGAGCCCAAACTTCCATCTCACCAAATCGCTGACCACCGAATTGGGCCTTACCACCCAATGGTTGTTGCGTAATCAATGAATACGGACCTATAGAACGGGCATGCATCTTATCATCGACCATATGCCCTAATTTCAGCATGTAGATGACCCCAACGGTGGCCGCTTGGTCAAATCGCTGACCGGTGCCACCATCATAAAGATAGGTATGCCCAAATCTAGGGATCCCTGCTTCATCGGTATAGGCGTTGATCTGATCAATGGTCGCACCATCAAAAATCGGAGTGGCATATTTCTTCCCTAATTTAAGTCCGGCCCAACCCAGAACGGTCTCATAGATCTGACCAATGTTCATCCTGGAAGGCACGCCCAACGGATTCAATACGATATCTACAGGCGTCCCATCTTCCAAGAAAGGCATATCTTCCTGGCGTACGATCCGCGATACGATACCTTTGTTACCATGACGCCCGGCCATTTTATCCCCAACTTTCAACTTTCGTTTCTTGGCAATGTACACTTTGGCCAATTTCATGATTCCGGCGGGCAATTCATCTCCAACGGAAATCGTGAACTTATCCCTTCTCAGGTTCCCTTGAAGATCGTTCAATTTAATCTTATAGTTATGTAGAAGATCGGCCACTGCCGTGTTGGTTTCCTTATCGGTTGTCCAGCTGCCACCTACAAGATGTGCAAAGTCATCGACCGAGTTCAACATTTTCATGGTATATTTTTTACCTTTCGGTAAAACCTCTTCGCCCAAGTCGTTCAGCACGCCCTGAGATGTCTTTCCGTTGATCAAATTGAACAACTTTTCAGTCAAAACGTCTTTCAATTGCTCGAATTTAACTTCGTATTCGAGTTCCAAGCTCGTAATGGCTTCCTTGTCTTCAGAACGTTTTCGTTTGTCCTTGATGGATCGTGAGAACAACTTCTTATCGATAACTACTCCGTTCAAAGATGGGGGTGCTTTCAGCGAGGCATCCTTTACATCGCCAGCCTTATCACCAAATATGGCCCGGAGTAATTTTTCTTCAGGTGTTGGGTCCGACTCCCCTTTCGGGGTAATCTTTCCGATCAAAATATCGCCAGGTTTTACCTCGGCACCAATACGGATCATTCCGTTTTCATCCAAATCCTTGGTGGCCTCCTCAGAAACATTGGGAATATCATGGGTCAATTCTTCAGCACCCAATTTGGTATCCCTAACTTCCAAAGCATATTCGTCAACGTGGATCGAGGTGAATATATCCTCACGCACCACTTTTTCAGATATCACGATGGCATCCTCAAAGTTGTAACCTTTCCACGGCATGAATGCCACGGTCAGGTTGCGACCCAAAGCGAGCTCTCCACTTTCGGTGGCGTAGCCTTCACATAGTACCTGACCTTTTACAACTTTATCGCCTTTTTTGACGATCGGTTTTAAATTGATACTGGTACCTTGGTTGGTCTTTCTGAATTTTACCAATTCATATGTTTTTGAATCCTCTTCAAAACTTATCAACCTTTCTGCTTCCGATCGCTTGTATTTGATCGTAATCTTCTGTGCATCGACATATTCAATGGTACCATCTCCTTCGGCATTTATCAAAACCCTTGAATCGGATGCCACTTGGCGTTCCAAACCAGTTCCAACGATTGGCGCCTGTGGTTTTAAAAGTGGTACTGCCTGGCGCATCATGTTAGATCCCATCAGGGCACGGTTCGCATCATCATGCTCCAAAAATGGAATCAAAGAAGCCGAAATAGAAGCAATTTGATTCGGTGCCACATCGGTATAATTAATTTCTGCCGGGTCTACCACGGGGAAATCACCCTCTTCACGGGCAATAACCTTGTCGGTATCGATAGTGCCATTTTCCTTCAAGGGAATGTTGGCCTGGGCAATTTTCATACCCTCTTCTTCCTCGGCACTCAAATACACATATTCCTTGGTATTCACCTTGGCATTGTCAACTTTGCGGTAGGGCGTTTCCAAAAAGCCCATAGAATTTACCTTGGCGAAAACCGAAAGGGATGAAATCAAACCAATATTCGGGCCTTCGGGAGTTTCGAT
>JALHST010000060.1 GCA_022865355.1 Maribacter sp. | reverse complement strand
TTTTCAAAAATAAAATATATTGTTATCCCGAAGAGCCCACCTAATGCCAATTTAAACCTATCCTCTTTTAAAACTTTCTCATTTGGAAACTTTACTTTCAATACTGTAAATAATATTAATGCAGCTACTAGAAATCTATAAAATGCTGATAATGCAGGGCTTACCTCGTTCACTATAACCTTTATACTTAAATACGATAAACTCCACATCACCATTAATATAATTGCCAATAAATGAGGCAATTTTTTATTTTTCACTATACCACTCCCCTTTATTCCTTCTAATACGAACAAAATAATAAATCAATATGCTAATCTATTTTATACGCGCACAATATAAGTATATATTAGAATATCCAATAATTATACTATAATTTAATATCAAATTTTGAGTTTATTTAGTATTTTTTTGTAACATGCTTTAAATATCTTGTTTTTTTGAGGAGGAAAAAGAAGAGGTAAAGGGCATCCTATGAGCTAACCTCCCTCCTTTCGAAGCACCTCCAAAGGCGGACTATTCAGAACACTGCGACTGTTTGCCAAACCGATGATCAGCACTAAAAGGGTAATTCCGGGAACAAGCACGAAAAATGGTACCCAGGAAGGTGTAAAAGAGGTCTTAAACACAAATATTGCCAACAATTGGCTGCCTATCAATGACAGTAACAAACCCATACCACTGCCCAATATTCCGAGGTAAATATATTCAAGCGCACTTATTTTTAAGATTTGTTTGGCTTTAGCGCCCAGGGTGCGTAACAACACACTCTCTTTGATGCGTTGGTATTTGCTATTTCTTACCGATCCGAATAATACAATGATTCCTGTCAGAATGCTGAAAAAAGCCATGAAGTTAATGACCCAGGCAATTTTATCAAGGATATCCTCGACCATTTTTAGAAGTTGACGAATGTCGATTATTGAAACCGTAGGAAATTTTCGAACAAGTACCTTTTGCAGGGTGGCCGAGCTTTTTTCATTCGGGACATTCGTAGTAAGAATATGAAATTGAGGGGCATTTTCTAAAACCTTTGTGGGGAAAATAACCGAAAAGTTCATTTGCATCCGCCCCCAATCAACATTGCGAATACTGGCCACAACAGTGGTCATAAGAACGCCTTGTACATTAAAAACCAAGGTGTCTCCCTCTACGACCTGGGCATCCCTGGCAATATTGTCGGAAAGGGATATGGGTATTGCGGCACCTTTTTGAAATTCAGGATTCCACGTGCCGGATGCCAACGTTTCCGAATCGATGAGCGAATCGCGATAAGTCACCCGGAATTCGTGGTTTAATATCCACCCGTTGATCGTTCTCGCCGTATCCTGACGAATATCGTTTACCGACCTGCCCTTTATACTTTGCATTCTCATGGTGACGATAGGAATATTGTCTACGACCTTCAAACCATTGGTTCGTATCGTTTGGGCTACCTCGCTTGTTTCATTGGTCTGAACATCCATTAAAATAAGATTGGGGGTATCTTGACTCGATTCAAATGAGGTTTTGGCCAACAATATATCTTTCGTAAAATAAAGCGTACTGATCAAAAAGGTGCCGACCCCAATAGACAAAAGAAGCACAAGGGTCTGGTTATTCGGGCGATAGAGGTTCAGCAGACTTTGACGTGCCGTAAAACCCCAAGATGCAGGGAAATACCTTTTAATGATTCTCATAAACAAGACGGCGATGCCGGTTAGAATGGAAAAAACGACCATTATACCTGCAACAAATCCCAAAGCATACCAAATATTACGTAAAAGCCAGTATGAAAAGACCAAAAGGAAACCAAGTATGAAGGTGAAGATGAAAAGATTTGCCCTGCGGGTCTTGCGCGATACGCCTTCCTGGATGCGGAGCACTTGCAATGGGGACACATACCAGGTGCTCAATAATGGTGATAAGGCAAACAAAACCGACATACAAAGGCCTAGCAAAGGACCGATTATCAAAGGCCGTATTGCAAAGGAAGTTTTCAATTGAATCGGTAAAAAGTCTTCCAAAATTATGGGGAAGAGTTGTTGCAGGGCCAAACCGATTATCGTGCCCAAGATGCCGCCGATAAGCCCCATCCCGGCAATTTGAATAAGGTAGATCAAAAAGGTCTGTTTCCTGGTAGCCCCTAAACATTTCAAAACGGCTATCGAGCTTAATTTCTCCTTAATATAAATGTGTACCGAACTGGCCACGCCTACACATCCCAATAATAAGGCCACAAAGGCCACCAAATTGAGAAATTTTCCGAAATTGTCATAACGCCGGCCCAGTTGTCTTCCGGTTGACTCATGGGTATCCAAATCCGCGTTTTCGGCATCAAGGACCGGATCTAGCTTTTTGGCCAGGCTTATATAATTCGGCTCGGGATCTGCCACGAAATAATTTTTGTATTCGATGCGGCTTCCGGTTTGAATAAGCCCTGTTTTTTCGATCGATCCGTAGGGAATGAAGACTGGTGGAGCCACGGAGGCAGAGATACCTGTACTTCCCGGACCGGAAGTTATCGAACCGCTAATAGGAAGGGTCTCAAGGCCTATTTTAATTGAATCGCCTTGTTTTAACCCAAATTGTAACATTAAAGTGGCGTCTACCAATGCCCCGCCTTCGGCCTGATAGTTTTTCGCGGCCGAAACTGGGATCGTTTCCAACATTCCATAAAAAGGGAAACCGCCATCGATACCTCGAACCAGCACCAATTTTGTGGTACCACTTTTTGGGAATGCCGCCATGGAAGGAAAATTAATTTCCTTCGCGTCGGCACCGCCTAATGAATCGATCATTTTCTGAACCTTTGGCGAGGGTGGTTGATTCGATGCGATTAGAAAATCGGCACCCATCAGTGATTTCGATTGCTGATTAAAATTTTCCTTTAAATTCTCGCCGAACGATTCAATCGCAACTAAAGCGGCTATACCCAAGGTTATGGAAGCCATAAAAAGCAAAAGCCGCTTCATACTGGCCCGCGCATCGCGCCACGCCATGTTAAAGAGCCAAATCGTCCCGGCACCATATGAGGGTTCCTTTACATCTTTCACAGCGCGCTCATAAGTTGATCTGACATAATTTTCCCGCCCCGCAATTTGAGGATACGTTGTGTGCGGCTGGCAAGATCATAATCATGGGTCACAATAATCAACGTAGTGCCTGCCTCCTTGTTCAGATCAAATAATAGTTCGATGACTTTTTCGCCCGTTTCGGCATCCAGATTGCCGGTAGGTTCATCGGCGAAAAGTATCGAAGGTTTGTTAGAGAAAGCTCGGGCCAAAGCCACACGTTGTTGCTCCCCACCGGAAAGTTGCGAAGGATAATGATGGGAACGATCGGCCAAGCCTACTTTTTCCAACAGTTCAAGTCCAAATTTCCGTGCATTTTTATCCCCTTGTAATTCCAGGGGTACCGTTACATTTTCTAAAGCGGTCAAAGTGGGTAACAATTGGAAGTTTTGAAAAATAAATCCGACCTTTTGATTGCGCAGCTGGGCCCGTTGATCTTCATCGAGGGTATTTATCTCAGTTCCACAGAGGAAGACTGTTCCCGTGTCAGGTTCATCCAGGCCGGCACAAAGGCCCAATAAGGTCGTTTTGCCACTGCCTGAAGGACCTACGATCGCAAATGTGGCACCTTCATCTACTTCAAAGGAAATGTCCTCTAGTACGGTCAACTTTTTCGAACCACTGGTGTAGGATTTCCCCAAATTGTTTACGTTTAATATCTTTGTCATCTAATAATTTTTTGGAACTTTCGCTACAATCAAGCCCGTCATCGGCCAAAGAGGGCAAAATAAGCAAATGATTTTGATTTATAGATCTTTACACCATGGGTAATATATTAAAGTTTAGTTATTTTTTAGGGCTCCTTTTAATATTCGCCTGTGGCGAAAAGAAAGCAATGGAACCAACTATGGCGCAACCGGATGCGAATGACGTTAAAACCGATGTTGCCACTACAACGGGATCTAAAGTCATTCTATTTTTCGGTAACAGTTTGACTGCCGGTTACGGTCTGGACATTCAAGAAGCGTTTCCGGCCCTCGTGCAGCAACGGATCGATTCATTGAGGTTGCCGTTTACAGTAATAAATTCAGGGGTTAGTGGGGAAACCACGACGGGCGGTAAAAACCGCTTGAATTGGGTTCTCGACCAAAAAATTGATGTAGTTGTCTTAGAATTGGGGGCGAATGATGGTCTTCGTGGCATTCCCCTCCAGGAAACCCGCAAAAATCTACAAGAGATTATTGATGCGGTCAGGTCGAAGAATCCGGAAACAAAAATTGTTCTGGCCGGCATGCAGATTCCACCGAATATGGGGAATGCATATACCTCTGAGTTTAGGAATATTTATCCGGACCTCGCCAAAAAAAATGATACCTACCTGATTCCGTTTTTATTGAAAGATGTAGCGGGCATTCCCGAATTGAATCAAGATGATGGCATACATCCAACCGCCGAAGGGGAAAAAATAGTGGCCGATAATGTTTGGGATGTATTAAAGGAGGTAGTTCAAAAACAAGGATAAACCGAAACGTGATTAGGCCATTTTAGCGGCGTTTCTTTTGGTTGTAAAAGAAAGTTCTTTTTTTACCGTGGCATTTCTTCTTTTGTACAAACGGGCAACTTGGGTTTTGGTTTCCAATTTTACCTCTTGGTAGTCGGTAGAAGTAACGATGCCCATTTCAACGCCTGCAACTTTAACTTCCTGTGAAGCCTTTTGGGCCTGTGCGGCTACTCCGATAAAAAGAACAAAGATTAAAGTTGCGATGGTTTTCATGACTTGCGTTTTGTTATAATAATAACTCCCGCGAGCGTATTTCAAAGGGTCC
>JALHST010000004.1 GCA_022865355.1 Maribacter sp. | reverse complement strand
GGCCATAAAGGGATGCCAAGAAATAATATCTGAAAGCGACTTTGATTTTGATTTCATTTGCTGCCCTGTGGGCACGGGTGGAACCATCGCCGGAATAATCAATGGATCTCATGCAAAACAAACGGTTTTGGGTTTTCCTGCACTAAAGGGCGATTTTTCAATGGAAGATATTCGTAAATTTGCCGACATGGAGAATTGGAAAATACAACCCGATTATCATTTTGGTGGCTATGCAAAGGTCTCGGAGGAACTCATTAATTTTATAAATGATTTTCATCAAAAAACACAGATACCTTTGGATCCGATTTATACGGGAAAGATGATGTATGGCGTTATGCATATGATAGAAAATGGTCATTTTAAGCCACATACCAAAATATTGGCAATCCATACAGGAGGACTTCAAGGGATTCAGGGAATGAACCAAATGTTAGAAAAAAAGAATTTACCATTGATCACGGTATGATAAGAAGAATTTTAGTATTACTTGTTTTAGGCAGTTTTTTATTGGCCTGCAAAGCCAAAAAAAGTGTTGTCAATACGCCAAGGGAAAGACCCAAAGCCGAAGTAGTATCGGCAAAACCTAAGATCATAAAATATGAGGGAGATGGCCTGCATCCACTGCCCGAGGATGATGGCAGGTTCATAAAATTCGAAGGATCTTCGATTTCCGAATACATCGATACGTTTTCTGAAGTAGCCCAATTTGAGATGAAGGCCTATGGCATTCCGGCCAGTATTACAATTGCCCAAGGACTTTTGGAAAGCGGTTTTGGGAACGGGGAACTAGCCAAAAAGACCAATAATCATTTTGGCATCAAATGCCATACCGGTTGGAACGGGGATTATGATTACCATGATGATGATGAAGCCGGGGAATGTTTTAGAAAATATAATCACCCCAGATACTCATTTAGGGATCACAGTATCTTTTTGTCGAACCGATCGAGATATGCTTCCCTATTCGAATTGCCGAACGATGATTATCGAGCATGGGCATACGGACTTCAAAAAGCCGGCTATGCCACTGATAAGCGATATCCTCAGAAATTGACACAGCTAATAGAAACTTATAACCTGCACAGATATGATACAGAGTTGGTACGTACCGCATACCGTAAGGAACCTACCGAAAAAGTGGCTGAAAATTATACCTATGTCGTACAAAAGGGCGATACACTTTATTCGATCTCAAGAAGCTATTCGGTATCGGTAGATGATTTGAAACGATGGAACTATATATATGATAACCATATTACCGAGGGCCAACAGCTTACCGTTAAGTCTGCAAAATTCAATAAATAAATGATATACCAGCGAAGTAGTGCTTTGTTTGTCGAGGCTAAAAAATATATTCCTGGCGGAGTTAATTCTCCGGTGCGGGCCTTTAAGGCGGTTGGGGGCGACCCGATATTTGTCAATAAAGCCAAGGGTGCGTATTTATATGATGAAGACGGCAATCGGTTCATTGATTATATTGCCTCCTGGGGCCCATTGATCTTAGGCCATGCTTATGAACCGGTGCTCAATGCGGTGATTGAAAAAGCCAAACTGGGAACTTCCTTTGGTATGCCGACCGAAATAGAGACCGAACTTGCGAAACTGGCGGTTTCCATGGTGCCGAATGTTGATAAGATACGCTTCGTAAATAGTGGTACCGAGGCTTGTATGAGTGCCATACGCTTGGCACGTGGCTACACGGGAAAAGAGAAGATAATAAAATTTGCGGGTTGCTATCATGGGCATTCCGATTCATTTCTAATTCAAGCAGGCAGTGGGGCCATGACCTTTGGTAGTCCAAATAGCCCTGGTGTAACCACCGGCACCGCAAAAGACACCTTACTCGCCAATTTTAACGATTTGGAAAGCGTTGCGTCCTTGGTGGCCGCCAACAAAGATGAAATTGCCGCGATAATCATCGAACCTGTGGCAGGCAATATGGGTTGTATTACTCCAAAAGAAGGATTCCTCAAAGGACTTCGGAGTATTTGCGACCAAGAAAACATTTTGTTGTTATTCGATGAAGTAATGACAGGATTTCGATTGGGAAGGGGCGGGGCCCAGGAGGTTTTAAATATAAAAGCCGACATTGTAATGTTTGGTAAAGTAATCGGTGGTGGACTTCCCGTAGGTGCCTTTGCCGCCAAGGAAGAAATAATGAATTATTTGGCACCTGATGGCCCAGTCTATCAGGCGGGTACCTTGAGTGGCAATCCCTTGGCGATGAGTGCCGGATGGGCTATGCTTACCCAACTGAATAAGCATCCGGAAGTATATGAAAGTCTTGCCGATAAGACGGCACATTTGCATGAAGGGTTTGATAATGTGCTAAGAAAAACTGACATTCCCTATCAGATCAATCGCTTTGGTAGTATGATTTCGGTGCATTTTACGAATGAACCTGTTGTTGATTTTGAATCGTCTGCGAAAGGTAATAATGAAATATTCAAAAGATTTTTTCATGGAATGTTGAAAAAGGGAATCTATTTGCCGCCTAGCGCCTTTGAAAGTTATTTTTTAAACGATGCCTTAAGTTATGCTGATATAGATGAGACGATTGCGGCTTTGGATAGTATAGTGCACAAATTGAAATAAAAAAGGGCGATATCGACCGCCCCTTGCTAACCTAATTCCTTCCTTCGGATTTCCTTTCCTTTCCCATCGCTTTCTTACCATGCATTTTCTTGTCGTGCATGCTTTTTCGGTGATCCATTTTCTCCCATTTTTCATACTGCTCCTGCGATAAAATCGACTTCATTTTCTCTTTTTGGGCAATCTGATGATCCAACCGTTCATTTTGCATGGCAAAACGTTGTTCCGAGGTGATTTCCTTTTTTTCGACACTTTCGTTATTTGCCTTGTATTCGGCCATCTTTGATTGTCGCATTTTGGCATTTTCCAAGTTCAGTACCTGAATTTGAGATTGTTGGGCATCCGTAAGATCTAGGTCCAAGGTCATTTTTTTGGTTTGTAATGTGGCCATTTGCTCCGGGGTAAGATCTTGCATATCATCTCTTTGACGCTTCCCATCCTGTTGTGCTATGCTGGTTGCCCCAACGAGTAGCATCAATACTAAAACTACATTTTTCATTTGAATTTATTTTAAAGATTATTGTGAATAAGACCCTGTAAACGGAAAAGGGTTTAATAAGGTTCCGATAATTATGAATAGTTTAACGTACGATGCAATAAACGCCACGAAAAAAGGCGCGGATCTAAATCCGCGCCTTTTATTCTATAAAATATAAGTAGGTTAATTAATTTCTAAGGAATTTTGATTGTCTGCCGATTGAGCTAGCTGAATGCTTTTCGCAGTTTCAAGGCCGCTCGAATTACTGTCAAGGTTATAATAGGTTATCGATGCTATAAGAAAACAAACGAAATAAATTAAACTTTTCACTTTCGGTTTCATAATCTTAGGGTTTTTAATTATAAATCTAAGATACGTATTGTTCCGGGTGCATTTATGCGATTGTTGTCAAATGCAAATTTATGTAGGTAAGATGGCTTTAAGTTGTTGAATGGCGAACTCGGTCATCCGATTTTCTGGCATTTGAGCCGAATCCCTGTATTTTGGATATACTTCGCTCTTGCGACTTTACCTCGATTTCAAAGTGATTGATTGATAAAAACAGGGAATTCTAAATTTTATTTACGCCCATTGTAACAATTATATTATTTATGCGTCTATTGCTTATAGATTTTCATTATTCTCCCGATAGCTATAGGGAAGCGAATTAGTCAAGAATAAAGCTGTCCAATAGATTGGATGGCTTTATTTTTTTTATTTGTGCGTAAAAAATCGATGCATTCGGTTTAAAAGGAGGGTTTTCCCCGCGCTATTATGGAATTTCCTTAAATTTTTGGTCGTAAAAATTCCGTAAAAAAATTCCACTCATGCCACAAATATGTGGCTAATAATGCGAAGTTGATAATTTCAAATCCTCCGCCTTGCGAATTTCGTTTTTTGGGCAATTCTACAGTACTTAATTACAGGATAAGAAAGCAATAAATATTGGTTTGTTCGTTATACTGTCTCATAATATTAACCATTGAACATAATGAACAAAAGAGAAGTAACACTAAGTATTGCCATAGGCATAATAGCTGCAAATGCGATATTTGCAACCGATCCCAAAACAGACAAAAAGCTCTTTGACATTAATTCTATCGTATTGTTTGAGGAAGAGCCTGAAATTGAATTGGGGTTCAATACATTCGAATATTTACCGGAAGGTTTTGATCCCTATGCGTATCCTCAGCATGTCGATGGATTTAATTATATCGATGAAAAGGATATTTGGGAATTGGATTTTGATACAAGCAAGTATTTGCCCGAAGGCTTCGATGCTTTCGAAAAGGTCGAATAGGGAAATAAATTTCCTGAATTAATTAAAAACCTCCATATATTCTGGGGGTTTTTTAATGTGTTCAATTTTGAGTGCAGGCTTGACTACAAATAAATTTATCCATAAAATTTACATCCTAGGGAATCAAAATTTTCCAAGTTAAGTGGTCACATTTTTGCTGTATTTTAGAACAATAAGGGAATAACAAATTGGAACATCAATATGAGAAGACCCGTTGCGATCAAGTTCAATATGACCCCTACCCGGGCCATTTCATGAACTTTGATGTAACCACTGGCAAACACGATCGCGTTCGGCGGGGTGGCCATAGGGAGCATAAAAGCACAACTGCTTGCAATGGTGACCGGAATCAATAGGTACACGATAGGCAGATCGAGGCCGATGGCGATGCCGGCCACTACGGGCGCCAAGACCGCAATCAACGCCACATTGCTCATCAATTCGGTCATAAAGAGCATGAGAACGATTAAAAGCGATGCCGTAAGCAGCACACTAATTTCACTTGTGGCAATCGCATTGGCCACAAGGTCTACGATGCCGCTCACCTGCATGGCTTCCGCAAGTGCCAATCCGCCGCCGAAAAGGATCAAAATTCCCCAGGCCAATTTTTGCGTATCCTTCCAATCGATCAGGAAATCCCCTTTTTTGAGATTGTACGGAATTGCAAACATAGCTACTGCCGCAGTCATACTTATGATGGTATCGTTCAATTTTAATTCAGGGAATATCCCATTGATGATCGTTCTAAATATCCAAAGGAAAACCGTAATGCCAAAGATGGTAAGGACCATTTTTTCCTTGCCGCTCAAAGGGCCCAATTTCAATAATTCTTCATGGATAACATTCTTCGAAGCATTGAATTTTAACTGACGGCTTGGGAACATCCATTTAACAAGTACTAGATAACTAATAGTTATCATAACGACCGAGAAAGGGACCCCAATGATCATCCATTTCACGAAGGATATCTCGATATGGTACTGGTTTTCAAGTAGGCCGATCATTACCGAGTTGGGTGGCGTGCCGATAACGGTGGCAATTCCTCCGGCATTGGCCGAAAATGCAATGCCCAGCATCACGCTTAGTGCAAAATTACGGTCATTTTTTGTAAATCCATCGGCGTCGTTCACCAGCAGGCCGATTACCGACATGGCAATCGGTAACATAACTACGGTAGTCGCGGTATTGCTGATCCACATACTAAGGGAAGCAGTAGCAATCATAAAACCCAAGACCACTTTATTGGGGGTGGTCCCCGTAATCTTGATAATGTTTAGGGCAATACGTTTGTGCAAGTTTACCTTCTCGAGGGCCAATGCCAATATAAAGCCGCCAAAAAACAAAAATACTATGGGACTGCCATAGTTGGCGCCTACATCATCGATGGGCATGATCTTAAGCAAGGGAAACATGAGCAATGGCAATAATGCCGTAACCGAGATCGATACGGCCTCCGTAATCCACCAGATGATCATCCATGCCGCGACGGCAATTACGGCATCGCCTTGTTCGGAAACCAATTCAAATGGCAAATAATTCAGGAGAAGAAATAGAATAGGCCCTAAAAAAAGCCCTATTTTGCTACTAAGATTCATAGGTGGTCTTTATTGCCCCTAAGCTATGTTTTTTCTTTTGGATTTGAAAATTAGTAGACGATAGAATCAGCAGCTATGGTAGGTAATCGATAGACGCCATAGTCAATGTTGAGTCGACCATTGTCCCGTTTTTGCATGCTATCGCCTATTACCTTTGTGTTGTAGAGATATACGTTTCGCAAATTTTTAAAATTTGATAAAATTTCCAAGTAGGGCGTTTCAAAGTGTGCCCCCGATAGGTTAATCGATTTCAAATGCGATAGGTCAGACAAAAGTGCTATGTTTCTGCCTGTCACCATCGTATTGTCCAACTTTAATATCGTTAAATTGGGAAGCAGGGCCAACTGTTCAAAAATGGCATCGCTAACCTGTGTTCGGCCCAGATCTAATACGGCAATTTGTTGGGCGATGGGTAGTACCAACTTAAAATCGATATCGGAAAAACCAGGTCTATTGATACAGGAAACACTCAAAAAATTCGAAGCCTTGCTAATTTGATCTACATGAACACCTGCCTGCTTTATTTTAGCAATAGTGTCAATATCCGCCATGGCAATCTCAATATTAGGATAGTCAAGATCAATTATTTTTGGAAAAAAAACCCTGAACAGTTCCTTTGAAAGGCCTAGTTGCCCGATTGATCCCTCAAACGGATGCCCCTGGGCGATCCAGGTTTCGATCAATTTGATTTCCTCTTTCATAGGTTGCCTCTTTTCTTTGGGAGGCATATGGTCTTCATCATCCTTAGGGAGTATCAATCGTGCATACAGCGTACTCTTCTTGGGATTATTCAAATCTATAATTTCCCCATGCTCACCCCCTTTTAAAATTCCTTCCTTCGAATTCAGTTGAAGTCCGCCTTTCTTTTTTTTGGCATTATGGCAGCTCGCACAGTTGTTGTACAATATCGGTTTTATCACATCTTCATAAAATTGTGCTTTTTGCCACGTACCATCATTCAATGCTATGGTCCTCTCTTCATAGATTTCGATACCAAGT
>JALHST010000059.1 GCA_022865355.1 Maribacter sp. | reverse complement strand
GGACCCTTTGAAATACGCTCGCGGGAGTTATTATTATAACAAAACGCAAGTCATGAAAACCATCGCAACTTTAATCTTTGTTCTTTTTATCGGAGTAGCCGCACAGGCCCAAAAGGCTTCACAGGAAGTTAAAGTTGCAGGTGTTGAAATGGGCATCGTTACTTCTACCGACTACCAAGAGGTAAAATTGGAAACCAAAACCCAAGTTGCCCGTTTGTACAAAAGAAAAAATGCCACGGTAAAAAAAGAACTTTCTTTTACAACCAAAAGAAACGCCGCCAAAATGGCCTAATCACCAAGCGCACTTCCGACCCCATTATTCTACGCCCGAGGGGGTCGGTAGGTTAAAATAGTTGTTGGTCGTTTCATTCAATCGCTTCGTAATCAATTCAAAATTGGCTTTGTTGGCCTCCAAATCCAAAAATTTGTCGATGATGGTACTGTTGCGATATAGCAGGATGGTATTCCCTACGGCTGGATTTATTTGATTCAGGTTTATTTCGGAAGCCGTATCCGAGAAGGAAGGTACAAAAGTAAGGGCGACGTGTTGCAACCGAAGTTCAGCACCTAATGCTTCCAATTGTTTCATGCGTTCACTTGATTCATAGTCCTGTTCATTGCCATAAATAAGATAGGTTTTTAAATAGTGTTTTCTCGCCGTACTTTCCGATTCGAAATAGACCAGCCATTTTTTGATTTGGGACCAATCAGGATGATTTCCTACGAAATAAAGAATACCATGATATCTTCCATATTTGCAGATAGGACAGGTCTTTGTGCCTTTATCTGGTCCCCATGCATGTATTGGGGTAAAGGACAAAACATCCTCCCCAATTTCCTTACCCGAAACGACCGTGTTTTTTTCAGTTTCTGGATAATTTGGAATATGTAGGCCTAGAATGATATTATGTTCGGCAATCTGTAAGTCACCTTGCCGTAAAACCCTCAAAATGCCACTACCTCCACGATTTTCCATGGCCCTGCGCTTGGCGGAAGTCAATAATTTGTCATCATCGAAAACAAATTCATCGATATAATACTCCTTTTCTATAAGGGGTTCTTTTATCGAAGGATGTATATGCGCCGGTTCATTGCTATTCGGATAGGCGGCAGGACGAACCGTATAGATGGCATATTTCCCGTTTTCGTCCGATTTTATCCAACCGCGAATGTAGCCATGGCGCCGAACGCGTTCATCAAGTCCTTTCTTGTAGGCATAAAGTCCATTTGTATCGGTATGATAATAATACAGGATAACCCCAGGTGCCGGTGTTCTTCCGTCTTTTTTGAAAATGGTTCCTGTTATCAATAACTTTTGTCCGTTCAGGTTCCAGGCGGCACTGGTATCGACGGCATTTATTTTCTCTGGCATACCGATGTACATAAACTCCCCATTCTCAAAGGGTCCGCCAACAAGACCTTTATGAGGAATCGCGACGTTTTTATCCTCCACTTTATTTTGGCCAGTACAAGCCACCATTATCGACAAGATGACCAAAAAAATAAATTCTTTCATGATAGTATGCATCGCGTAACTTTTAAGTGAAAGATACAAAGGATCTATTTTTAAAAAGAACGCCAGGCCAATGAATTGGCCGAATGGAGGAAAAAAGGGGCCTACTGGTTAAGAAGACATTCCCAATTGTTGCGAAGGTGTCTGCTGAACCTTACCATTTCGCCATTGGTAAGCTCAGCATCGTAATCGCCATTCCCCCTCGATTTTAATTGACGTATGTACTTCTTGTTGACAATGACCGATTTGTGTACCCGTATGAAGGTTTTCGGGTCCAAAGAATTTTCAAATCTTACCAGACTGTAATTATGAAGAAAGCCACGCTTATGGGTCCTAATTTCGGTATATGGGCGATTTGAATAGATACACTGAATGGTGTCTACGGGAATCCTAAAATTATGAACCCCCGACTTGACAAAAAGAAGGTCAATATAGTTATCCTTTACAGGGTCTTTCAAAGGTTTCTTGAAATGAACGATACCTCCAAAAACCCATGGGACAAAGGCATAGGTCATTAAGGTTATATACGACTGATTCGAAAGTGCACTTTTAAGGATGCCCATAAATCGATGAGGGTTTTCAAATAGCAAATGGCTCATCAGGGTAAAAAAGCCTGTAAAAATCAAGATATGTAAGGCACTAAAAAGTACCCCTACCAACAAATGAATCGAGAATTTTTGTAAGAATGATCTACTTCGCATCCGGGGTAAAAGTAGGTCGACCATAAAGAGCAAAGGTAGGAACCAAAGCCAATAGCTATTATAGAGCAACGTCTCGGACCAATAAAAACCTGTATTTCGAAGTACTGCCGAAAGCAAGTCCTGCAAGATATTGAGCGCGTAGAAAAACATCAAGAATAAAAAAAACAGGCCCCATTTGCCATTCAATCCTTTGTGCGACTTCCCTTGTGATATACTAATCGATGTCATGGTCATTGGCTTTTTAAAGGTGTTTTGAAATAATCGGGTACTACAATTTACGCAATAATCCCTATTTAAAAAGGTAACGCATTCTTAAAGTTGCCCAGAACCATCGCCGAAATACCTCTTTTTTCGGTAAGGTGTTTTTGGGGCGCGCGACGTTCGTCGATTGATTTTTGCACTTCATCCGAAGGATTTCCCTTTAACGAATTTCGGGTGTTTTTGAACGGATCGGGACCCTTTG
>JALHST010000058.1 GCA_022865355.1 Maribacter sp. | reverse complement strand
GAAGGAGGTCTTCGCGCATGGTTCGTTTCGGTCTTAGGTCAAGGATTCGAAGTCTATACTGATTTCGAGCCCACAGGGGCCCGAATCGAATTATGCGGTATTTTCAAAGCCAAAACTACCAATGAGCCATCACTGATACAGGGGGGACTATTCTACAATATCGCCCTCCCACTCCATGAAACCACCTTCGAGATTATAGGCATTTTCAATACCTAAACTGTTCATTATGGCACAGGCCTGACCACTGCGGTTACCGCTTCGGCAATAGACATAGTAATTTTTGCTCTTATCCAAATTCTCAAGTTCGGCCAGAAATTCCTGTCCCAAATAAATATCAAGGTTGATCGCAAGGGGAATATATCCTTCTGAAACTTCTTCGGGTGTGCGCACGTCGAGAATAATGGCGTTCGGGTCATTCTGTAATTGCTCGGTCCACGCTTCTTGCGATAAATTGGCCATATAATTCGATTTTAGAATTCAAAAATACATTTTTTTCGGCAAAAGCTTCCGATACAAAAATTAACAAAAATTTGACATTGCCCTCTTGGTTAAATCAGAAAGCCATTCTATATTTGTATATACAATTATTGTACTGACATGAATGTTGAAGAGGCCATAAAAACGAATCGCAAAATTCCACTGGAAAGTAGGACGATTATTCATTTTATGTTGATTGCCAACAAACTGATTGAAATTACAACGCATGCCATGAAGGCCTTTGACGTTTCGGTACAACAGTTTAACGTACTGCGCATATTACGGGGGCAACAGGGGAAACCTGCAAATTTATCGACGCTGAACGAACGCATGATCACCAAAATGAGCAATACCACGCGCTTGGTCGATAAATTAATATTGAAAGGGTATGTTGATCGCATTACCTGTCCGTCGAATCGCCGGAAAATAGAGATCAGATTAACCCCGCTTGGTCAAGAAATGTTAGAAAAAATGGACATCGCCATGAACCAGGCCGAGGCCCATATCTTGAAAAACTTTACTACCCAGGAACTGGAAGAATTGAACAAATTATTGGACAAATTTTAAATCAAGTATAAATAGTAATTCACATTAAATTTTTTAATTATGAGAAAGAGTGCATTAAGTTTAGTTTTAACAATGGTTATCGGTGCTGGCGCGACTGCGACGGAACCTGTAAAAGTTGAAAAAAAGGAAGTAAAGACAGAAGCCAGTAACATTAGTTGGAAAGGTTATAAAGTGCTTGGTTCCCATCATGGTACCATCTCCCTAAAGGAAGGCTCCTTACTATTTGAAGATAATAAATTAGCGGGGGGTGAATTTTTCGTCGACATGACTTCATTGGCTTCCGTCGATTTGGCATCAGATACAGAGAGTAAGGGAAAATTAGAGGGCCATTTGAAATCCGATGATTTCTTCGGTGTCCAAAACCACCCTACTTCGAAATTGGTTTTTACCGAAGTTAAGGCCAGTGGAAAAAACTCGTATGAAGTTACAGGAAACTTGACCATAAAAAACATTACCAAGCCGATTACGTTTGACGTATCGATATATGGAAGCAAAGCCACAGCCACTATGAAAGTAGATCGTTCACAATACGATGTAAAATATGGTTCTGGAAGTTTCTTTGACAACTTAGGGGATAAAACCATCTATGACGAGTTTGATTTGGTCGTAGACATGGAATTTTAATCTCCTTGTCCACACCAAAATAATCCCGCGACCATTCAAACGGTTGCGGGATTTTTAATTTCCCAAAAATTGATTTGAATTTTTAAAAATCATTTCTATCTTTACCCGATGAACAATTGTGCAATAAATTCTTGGTGGTGGAAAAACTTACGAAAAACGTCGTGAGCTAAGCACCATTGTAGTAAAACTATATAAAAGGCTTGTCTATCACGACAAGCCTTTTGCTTTTGATATCATTAATCATGAAATACAAACTTAGCACCAGTTACCGCAAAATTTTGGCCGATACCATTACCCCGGTAAGCGTATATCTAAAAATTCGGGATAAATACCCCAATAGTATCCTATTAGAAAGTAGCGACTACCACGCTAACGATAATAGTTTCTCCTATATCTGTTGCAACCCCATCGCCTCCATAAAAGTCGAAAATGAAATTATTACTCAGAAATTTCCAGATGGTACGCATGAAGAAGTGGCGATCGACGCAAAGACAGACTTGGTAGAAATAATAGACAGTTTCAGTCAAAGATTCACGACTGAGAAAAATAATTTCAAGTTCATCAATACCGGTCTTTTTGGCTATATGGGGTACGACGCTGTGCGCTATTTTGAGGATATCAATTTATCAAAAAAAGAAAATTCAGTGTCTATTCCAGATATTTATTATGCCGTATACCAAAATATAGTAGCCATCAACCACTTTAAGAATGAGGCCTACATATTTGCCCATTGTTTTAATTCAAATGACAATACGGCGGAGTTGGAACAACTGCTCAATGTGCGAACTTTTGCATCCTACAACTTTTCAATCGAAGGCGCGGTTGCTTCAAATCTCGAGGATGCCGAATTTAAGGCACAGGTTGAAATGGCCAAAAAGCATTGCCAGCGCGGGGACGTATTTCAATTAGTACTCTCACGAAGATTTTCCCAACGATTTAAAGGCGACGAATTTAATGTATACAGGGCGTTGCGTTCGGTAAACCCGTCTCCCTATTTATTTTATTTCGATTATGGAGACTTTAAAATCTTCGGAAGCTCCCCCGAGGCCCAACTGGTCGTTCAGAATGGTAGAGCCGAAATACACCCCATAGCCGGAACTTTCAAACGTACCGGAAATGATGAACAGGATGCCATCTTGGCCAAACGATTGACCGAAGACGATAAAGAAAATAGCGAGCATGTGATGTTGGTCGACCTCGCACGTAATGATTTGAGCAGACATGGCAATATGGTGAAAGTCGTAAACTACAAGGAAGTTCAGTTTTTTTCGCATGTGATTCATCTAGTCTCGAAAGTAACCGGACAAAAGAAAAAAGGGGTACCGACCCTGAAAGTTGTAGCCGATACGTTTCCGGCCGGTACCTTAAGTGGTGCGCCCAAACATATGGCCATGCAATTAATAGAAAAATATGAAAAAACAAGCAGAGGGTATTATGGGGGAGCAATAGGTTTTATGGATTTCGAGGGGAACTTTAATCATGCCATTATGATCCGAACTTTTCTAAGTAAGAACCATCAGTTACATTACCAGGCGGGTGCCGGACTGGTCGCTGTATCCGACCCCGAAAATGAATTGCAGGAAACGTATAATAAACTAGGTGCCTTGACCAAAGCCTTAGAAATAGCACAAACCATATAAGTCGTCCAGACATTCATCGGGCAAAACTAATTATCGGAATACATGAGCCTTCCTAAAAATAAAAGTAATATTACCGCCGAAAAGGAAAAGTTGCCCCATGTTGCTGCAACGCCAGTAAATCCGGGGGCCGTACTGGTGATTGACAACTATGATAGTTTTACCTACAACCTGGTGCATTATATCGAGGATTTAGGCTTTGAAGTCGTGGTAAAACGAAACGACCAAATTTCTTTGGATGAGGTGGCTGCTTATCAAAATATTGTGCTTTCTCCGGGTCCCGGGATACCGGACGAAGCAGGTTTGTTAAAAGAAATCATCACAAAATATGCCCCTACCAAACGAATTTTTGGCGTATGTCTGGGACAGCAAGCGATAGGGGAAGTATTTGGTGGCAGCCTCATTAATCTCGAAAAAGTGTATCACGGGGTCGCAACAAAAATAAAAATTATCGGGAATGATGCTTTGTTCAGTGGAATCCCAAAAGAAATCGAGGTCGGCCGATATCATTCATGGGTCGTAAACCCGATGCTGCCTAAAGTTTTAAAAGTTACCTCAACTGATGAAAACGGACAAATCATGTCGCTTCGGCACACCCAGTATGACGTTTGTTCTGTGCAGTTCCATCCTGAATCAGTGCTTACGCCCTATGGAAAAAAAATATTGGAAAACTGGTTATGCCAGGAGTCCGTTGGACTCCTCAAGGGAAAACCAGCAGATGGAGGCCAAGCGAATCTGAAAGGTGGGCTGAAAAATGTATCGAATACCCCATAAATAAAAAATAGTACCAAAAACGGTATACTCAATTACCAAATAAAATTAGTATAGGACCAAGTCCATATCGAAGTAAATCGAATAAAAATGAAGGAAACATTGAACAGATTGATCAACCATGACATCCTCACCAAGGAAGATGCCAAGCAAATATTGGTCAATATTGCCAAAGGAGAATACAATGTGAGTCAAATAGCCGCCTTTTTGACCGTTTACATGATGCGCAGCATCACGATCGAGGAATTGGAAGGCTTTCGGGATGCTCTATTGGAGTTATGTTTGGCGGTAGATTTATCGGCATTTAACCCAATCGACCTTTGTGGCACCGGCGGTGATGGCAAGGACACTTTTAATATCTCTACCTTGGCATCCTTTGTAACGGCAGGTGCGGGCGTATACGTCACCAAACATGGTAATTACGGCGTATCCTCTACCTGTGGCAGTAGTAATGTGATGGAGTTTCTAGGAATTAAATTCAGTAATAAGGCCGATTTTTTAGAAAAATCGATCGAGGTGGCCGGTATCTGCGTCTTACATGCACCACTATTCCATCCTGCAATGAAGAACGTAGCCCCTATTCGAAAAGAGCTCGGGGTAAAAACCTTCTTTAATATGTTGGGGCCTATGGTCAACCCGGCATTTCCAAAAAATCAAATAGTTGGGGTCTTTAATCTCGAATTGGCACGTATGTACGGGTATCTTTATCAGAATACCGATAAAAACTTTACCGTGTTGCATGCCCTCGATGGTTATGACGAAATATCACTGACCGGAGACACCAAAACAATTTCGAATACCTCGGAGGGCATTTTAAAGCCCGAGGACTTTGGTGTTACAGCCATACGGCAAAACGAAATTTTAGGCGGAAAGAATATCGAAACTTCGGCACAAATATTTTTGGATGTTTTACAGGGCAAGGGCACGAATGCCCAAAATCATGTTGTTTGTGCTAATGCGGGTGTGGCAATTGCCACGGTAAAGAAGGTATCACCTCAGGTCGGATTTGAGATGGCCATGGAATCGCTACAAAGTGGAAAAGGACTGAAGGCCTTGAAAAAATTACAGGAATTAAGTAGAAACTAAAAATCGTCATAAGCAAGGAACCACATTTAAAAAAGCAATCTATCGGCCCTAGTCTCAAATAAACCGATTGTATTTCACCTTGATTATCTGATCCAAAATTATTTCCTATTCAAAAAATGAACATTTTAGATAAAATAGTAGCAGACAAACGAAAGGAGATTGCCTTGAAAAAAATGATCTTCCCCCAGCATCAATTAGAAGGCTCCGTACTCTTTGATCGCGCCAAGAATTCATTGGCCACTGCACTTCAAAATAGTGCCACGGGTATTATTGCCGAGCACAAGCGCAGATCCCCTTCGAAATCGGTGATCAACCAAAATCTCAATGTGCAGGATGTAGCTATCGGCTATGGTAAAGCAGGAGCTTGCGGTATGTCGGTACTAACCGATGGTAAGTATTTCGGTGGGTCGTTGGATGATCTACTCTTGGCCCGGGCAGCCGTACAGATGCCCTTATTGCGCAAAGAATTTATAATCGATGCATACCAGATCCTGGAGGCAAAGGCATATGGTGCCGATGTGATCCTATTAATTGCCGCCATTTTGACCCGACAGGAAATCAAGGATTTTTCCGAATTGGCCAAAAAGTTGTATCTCGAAGTACTTCTTGAAGTTCATGATGAAAAAGAACTCATAAGTTCACTTATGCCCAGTGTCGATATGATCGGGGTCAATAATCGTAATCTAAAAACTTTTGAAGTTAATTTAAAGACGAGTAAATTACTTTCCCACCTGATACCAAACGATTTCGTAAAAGTATCGGAGAGTGGTATAAGCAGTATTGATGCCATTCGAGAGCTAAAGGAGTATGGCTACCAAGGGTTCCTGATCGGGGAGAATTTTATGAAGACCGCTCAACCAGGGGCGACTGCAGCAACATTTATAAAAAAATTACAGGCATGAAATTAAAAGTCTGTGGCATGAAATATAATACATTGGAAGTGGCCGCAGAACGACCCGACTATTTGGGCTTTATATTCTGGAGATCTTCGCCGCGTTATTTTGATGGGCCCATGCCGGAACTCGATGCAAAGATCAATAAAGTGGGCGTTTTTGTGGATGCCCCTATCCCCGAGGTAATTGAAAAGACCAGACGCTTTCACTTACAGGCCATCCAATTACACGGCAATGAAAGTCCGGCATATTGCAAACAGGTCTCCAATGAACTGGATCATGCCCAAATCCCCGCACGTATCATAAAAGTATTTCCGATTCGGGGGAAATTTAATTTTGATGCTTTAAAAGACTATGAAAAAGTATGTGACTATTATCTATTCGATTCGAAAGGAAAATTACCAGGTGGTAATGGGTATGCCTTTGATTGGAGGATATTAAAGGACTATCCTTCGACGAAGCCGTATTTCTTGAGCGGTGGAATCGGTTTGGATGCTATCGCCTCCATCGAATCATTTTTCAAACGATCGGAGTCAAAATATTGTTATGCCATCGACCTAAATAGTAAATTTGAAGAAAAACCGGGTTTGAAGGATACCAAGAAATTAAAAGAATTCAAAGACGCATTATGGAAAAAGAACCAATAACATCTTCGGCTCACCCTAAAGGCAGACCCCTTTTTAAAACCAAGAAAGGGCAGACGAGAAGCCAATATCAAGCCGACGAAAGGGGTTATTATGGGGAATTCGGTGGCGCATTCATTCCTGAAATGCTCTACCCGAATACGGAGGAACTTCGTCAAAACTATATTACGATCATGGAAGAGCCCTCTTTTAAAAAGGAGTTTGACCAATTGTTAAGAGACTATGTGGGCCGCCCTACCCCACTCTATTATGCCAACCGTCTTTCCCAAAAATACAAGGTCAAGATATATCTCAAAAGGGAGGATCTTTGCCATACGGGCGCACACAAGGTCAACAATACGATCGGACAGATCTTGATGGCTAAAAAATTGGGCAAGACCCGGATCATCGCCGAAACAGGAGCGGGTCAGCACGGGGTGGCCACGGCTACCGTTTGTGCCCTAATGGGGATGGAGTGTGTTGTATATATGGGTGAAATTGACATTGCCCGGCAGGCCCCGAATGTGGCACGGATGAAAATGTTGGGGGCAACCGTGCGCCCGGCCCTTTCAGGTAGCAAAACCTTGAAGGATGCCACCAATGAAGCCATCAGGGATTGGATCAATAATCCCGTTGATACCCACTATATCATAGGTTCGGTGGTCGGGCCACATCCATATCCCGATATGGTTGCCCGATTTCAATCAGTCATATCAGAAGAAATCAAATGGCAGTTGAAGGAAAAAGAAGGGCGTGAAAATCCCGATTATGTGGTCGCCTGTGTCGGTGGGGGAAGTAATGCTGCCGGGGCCTATTATCATTTTTTGGACCAACCGGAGGTGGGCATCATTGCCGTTGAGGCGGCAGGAAAAGGAATCGATACCGGCAAAAGTGCGGCAACTTCGGCTTTGGGAAAAGTAGGAATTATCCATGGAAGCAAAACCCTGCTTATGCAAACGACCGATGGCCAAATTACCGAGCCCTATTCCATTTCCGCCGGCCTAGATTATCCCGGTGTCGGCCCTATGCATGCCCATCTCTTTACATCAGGTAGGGGTGAATTCATATCGATCACCGATGACGACGCCATGACCGCCGGTTTGATGGTCTCTCAATTGGAAGGCATCATCCCGGCAATCGAATCCTCCCATGCCTTTGCAATTTTGGAATATCGAAAATTTAAAAAGGACGATATTGTTGTAATCAATCTTTCAGGACGGGGAGACAAAGATTTACAGACCTACATAAATTATTTTAAACTTTGAGGAAGACTTGAAATACAAAACTACGAGGTCGCTTCTCAAATATCTAGAAAAGTCCTTTTTGACCCTCTCGGTAACACCGCCAAATTTAGAAAGGCCCTCAATGATTTGTGAAACCCTGCAGGTCCTTGCCCATCGTATATCGAAATAAAATGAATAGAATACAAAAAAAATTACAGGAAGAAGGCAAAATCCTCTCCATCTACTTCACAGCAGGGTATCCTGCGTTGAACGATACGGTAAAAATCATAGAAAATCTGGAAAAATGTGGGGTGGGCATGATTGAAATTGGCTTACCCTTCAGTGACCCTTTGGCCGATGGCCCCACCATTCAGGCAAGTTCCACCCAGGCCTTAAAAAATGGGATGACCTCCGAAATACTTTTTGATCAGTTGAAAGCCATCCGAAAAACGGTGTCATTACCGCTGCTGATTATGGGATATTTTAATCCCATATATCAATTCGGGGTGGAAGCATTTTGTAAAAAGTGTCAAGAAATCGGCATTGATGGACTCATCATTCCTGATCTTCCCGTAGACGTTTACTTGGATACATACCAGAGCATCTTCCATAAATACGGACTCATAAATATCTTCTTGATTACCCCCCAGACTTCCGAGGAGCGCATTCGATTTATCGACAAGGTCTCCAACGGCTTTATTTATATGGTGAGTTCGGCAAGTGTTACGGGTACCAAAGAAGGTTTCGGCGCAACACAGGAGGCCTATTTTGAGCGAATCCATGCGCTTGCACTGAAAAATCCCCAAATCGTAGGCTTTGGTATTAGCAATGCCGAAACATTTCAACAGGCCACTAAATTGGCCAAGGGCGCCATTATAGGATCGGCAGTTATCAAACATTTGACGGCCCATGGCATTGAAAAGTTGGATCAATTTGTTCAAGAAATAATAGGCTGATGAAAGAATTGTTTAATAATTGGAAAATAGTAATCCTCTTGTGCCTTACCTTAGGGCTTGCCCCCTATTTTCCTGAACCTCATATTTGGGGAAAAATCAAATGGATCGCGGGTGGGGCGATTGGCATGCAAATTATGGATTGGTTTGATGTTTTTATACACGGATTCCCTTTTATATTGTTGTTCCGGCTTATAATAAAACAATTGGTTCGTCTCATTAAAAAATAGAATACGCTATATTTATCCCTGATCAATGCGAATACATTTAATTTGAAGAATCAAGTGAATTCCAAAGAACCCATGCGTTCTGGAATTAAACGATGAAACCCGAATACCATACCCTAAGCCATACATAAATGAAAAAAAGTAGCTTCCTGATCTTTATCCTCTACGGAATTTTTACCTATGCCCAGGACTCCTTGCATCTAAAATCACAGGTGCGTCACAGCATTGATGAGCTGCGCGAATTTGTGGCCATCCCCAATGATGCCTTGGATCATGCCGATATCAATCGCAATCTTACCTGGTTGACGACAAAGTTCAATGACCGCGGTTTTAATACTTCCATTTTACCTACCGATGGTGAATCGCTCTTCTTCGCTGCCCTGCCCATGGAGGATAGCAAACCTACCATTCTATTTTATATGCATTTCGACGGTCAATCGGTCGATATCTCAAAATGGGATCAAGCCAATCCCTATGAGGTGGTTCTCAAGTCAAAAGATGGGGATGGCTGGAAAACCGAATCCTTTGATGATCTCAATGAGGATATCAATTATGATTGGCGCCTTTTTGGGCGATCTACCTCCGATGATAAAGGACCTATCGTCATGTTCTTGAACGCCATCGATTTATTGCAGAAGAACAAAGTCGAAATACCTTTCAATATCAAAGTCATTTTAGATAGTGAAGAAGAAAAAAGCAGTGCACCCTTGCCCAAAGCCGTAAAGGACTATAGGGAACTCCTAGAAGCCGATTTTTTGGTCATCAACGACGGACCCGTGCACAACAGCGAGAAACCAACCGTAGTATATGGCTGTCGCGGGATTACCACCCTCTCGTTGACCACCTACGGCCCGATTCGACCTCAGCACAGTGGTCATTATGGAAATTATGCCCCGAATCCAGGTTTTCAGCTGGCCCAGTTATTGGCAAGTATGAAAGATTCAGAGGGTCGTGTCTTGATAAAAGGTTATTACGACGGAATAACCCTGGACGAGGCCACAATGAAAATCCTTAAAAGTGTCCCCGATGATGAAAAAACGATCAATGCAAATTTAGAAATCAAGACCCCGGAAAAGGTCGGTAGCTTTTATCAGGAATCCCTGCAATATCCTTCGTTGAATATACGGGGATTGGGTTCCGGTTGGATAGGCGAACAGGCACGTACTATTGTACCCGCAACTGCCACGGCCGAAATCGATATGCGCTTGGTGCCCGAATCGGATGGTACTCGTTTGAAAAGTCTGGTAAAAAAGTATATAGAAAAACAAGGATTTTATATTACTGACAGCGTGCCTACCAAAGAAGAGCGCATGAACCATGATAAGATCATTACGGTATTGGAGGGCACGGTAACCGATGCTTTTCGAACCGATCTAAACAATACATACGGCAATTTTTTGGTGAAGACCTTAAAAGAAACCTTTGCCGAAGAGGTGGTACAGATTCGAATTATGGGAGGCACGGTGCCCATTGCGCCTTTTATCAACGAATTAAAAATTCCGGCTTTTATTGTGCCAATGGTCAACCCGGACAACAACCAGCACAGTCCGAACGAAAATCTAAAAATTGGTCATATCGCTTATGGAATAAGAGCCTTTTATGCGATTTTGAGCAGTTCGCAATAGTTCTTCAAGCCAGGGCTGCCCAAGGCTTCCCTTTTTATTTTTTTAGAATGATTACAAGTACCCCGTTGACCCCCCTAAGACCATATTCGGCTGCTTCACTTCCTGCTTGGATGACCTGTATCGATTTAATCTCGGAAGTGGGAATTGACGTAAGATTGGTGGTCGGGACCCCATTGACCACAATAAGGGGATCTGAATTCCCACTATAGGTATTAGGTCCTTTGGCAATGGTTATTTTAGTACCGTTTACCCTAACTTGTCTAAATTTTGCTTTCAGGATATCATAAACGGTGGCATAATCTGCATAATTATTCGCATCTTGTTTTCCGCTAACCGAAACGACAAAGCCCAAAAGACTCAAATTTTCCTCTGAAATAGGTTTGGCGTTTTGCGGATACTTGAAAGAAAGCTCCTTTTCACCATTAAATTCAATGCTCACTATACCGTAATCATCTGAAAATACAGTTAACAATTCCGTTTCGGGTTTAATATTGATCTTGAAAATTCCTTTTCTATTTGTCGTCGTCCTAGTTTTGGCCGAATCGACATATACCGAGGCCCCTTTGATAGGTTGATTATTAAAGTCGGTCACCGTTCCTTTTAAGCTTACTTCAGTAGGAAAGGTTTCTTGGGAATACATTTTTGGTGATGAACATAAGGCAAGTAAGGTAAGTAAGAGATAAAGATGTTTCATCAGACTTTTTTAGTGTTTAAGAATTTAAAGCGGAACCTTTCTGGCCTTGGTTTGCCATTGGCCCTCAAAAATTTTAAATACATTAAGGGTTAGGGAATTGATGCATATTATTTTTTTCGCTCAGGACATTTTGTTTTTCCATCCGCACAAAGTTCCATTATCTGCCTCTTTCATAAAATCGGAATAACCCAGGATCTGAGTTAACTAATACGATTTAAAATCAGTAATGTTTTAAAAATGCTAAAATTAAGGCATATAGGGCTCAGCATTAGCGACTCTTAACAAAGATTAACAAAACAAATTATATCAAGAACCGATTTACCATATCGCTATTCGTATGAAGAATGACCAAAAAGAGGAGAATAATGGGAATTATAAATAAGCGAAGAAAATTTAAAAGAAAAGTAGTACACCGCGATCCGATCCATCCTACGGGAAATACACATATAGACTCAAACAAATTCGATATCGATAGTGGTTCCATAAAGGATCAACAAAAAAAATAAGAATCATTTAATTATTTGAGTACGACCCGCACTTTCGGTGGTATCGAAGTACGAGGGTTTTCTTGATCAAGCCGAATTTCTACTGGCGTTGATATTGCCATACAAGCTTCGGGTGACTATCTTCTCATACAGCTCTAAATAGTCAGAATTTTGGGCAATTTTTTGCAGGGCATATTGTTGGATAACCAATAAGGGAAGCACAATATTCTCCCGTATCTTAATTGATTCCCGGGATACTGCCTCATTTTCCATCAAAATCTTGGAACCCGAGATTTTTAATAACATCTCCTTCGACAAAGCATATTCCTCATAGAGAATGTTCCAAAATTCACCATACTCGGGATCCTGCTTCATATAACTGGTCAATTCAAAGTAACACTTTGAAAGCGACATCATACTATTGAGCATCAAAGCCTTAAAAAGCGGTACTTCCTTATAAAGTCTTTTCAGGTCTTTCAATCTGCCGGCATCCTTCATGGTCTTCAAGGCCGTACCAATACCAAAATAACCCGGGACATTCTGCTTCAATTGACTCCAGGAACCAACAAAGGAGATAGCCCTAAGATCGGTCAATTCAAGCTTTTTCTTGTTGCCCCTTTTGCCCGGCCTGCTGCCAATATTGGCCATTTGATAATATTTTAACGTACTTCGGTTCTCTAAATACGGGATGAATTTTTCATGATTCTTCAAGGCATCATATTTATCGAAGCTCAAGATTGAAAGCTCTTCCAATAATTTTCTGGATTCCTCGGAAATTACGTTCTCCTTTCCGAATAAATTGTTCGACAATCCCGCTGTTAATAACTGTTCACTGTTGTGCATAAACTGCTCCTTAGTGCCATAAGTACTAGTAATCGTTTGTCCTTGAATGGTCAATTGAATTTCGTGATTTGCGATATCTTTGGTCTGCGCTGCATAAAACCGATGGGTTTTGCCGCCACCCCTTGCTGGTGGACCCCCGCGACCATCGAAAAATATGGCCTGTATAGCATATTTACGGCAAATCTTTGACAAATTTTCCTTGGTCTTGAAAATCGACCAATTCGCCTTAACATACCCTCCATCCTTTGTGCCATCGGAAAAACCGAGCATGATCGTATGTTTATTGTCCCTTCTTTCCAAATGTTCCCGATATTCAGGTATTTCGAACAAAGTCTGCATGGTAAGCTCGGAGGTTTCCATACCCTTCATCGTCTCAAATAGGGGAACGATATCGAATGTTATTTCCGGCATTGCCCAACCACACCACCGAAAGAGCCCAAAGACAAAGAGCACCGAAAACACATCCTCTGAGTTACTGATGATATAACGATTGCAGCCTTCTTCCCCGTTCCTGTCCTGTATAGTTTTTAACTGTGCTATATTCCCAAGGGTATCCTTGACGATTTCATCCTCGTAATCATCGATTGAAAGCTTGAGATTTTTATGCAAGAGCAGGTCTATCAAAGAATCTTCTTGGAGTTCTTCAAGCGATTCGTTAATGATTCCGTTCTTCAAAAGCACCGCCTCCACCACTCTTTTATGCATACTGTGATCTTGTCGAATATCCAAGGTGGCGAAGTGGGTCTTAAAAATCCGCACTTTATCAATAAACTTATCGAGATCCGATAAATAGAGGCTGTGATATTTTTCAATCAAAAGCTGCCTGATAACTAAAAGTGGGTCTATAATATCGCGATATCCAACATTTTTGCTACTATCGAACATGGCAACATAAAGATTGCCCCTGAGTTGCATCAACGGTTCCTGTAAATCCTTGAAGGTCAGTTTCTGTTGTATCCGTTTCAGGTCATTGTAATAGCACTTCATTAAATTTACACGAAGTTCATCGGCTACATCCTTCGTGATGGCTGCCGTTACAAACGGATTTCCGTCGCGATCGCCCCCAGGCCAAAATCCGAGTTTAATGATGTTGTGATTCTCGAAATGATTATTACTGATATTCTCCTTGATATAGGCATACAAATCACCGACCGCATCGTAATATACATTCCGAAGGATGTATATGATATTTTTGGCCTCATCCAAGGGCGTCGGTTTTTTGGCATTAATCAATGAAGTAAGCCCCAGTTGTTGCAGGGTAACATCTATTTCGTTTATTTTATTTTCCAGGATAAGGGACCGCAACTCGGCAATGATATCTAATACGGCCGGGGTATAAAATTGAGTTGGGTGTGCCGTGAGTACGATACGCGCACTAAATGTTGACAATTTTTCGGCGACCTTGTCCCAACTTTTGTCCTTATCGACAAGTTGAAAATAGTCTTTGATCGATAAAGAGCTTCGGTGTTCCTGCAATTTTGGAAAGGCTGCGTCTTCCACACTATCGTACAATACAACTTGCCGCTCGACATATTGAATAATTCGGAACATAAAATCTATACGATCCCGTTCCGAATCGATATTGGCATAATTTTGAAAAAAAGATTCCAAAATATCCTGGGGATTTTGACCAGATTGTAACCCTTTTTGACATTGATACAGCAGCAAGGGAATAAGCATGCCCACATTCTCAATATTTTGATACGGCAAATTTAGGAACAAGCTGTTATAGATATTGAACTTGTTGCTAACCGATTTCTTAAATTCCTTTAATCTTTCAAATTGCTGCATAAAATATTTTTAAATCAACCTTGCTTCCCTTTTCGAAAGCCTTAAAAAATAATCGGTCAAATATCGGTATAAATCCATGATACGACGGGAGATTATTTGGCAAATAACAAAATCAGGGATTTTGCCTTAAAAACACAACAGGAAACCTTTCCTGTCAAGGCGGCCTCGCTCAACAAGTAAAAAAAGGGCGATATTGTTGCACCCTAAAGTCAAAGGTATTGAAATTGGGGTCAAGGGCCTTCTGTTTCTTATATGATTGCAGACTTCCAATGGCTCTATTGGCGGCGCCGGAAGGAGCGGTCAAAGATACGGTGGTAATGATTCTATCTTTTGATCCATCGCGATCCAAACCCAACAGCTTAAATTGATGGATTCGCGGTATTTCGTCCGACACGACTTCAAGTGTCAGGTTATTTTCCTTCAAATGCTTCCTGAAAAAGTATTCCGGTCCATTTTTACTATTGCCTCCCGTGAACAGCAACATCGAGACTTTTGGGTATTGTTGCAGATACGCTATAAGGTTCCGCAAGGTAATGTTCTGCATTCCCATATCGGAGGCATCGATTTTGGACCGTTCGGCACTGGCCACTATATCACAGATCCCGATGCGATGTTTTCTCAAAAAATCTCTCCGCTGGCGCACCGCCGCGTCCGTGGTTTCAAATGTAAGCTGTAGGTCGAAAATTTCATCCAAAATAGGCCACAACTGACCATCGCGGCTTCCATAACAAAAATTCACGTCATCCTGTTTCAAATCGCCTATTGTAAAACGGGGAGGTGGCAGGGTACCCACGATCAATTTCGTGGCTTCCTCGAACAAAAAGGGTTCATAGGGATGGGTGTGCAGAAACATAGTCTTTTTATCAAAGGTTTAGAAAACCGTAATTATATAAACGTTAAAATTTCAACGGATGGGTATTTGTTCGTGTTCGGCCTATAAAATTAATAGATCCTAATTTGGTATTTGGCTCCTCCCTCCCGATAGCTATCGGGAGCTATCGGGGTGGTATTTGCCATATGTCCGGTTAAATGCGTAATTTTAGGTGAAATAGTCAAATATAAAATTATGGGTAAAGGTGATAAAAAAACAAGACGTGGAAAAATAGCCAACAACTCGTATGGCGCCAGAAGGCCGCAAAAAATCAAGAAAAGACCCACGGTTGAGGAAAAAATTAACGTGAAGAAGAAAAAATAAATTTGATAGTGTTTTATCGCACAAAAACAGGTTGGTTTTCCTTTAACGTATGTTCCTTACTAAATTGATACCCCTCTAATGTAAAAGCCTTAATATCGCCCATGGTCTTGGCATTTGAATCGATGATATAGCGAACCATGGCACCCCTGGCCCTTTTGGCAAAGAAGCTGAGGACTTTTAAATTATCGTTCTTCCAATCCTTAAAAATTGGCGTGATTACTGGCACCTTCAAATTCTTTTCATCGATTGCCCCAAAATATTCGTTACTCGCCAGATTGATAAAAAGCTCATTATCCTTTAATTCGGCATTCAAATGGGCGGTTAAATCCTTTTTCCAGAAATCGTATAAATTCTTTTTACGGCCCACGCGTATTTGTGTGCCCATTTCAAGACGATACGGTTGAATTAGATCTAGGGGTTTCAAAATTCCATACAATCCCGAAAGGATCCGGAGGGTATCCTGCAATCGGTCGATTTTGTTTTCGGGAATCGTATAGGCATCCAAACCTTGGTAAACATCCCCATTAAACGCATAAACGGCAGGTCGGGAATTATCAGGATGGAAAGGTGTCGAAAATTGTTGGTTGCGTTCCCAATTTAATTCGGCAAGTGCTGGCGAAATATCCATCAATTTGGCCAAGGCCTTCGGCTTCTTTTTGGCCAATATCTTGTTTATTTTTTCGGATTGTTCCAAAAATTGGGGAAGGGTAAATTTCGATTTCGGCCATTCGCTTTCAAAATCAAGGGACTTGGCAGGAGAGACAACGATTTTCATTAAGACTATTTTTGCAAAAATAATTAAGTTTTCTTGGATGACCTATGGCGGCGCGCATGCAGTTATCGATGGCAAGATCGATAGAAGCTATTCTGTGGAACTATGTTTCGCGTATTGTCGCCATTTCTCGATACATGTCGCCATATCTTCGGGGATTTCCGAATCAAAACGCATCGATTTCCCTGTAACAGGATGTACAAATCCTAAGGTTTTGGCATGTAATGCCTGTCGTGGCAGGATCTTGAAGGCATTCTCGACAAATTGCCTATACTTCGTAAATGTGGTGCCTTTAAGAATTTTATCCCCCCCATACCGTTCGTCATTGAACAAAGTATGGCCAATGTATTTCATATGGGCCCGTATTTGATGGGTACGTCCCGTTTCAAGCTTGCACGCGACCAAGGTCACATAGCCTAAGCGTTCTAAAACCGTATAATGTGTGATGGCTTCCTTGCCTTCGTCTCCCTCCGGAAAAACGTGCATTTGCAATCGGTTTTTAGGGTTACGACCTATATTGCCCACAATCGTGCCGCTTTCATTTTCTACATTTCCCCAGACCAAGGCAATATACTCCCGTTCCGATGACTTATCAAAAAATTGTTTTGCCAGGTGCGCCATAGCTGCCTCGGTCTTGGCAATCACCAAAAGTCCAGAGGTATCCTTATCGATCCTGTGAACCAATCCTGGGCGCTCATTGCTATTTACGGGTAAATCCCTTATATGATACAATAGGGCATTGATCAAGGTACCCGAATAATTGCCATGACCGGGATGCACGACCATGCCTGCGGGTTTATTAACCACCAATAGGGTTTCGTCCTCAAAGACAATATCTAAGGGAATATCTTCAGGGACCAATAAAAATTCATGTGGGGGATGCGCAAATAACACCTTGACTTCATCGCCGGCTTTTACACGATAGTTCTGTTTTACGATGGTGTCATTGACCCAAATATGGCCATGCTTTGCGGCTTGCTGTATTTTGTTTCGAGTGGCATATTCGATGAAGTTCATCAAAAATTTATCGACACGGAGGGGTTCCTGTCCTTTTGAGGCCAAGAATCTATGATGCTCAAAAAGCTCCTCTTCATTGCCATCTAGGGCTTCCT
>JALHST010000057.1 GCA_022865355.1 Maribacter sp. | reverse complement strand
GGACAGTTAAAAGCCATTGGCTGGAAACCCATCTTCCTTTTTGTTGCAGGTTCTTTTTTTATAGCCCTTTTTCCTGTCTTGTTGACGGTAGGGCTAGTCGATACCGATTTGGTTTCAAAAACCTTGATTACGCAAGGCTATTGGAAGGGCATTCCCCCCATCGTTGGTAGCTGGATCGGGGGGAGCACAAGTCAATTGGTGTTGAAGGAGTTGGTCGAATGTCCTGAGAATATATTTTTATCGGTATTGGTAATGGACAATATCCTCGTGAACATCTGGACGATATTGATGTTCCAGTGTATCAAAAAAAGCGATTGGCTGAATCGTACATTCCGAATTTCCGATACCGCAATGCCCGAAGAAATGAGGACCGACACCGAATATAAAATGCCCCCGTGGGCGTGTGCGGCTATTCTTTTGGTGACGGTATTGATGTGCAATGCCTTGATTGATAGCTTTATCGGGCGGATTGTCATACTTTCACTAGCAGGTTTGGCCTTAAGTAATCTCTTTCCCCATTGGAATTTTCGATTTACCCTAAAGGCCGGGGGCATCCTGATTCTTGTGGTCATGGCGGTGCTGGGATTGAAATTGCAGTTTGCAACCCTGGGTTTTAATACGGCTTTCCTGCTGTTCCTGATCATTTGGTTACTAGGCCATTTTATTTTTATGATGATTATCGCCAAATTGTTGAACATCCACATGGCCTGGGTGCCCATTGCGAGTATGGCCAATGTGGGGGGCATTGCCACTGCCCCGGCAGTGACCGCCGCCTATGAAGTAAAATGGATGCCACACGCCATTGTTTTGGCCATTCTAAGCATGGCGACGGGTACTTTTTGGGGGATATTGACGATTTATTTATTACAGAACTATTTGCAATTATAAAATATCTTAAATAGTCATTGAAGAAAAGGTCAATGCCACTTAAAATTATTCCGGTCTTACAAATAATTCAATGCCATACTAGAACTTACCTTGTTGGCAATTCTTATTGGAAACTTTTTAAAACCCCTTAGTGCCATCCGATTTTTTTAATGCGCTTCCTTTATATATCCCCAACCCAGTCCTTCTTTTTCAATTATCTCCAAAATGCCATCGGGAACTGCCCGGACACCTGGTAACAACTGAGAAGCCTCTATCTTATGACGATTCAATGACGCTTGGCATACCACTAAATCAACGTTTTTGTTTTTGGCCAGTGTTTCTATTTCTTTCGAAACAGCAGATTTGTCTTTGACCATCATTTCATAAGCTCCACTATACACAACCATTTCGAACTTTGAATCGGGGTATGCATTAGACATCATGGTCATGTGCCGAACGGCAGATTGATGAACAGCTATGTTACTGCTTGTTACATCAAATACTATTTTTACCGGTTTTTCTTGCCCAAAGCCGATTGAGGCAATTAAGCAACAGAATACTATGTTTACATATGATTTCATCCTGTTTTAATTAAATATTATAAAAAGGCAATTATAATTAACCATCGAAAATGTCGGCGAACAGTGACATTTTGTTCTGGCATTGTTCATAATATAGCCGTTAAATCGCCCATGATTATTTTTAATCCCCTGCAAATATGTACCCACAACCGTGCTCTTGAGCCCGACCAAGTGCCCAAACCCCTGAAGGAACAGGTTGAATTCCAGGGAGAATACCACTGACCCAATCTGCATATACCTGCGCTGGATCCAAGTTCATTTTCTGGGCCACTGAATTGCTATATACCTTGGTGGCCAGATCACAAGCACAAAACATAGCACCCCGTTCCTGCAAACGTTTTATTCCATCAATGCCGGGCAAAGGAAAGTCCCCTTCTTTCGGCTCATAATAGGGGTTTCGTAGCGATGGTTTTCCCGTGGCATGATCATTGATGCCAAAGACCTCCCCGAGATTATATTTCGCCCACAGACGGTCTTCCAAAGCTAGTCCTAAGGCACTATGTCTTAATACGGTCATAGCGGTCATATCGGCATCTTTGGTACCGGTTTCATTATTGGTCATGTAAAATGCCCAATTCCAGATAATCGGGAACCCGCCATGGGGGGTAGCGCCATCATAAACAATTCGATGTGTTCCTTTGATTTTTTCAAACCATTTATCCGCATCATTCATCTTTGAAGCGTTGACCGCAGGGGAATTCGCATAAATGGGATTTGTAAGTACCGCAATGGTGCTTGCTGTTGCACCAAGGGCCATAGCTCCGATAAATTGTCGTCTAGAATTATTATTTATTGTGCTCATAATACATTTATTTGGTTTTAGTTGTGTTATACTTCTGTTTGTAATAGTTTATTATTGGCTGAAAAGGTCCTAGTTGGTGTTGTTCCAAAGGGAATAAATCTGCATATGGGGGATAGGGTGTAGATACAGGTTTTTTCTTCAAATCGGGAAAATCTTTCTCGGTATGGGCTTTAATGGGCCTTTTTTGTTGAGTAATATAACCGGCCACATCGTACGCTTCTTCATCCGTAAGCAAAGGAGCGTCAAAGGTCGTTCCAAAGGGCATATTGGCCTTGATAAATTGGGCGGCCGTGATGGCACGATTCATGCCCGCACCGTTATTAAACGAATCTGGCCCCCAAAGTGGAGGATATTCATAGGCAAAACTACCCGAGGCTTTTTTACCCTGGCCATCCAGGCCATGGCATTCGACGCAGGTCATTTTAAAAACCCTTTCTCCATTGGCAAGATCAACTTTTCTGTTCGGAATTTCAATTTTCACGAAGCCTTGACCTTCTATTTCCCCATCTTTCGGCGCAAATCGACTTAGCCACGTAAGGTACTGAACAAAGGCTTTCATCGCATTACCATCGAGCGGTAAGGGCTTGCCATTCATACTCCGTTCCATGCAGCCATTTATGCGTTCCTCAATTGTACCAATTTTGTTCTCCCTTGCCCTAAACTGTGGAAATCTATTTACGATTCCAATCAAGGAAGCAGAAAATGGTTTTGTTCCCGAATACAGGTGGCAATTGTTGCAGGCAAGTCTATTTCCGGTAAAAATGAATTCTTGCTTGCCATTATCCGGACCTATGTACTTGGGCGTATTTACAAAGAGTTCATGGCCGTATTTTATGATTTTATTTTCCTCGGAATCGTTTAAGCGGGTTGCATCATATTCTGGATCACTGGGCGTACTGGTTGTTTCCGCTGGTTGAAAATTATCTTGGGAAAAGACATTAAAATAAAGCAGTAAGGTTATTAATGATACTAAAACCATACCACCACAGCAAAGATAAATTTGACGTATCAAAGTTTTGAGCAAGTATGTGGTTTCATCTTTCATATCTACTGATCAAACTGCACTTATTGATGAATGTCTAATAGGGTAGGTCGAAACCATCCCAGACAATTGCATGGAAGGGTTTTTGCTATAGATACATTCTCACAAAGGGGGGCAGGGATTTGTAATAATTCCAAAGCTACTTTCACTGCCTTACCATAACGTGCCCAAGGCCTAAGGAAGTAGGGAACAAGAATTAGGGCTATGAAACAATCTTATCTAAGATTTAAGATACAAACAACTATAAATCAGATAAATGATACCTTAAAGATAAAATAAATATTTCAATAACTAGATATGCTATACGCATTATCAACCACAGAAGGTTTTGGCTCTGTGATCCCTAACTTTGATACTAACGCCCCACTTAGTAACCAACAGATGAAAACGACATTTTCTCTAAATTAGAAGTAAATGGATGCCTTACAAAAACGCTTTAGGCATGTCTTGGCATATTCGTGGAAGGCAGTTCCCGAAGGTCGCTACTTAAAGGAAAAAAACTCATATACCCTTTAAATAGAATCCCTTCATAAATCGAATATACAATTCATTTTATATCCTGACCCTACAGACAGTTCAAGTCAATTATGAGTGTAAAAAGGTATAAATCCCCGTAAACAAATTTTTTTAAATATGCTTGCCTTTCTCCCAGCCATATTTTCCCAAATACCTATCCCCGCTTTCGGCAGCGCCCTCCTCAAGGGTGGTGCCCATTGAATCGTTCCAGCGATTCAGAAATCCAAATAGCGATATAACCCCTAATATTTCTACGATTTCACCTTCGTCCCAATATTCATAAAGTTCTTTCTTGATTCGCTTGTTAACCGTGTTTGGGACTTGGGATGCGGCAAGGGAAAATTCTAACGCCGCACGCTCGGCTTTTGAGAAGGCGGGATGGGTACGGTACTCCCAAATATTCTCGAGCTGTTCCTGATCCGCACCATATCGTTCAGCCGCCCGGATGGCATGGGCCTGGCAATAGCGACATCCCGTTGCATTGCTACTGACCCAGGCGATCAAGCGTTTGAGGGCCGAGGTTACGCGGCCTTCGTTCGCCATTACGGCCTTGTTCAGGTTGATAAATGCCTTGGAAATTGCCGGACGGTGTTGCATGGTCAAAACTGAATTCGGACAAAACCCCAAGGTTTCATTAAAAAATTCGGCCAACATTTTTGTATCCGAATCATGGTCTGGGTCAAGAGGGTCAACTAGTGGCATTATACTTTCTTTTTGTTGTATTTTTATGCATCAAAAGAAACAAAAATTAATGGGATCAACAAATCATATCACGACCAAATGGCTAGGAAATATGGCCTTTGAAAGTACAAACCCATCTGGACTTGCATTGAAAATCGATGCGAGCCCCGAGGATGGGGGAGAAGGAAATGGGTATCGGCCGAAGGCCTTAATGTTGTCAAGTTTGGCAGGATGTTCGGGCTTGGATGTTGTGGCCCTCATCAAAAAAATGAAACTTAAAGTCACTGATTTTCGAATTGAAACGATTGCCAACCTGACAGACGAACATCCCAAATACTATGACCACGTGGCCGTCGAATATCATTTTCATGGGGCCAATCTCGATAAAAAGAAGTTGCAAAGGGCCGTTGACCTTTCGGTAGAGAAATATTGTGGGGTGATGGAAATGTTCAGGCAGTTTGCCGAATTGGAAATCAAGACAGTCTTTCATTCCAAATAAAAGGTTCAAGTTTAAGTGACAAGTTCAAAGAATGACGGATAGAGGTTCAAAACTTAAAGGTCGTTTCGCTGTGCTCGCGATATGGAAGAAAATGAAACTATGCGCTGGACAATAAAACCAAAACCGAAACAAGATCAAATCGATGCCTTGGCCAAAGAATTGAAGGTCGACGGATTGGTAGCGCACTTATTGTTGCAGCGAAATATCACGACGTATGCCGAGGCAAAATCATTCTTCCGTCCCCAACTGGGCCACCTCCACGACCCGTTTTTGATGAAAGACATGGAGGTAGCGGTCGCCCGAATTCAAGCTGCCATCGCTAACAACGAGAACATCCTGGTATTCGGCGATTATGACGTCGACGGCACTACGGCCGTAGCACTCGTATCTTCCTATCTATTGACCTACTATCCCAATGTGGCTACCTATATCCCGGACCGTTATGAGGAGGGTTATGGGATTTCCTTTCAAGGCATCGATTTTGCCGAGGATAACGGTTTCTCCTTGATCATTGCCTTGGACTGCGGCGTGAAGGCCCTTGATAAAGTCATCTATGCCAATGAAAAAGACATCGATTTTATAATATGTGATCATCATAGGCCAGGAGATCGTTTGCCAAATGCCGTGGCCGTTTTGGATCCTAAAAGAGACGATTGCCAGTACCCGTACGACGAACTTTGTGGTTGTGGGGTCGGATTCAAATTGATACAGGCACTGGCCTCAAAAAGAGGCCAGACCATTCAGGATCTTGTTCCCTACTTGGATTTGGTAGCCACGGCCATAGGGGCCGATATCGTTCCTATAACAGGGGAAAACCGGGTACTTGCCTATTATGGTCTCGAGCTAATGAATACGGCTCCCCGGACAGGGTTCAAAGCCATTATCGATCATATTAAAAAGAACGAACTTACCATTACCGATGTGGTGTTTATTATAGCCCCCCGTATCAATGCCGCAGGCCGTATGAAGCATGGGCAACATGCCGTTAACCTACTTACGGCCCAGGATATGGAACAAGCAAGCCAAATTGCGGGAGAGATCGAAAGGTACAATTTGGATAGAAAAAATTTGGACCAAGAAATTACACAGGAGGCATTACTGCAGATAGAGGCCAATAATGAGACCGTAGGCTTTACCTCGGTCGTGTATAAAGATACGTGGCACAAGGGGGTCATCGGCATTGTCGCCTCGCGATTGACGGAAACCTATTATCGTCCTACCTTGGTATTCACAAAAAGCGGCAATAAGCTGGCTGCGTCGGCGCGGTCGGTAAAAGGTTTCGATGTTTACAATGCCTTGGAGGGGTGTGCGGAGACCATCGAACAGTTCGGGGGGCATAAATACGCGGCGGGCCTCACTCTGCTGGAAAACCAATATGAAAATTTTAAAAAGCAATTCGAAAAGGTAGTATCGGAAACCATAGATCCCAATCTGCTGACGCCTGAAATTTCAGTGGATACCCAATTGCAACTCGATCAAATTACACCCAAGTTATTGCGGATTATCAGTCAGTTGGCACCTTTCGGCCCAGGAAATATGATGCCTGTTTTCCTGGCCGAGAATTTATCCGACACGGGCTATGCCAAAGGCGTCGGGGAAGATGGAAAACATCTAAAGCTAACGGTTACCCAAAAGGGAAGCCCTCCTATTTCGGCAATCGGCTTTAATTTGGGGCATAAACTAGAATTGGTTCAAAACGGAAAACCTTTCAGTGCAGTATTTTCCCTTGATGAAAATGAGTGGCAAGGCAACGTAAGTCTGCAATTAAAAATTCGGGATATCCGTTAGGCTTTCAGGAACAATAAGGCCCGAACCCCTGTCGGGTGAATATGCCCAAGCGGATTATTTTTAAATGGGCCATTTTTAAAGGAGATAAGCATATCATACCATTTTATAATAATATCTTTGACACCATAATTCAGCCTTGAAATAGTTACATGGATCCATACGCTGCCTTAAGGTATAGGGAATTCAATATTTTTTTAGGCGTACGTTTTGCCATGGTCTTTGCTTGGGCCATGCAATTTATCGTAATCGAATGGCAAGTATATTCATTGACAAAAGATCCCTTATCCCTTGGAATTATAGGTCTTATGGAGGTCATTCCTGCCGTGTCAACGGCATTGTTCGCCGGTCATTTTGTGGATCAAAAGGAAAAAAGGAACCTCTTGGTAAAATGCATCATCGGGTTTTCCATCGTCAGTCTTGGACTCTTTATTCTCAGCCTACCGCAACTTGCGAATCATATTTCAGCGTCAACTATTTTGTACAGCATTTATTTCTTGGTCTTCCTCGGTGGCATTGTACGCGCCTTTTTGGGCCCTACCATATTTTCGTTGATTGCACTGATCGTCCCCAAAAAAGCGTACCCGAATGCCGCTACATGGAGCAGTACCACCTGGCAATTCGCATCGGTTTTGGGCCCGGCCTTGGCGGGATTTTCAATTAGTTGGATCGGTATTCACTGGTCGATGTGCCTTATTTTCGGCTTTTCGATCATCGCATTGATCGGGCTCTTACAAATTTCCAGGAAACCTATCCTTAATCCGAAATTGGGGGAACCTATATTACAGAGCCTTAAGGAGGGCATTCGCTTTGTATTTGGTAAAAAGTCGATTTTCGGGGCATTGACGCTCGATATGATCGCAGTACTCTTTGGGGGGGCAATGGCCTTGCTTCCGATCTATGCACAGGATATTTTGCACGTCGGCGCAGAAGGTTTCGGCGTTTTACGGGCCGCTCCGGCGGTGGGGGCATCGATAACCATGATCGGCTCCACGCGCTTTCCCTTACATCACAATGCCGGAAAAAAACTGCTGTTGGCGGTATTTGGATTTGGCATTTGTATGATACTATTCGGAATATCCACATCGTTTTGGCTCTCGGTCGGGGCCTTATTTTTAAGTGGCGCCTTGGATGGGATCTCTATGATAGTACGGCAGACCATCTTGCAATTGAAGACCCCGGACCATATGCGGGGAAGGGTAGCTTCGGTGAATTCTATGTTCGTGGGTTCGTCAAATGAACTTGGCGCCTTTGAAAGCGGACTAACCGCCAAATTGATGGGGACGGTTGCAGCTGTTGTTTTCGGGGGCTGCATGACCTTGCTTACGGTCGGGATAACCGCCTATGTTTCCCCTACTTTTAGAAGACTCGATTTACGAAAGGACATCGAAGAGCATGAGGCGATTACGTGATTGGATATTTTTCTAAGACCAATTGTTCCCCATCAAAAACGGCATAGGTAAAGTAGGTAATCCAATCTCCCAAATTGACGTACTTAGAACCATTGCCCAAATCTATTTCCAACGGAAGATGTCGGTGTCCGAAAACAAAATAATCAAAATGGCCTTTTTCCAATTTCCGTTTGGCGTATTGTACCAACCACTCATTTTCGGTCCCCAGGAATTTGACATCCTCTTTCCCTGAAATCATCCTGTTCTTTACTGAAAAATGCTGGGCCAAACGCACGCCCCAATCGGGATGTACCCAACGATAAAGCCATTTGGAAAAGGGATGGGTAAAGACTTTTTTCATCCGTTTATAGCCCTTGTCACCGGGTCCCAGACCATCTCCGTGGCCGATAAAAAATGATTTATCGTTGAATTCGAATAGTTGTGGTTCATGAAAGACCGGAATCCCAAGTTCCTCCTCAAAATAGCCGTTCATCCAAAGATCATGATTGCCTACAAAATAATAGATGGGTATTCCGGCATCCGATAACTCCGCCAATTTGCCCAAGGTACGGGTAAAACCTTTGGGGACCACGGTTTTGTATTCCATCCAAAAATCGAAAAGATCACCTAGAAGAAAAATCACTGCGGCGTCGCTTTTTATTTCATCCAACCAGGCCACAAATTTTTTTTCCCGCGGTAAACTTAGTTCCCTGGTCGGCGCCCCCAAGTGATTGTCGCTTGAGAAATATATTTTTTTTCCCGAAGGTATTTTAATGGACGTCATATGCATGTAAAGATAGGAAATGCCCCCTTGCCTCCCAAGGGCAAATTAGTATCCTAGCGGAATAAGATCAGGCGTTCCAATAAGCCACAATATTGACTGCGGGAAAGACCTTCGCTCTTATACGCGCCCTACTGATTATCTTCTGCAAACCATTCGGCAAAAGCAGTTTCGGTTTCCCGAAGACGTAACGAATGCAACGCAATGTTCTTAGGCAAGCGGGACTTAATTTTATGTGCAAAATCGATTACCATATTTTCGCTCGTTGGCTGATAATCGGCCAAAATAACCTTATGTCCCCGGTCCATTAATTCATGGGCCAATTCAAAATGGGGCGTATTCCTATTGAAAACGGTGGCATGGTCAAAAGGATCCACGATTTCCTCCTTTACAATGGCTTTTAAATCACCAAAATCAATCACCATACCCAACTTTACATGCGATGGGTCACCGATCGGGGTGCCAATGACCGTTACCGAAAGCTTGTAACTGTGCCCATGAACGTTTCTGCATTTGCCATCGTAGCCGTACAGTGCGTGACCGGTCTCGAAGGTAAATTCTTTTGTAATTCTAATTGTGCCCATGGTAGTTTTACATCGTAAAGGTAAGGATTCTTTAAGGGAGGCAATGTTTTAACTACCTCTTGAATTTTCGATTATTTCGAAAGCGATTGACAACATATACAATTACCAAGAAAAACGCCAAGAGGGCGAATAACAGCTGACCATTGAAATATTGAAGAATATTCATGAAATTATTTTTTAAAATTAGACACTGCGTTTTTAGCGAATTCAGATAAGACCAGCGTACCTGAAATGGCGGCACGCTCCTTTAGGAGGGCATCCCAATGTGCCGTACCTTCCCAAAGCATTTTTTTTATTTCCCATAACGCCCGTGGGTTATAGGAAGCCATTTTTCTTGAAAAAAAATCAAGATCGGTGTCCATAGCATCGATACTATCGAAAACTTTAGCGTACAGGCCCTTTTCTTGGGCCCAATAGGCGTTTTTCCAATCGGTTGGTGCCAGCGCTAATTCTGACAAGGCCGCCTTGCCGATTTTACGTTCAACGGCCGGGGCTATCACCAAAGGCGCTATGCCGATCGTCAATTCAGAAAGGCGAATCGCCGCGTCGACCGAAGCGAAGACATAATCACAGGCGGCTGCCAGCCCGACGCCACCTCCAACGGCTTTTCCCTGAATGCGGCCGATGATTATTTTTGAACAGGTGCGCATGGCATTGATGACGTTTGCAAATCCACTAAAGAAAATTTTGCCTTCTTCCAAAGTGGTAATGGCCATTAGTTCATCGAAGGAAGCCCCCGCACAAAAGGCACGGTCTCCCTCCGATTTCAAAACGATAATCGAAACATTCACATTCTCTGATAGCTTGTGCAGTTCATTGGTCAATCTATCCAGAAGTTCCGCCACGAACGAATTACTTGCGGGATGTCCGAATTCAACCGTTGCAATGCTATTTTCAATTTTGGTGTATAAACTTCCGTTTACCCTTTCGGTGGCCATACCAGTATATTTGATTCAAAATTACGCGTTTTGTAATAGCGGTCGAAACTTTCTTCTGAATTTCCATACCAAGGCCCCACCACGGATCATCATCCAAATTGTAAAAGCCATCCAAATACCATATAGTCCCCAACCCATATATTTCCCGAAATAAAGCGCCGGCACAAACCCCATAAAGGTAGCTGTGAGCAAAACATTTCTCAAGTATTTCATTTCGCCAAGTCCTTTGAAAAGGCCATCAAAAACGAACGCTATCGTGTTCATTGGCAATCCGAGGATAAGAATAAAAAAAACGGAATAAAAAGTATCCAAGACCGAGGCTTCGTTAGAAAACAATCTTCCAAGGGGCCGATAAAAAAGAAAGCATAGGAGGACAAGGACGAGACTCACCATGAGGCCATAACTAATTACCTTTTTCGCTAGGGTCCAAAGTCCGTTGTAATCCTTTGCCCCTAAAAGTCTTCCTCCCATAATATTCCCGGCCGCCCCATAGCCATCTATAAAAAATGCGGTAAAAAGCCATAGATTTATGGCAATGGTGTGGGCAGCAATAAAATTGCCCCCTAGACGGGTGGCTTCCCGAACAGCCAGTACCAACGCGATGTTCAAGGCCAAGGCCCGGACGAACAGATTAAGGCTCATAAGTACCAATCTGCTCAATTCAGGATGAACGGGCAATCGTATTTTCAGATCGATATCGGTTTTCCTGAGGAGCAGAAAAAATGCCAACAATGCCATTACGGCTTGTGAAATAAGACTTGCCCATGCCGCACCTTCTAAGTACATGGGGCTAATGAGTCCTTCTATGCCGAAGACCAAAATAAAGTCAAGCACAACATTGAGTAATGCCCCGACGATTGCGATGAGCATGGGCCAAAACGTATTTTGTAAACCTCGAAATATACCCATGACGGCAAATACGAACAAGGTTAAGGGAAATCCCCAGACCCGAATGCCATAATAGGAAATACAGTATTGCAATATTTTTCCGGATGCGTTCAGAAGTTCAAAGATATCATCGGCAATGAACACGGTAGAAAGCAAAATTAGAATACTCAGGCCAATGTTCAGGAAAATGGCCTGGGCAGGAAGGTTTTTAATATCATCAAGTTTTCCGGCTCCTAAATATTGTGAGATAATGGCGGAAATAGCACTGCGTGTCTGTCCCAATATCCAAATCAACATCGAAAGAAAGGAGCCAACGATACCGGCAGCTGCCAAGGACTCCAACCCATTTTCAGGAATATTGCCCACGATGGCGGTATCGGTAATAGACAACAGGGGTTCGGCAATTCCGGCAATGGTTGCAGGGATGGCCAAATGGTTTATGGTCTTAAAACTAATTGCTGTTTTCAAGTTGGCGAATCGGTTTAAAAAACGAGTTCATAACAATGAAACGGATAGACACTTTGTTTCGGAAAATAGATATCGCCCAATCGCTGGTATCCCCTAGTTTCATAAAATTTTTGGTTGCGCTTGTTTTTACTGAAAGTATCCAAGCGAATCGAGGCATACGAATTTTGTTGGGCATAGGTTTCAGCATAATCCATTAAATTCCGTGCAAAGCCTTTGCCCTGGAAGGAAGGTAATACCGCCAGGCGATGAATATAGATATTATTTTTATTCGGGGTAAGCCATGTAACGGGCAGATACTCTTCGTCCATCTTCGTTGAAATGACGATCGACCCAATGATCTGTGTATCAATTTTAAAAGTGTAAAGTTCTTTTCTCGTAATATCATTTTTAAAAGCATGTTCCGACGGATAGTCATCGTTCCATTGAAAGATTCCATTTTCGGCCATATGCGCTGCACAGGCCTTTGTCATGGCTAGAATTTCGTGAATTTCCGATATCTTTGCACGTTGAATCATCGTTTGATTTCAATTAAATTGTAAATTTAGAGTTAATATCCTTGATTCGAACGAAATAACACGAATCGAGAAACGTGAATAAGACTCGTTTCAGATGTCTGAACGCGACATGTAACCAACTAAAAGCAAATAAATGGAAAAAATAAAAAAAATCCTTGTTCCTATAGGCACGTCGCCCGATGCACATCATACCCTACAATATGCAGTAGACTTCGCTTCTGAATTTTCTGCGGAAATTTATGTGATGGAAGTCTTTAGCGTTTCGATCGGGGCGGGAAGAAGTTTGATGAATGTTGAGGAAAAAGTGGTTGAAAGCAGCAAGGAACATTTAAAGGAGGCAATCGATAAAGTAGATACCAAGAATGTAAAAATAAAAGTTGCCACGTATAACGGCGATTTGATCGATGGATTAAAGGATATCGACAAGGAAATAGGAATAGACTTGCTTATTATCGCCCCTAGGAGCAACGAGGTCACCGAAGAGCTATATTTAGGCCACACCTCGGGAAGAATCATTAAAAGAACCGATATCCCAACTTTGATCGTCCCCAGGGGGAGTACATTGAAGCCCCTGAAAACCATATTGACCGCTTTTAGATCGGGGATATTAAAGAGAAAACGGATCTTGGACCCTTTAATGGCCATAAAAAGGAAATTTAAGGCCGAAGTCAACTTGTTGTTGGTAAAAACACCCGGGTACTCCGACGATGATTTGAAAATCAACACGGCCTTGATGGACATTAGCTCACACCTGACCTTAACGGAGGCACCATCAACCTATTTGGGGGTACTTGAACATTTTCAATCACAACATCCCGATTTGCTATGCGTATTTAGAAGAAAGCGGGGTTTTTTTAAAAATTTATGGGAAAAAAATACGATTCCGAAATCTGAATTTTATTCTCGTATCCCAGTTTTGGTTTTGAGTGTAAAGAAAGATTGATTTTTTACGGGACTTCATTTTGATACTTTCACAAAAAGTATTTCCTTTGAGGCCTGAAATTTTGGGGGATTAGCTCAGCTGGCTAGAGCGCTTGCATGGCATGCAAGAGGTCACCGGTTCGACTCCGGTATTCTCCACAAGACCATCACAAAAGTGATGGTCTTTTTTTATTTGCCATTTGTCACCACTTTTTCTTCCGTTCCCAGGCCCTAACACGTTTAAATTCTACTGGACATGTTACAAGGCCCCAATTTTTATGATGGCATCGCGATAATGAAAGGGATATTCTTATATAGGATTTGGACAACGCCATTACTGTGGGCATTTACATGAGCTTTGTACAGGTTGAAGTCATTGCAAAATTCGGCAAATAGGCTATTTTGGATGGGCATATAGGCTAGTAATTCATATGCTGAAATGATTTTCGGGACTATCCAATGGAAAGGAATTAGAAGGTTTTGACCTATTGCCGAACTATGTTTTCAACTACAATTTGGTAGTAGGTCTATTTTTCAATCACCTTTATGAGAATTGTTCCCAAACGGTTTTCACCTCTGAATATTAAATGTCCGGGAAAAACCATATATTTATTTAAATCAAACCAACATTATGAGCAAACCGTATATTTTTACCTCCTATGCCCATAAGGACGAAGAGCTAAAAACAGAAATGGACAAATACCTGAAAGTACTTAAACGCTCGGGTAAAATTGATACCTGGAATGACAGGGCCCTTATGGCCGGTCAGGAATGGAACAAGGAAATTATGGATGAACTTGCCAAGGCGAACATCATCCTATTATTGATCAGTATCGATTTCATCGACTCCGATTTTATCTGGGACAAGGAATTGGCAGAGGCCATGAAACGGCATGAAGCAGGAACTGCTTTTGTAGTTCCAATTATACTAAGAAAATGCCCATGGACCAGTCAGCCCTATGCCAAATTACAGGCATTGCCCAGGAATGCCCAACCGATTACCGAATTCGCGGATCGGGATGGGGCCTTTACGGAAGTGGCCAAAGGCATTGAGAGGCTGGTAGACCACATGCTCGCTAAATAATCGAGTTTTTAGGACCCGCCATAAGCGTTGTATTGAACCCTTTCTGATTGATGGGGACTTAAATTCTAATGGCTAGCCAGAGGTAAGAAACAAACAAGAGGTCACTACTCCGGAAGCCATTGGAGTATACTTATTGGCAGCGCCTGAGGATGAGAGTATCTGCCAAACTATTAAGAAGTATCTCACCCCGGTTATCCGGAACGCCAAAACGCCTATTACCCTTTATTATGATTTTGACATATCAAAAAAAATGCATGATCAAATTTTAGGCTCATTGGCGGGGGGTACGTTTCGAATGATCCATGATAAGCAAGTTGCTTGGGTTTGGCACGTTAAATTTTAACAATAGAACAGGCCAAATATTCTTGGCATATCTCAAGAGTTCAATGCTTCGACAAAATTTTAGATAGTAATTAACCCTAAAATCAAGGGTAGTGATTTTTACGTTTGTTCTTCTGAGGCATTACGGCCAAGGCCGTAATTTTGAATTCGTGTTGAAACCACTTCGCATGCTAATGTGATCATCAGTTTTATCTTCAACCTGACAAACCATTTTCCACTTGCCGTTTCATTTCCACTATGTTGTTTTGCCCCTTGATAAAGCAATATAGGTTTCTATATAATATGTTCCGGTTTAATGAATTCGGCAGCCGCTTTGGATCCAATTTCATATAAGGTATTCTTATTTTTTGCTTCATCCATTTTGGTCAATGATTTCACCTGTTCCAGATCAAAATGCATCCCAAGATTACCCAGCTCATTTTGACTCATTGTAACATTGTAGCGAACATAATGTAAGGCCGCTTTATCATTGAGAAGATCGTTATGAAGATCTCCAATTTCACTGTCAATTACCTTGGCAGTGGGTGAATTCGATAGGTACTGCAAAATCGTCTGATTCATAAAATTTGCATCCTCCATAAAAAGTTCGGGTATCATCGCGGCCCAATCAGTAAGGCCATATTTGGCAATCTTATCTGCAATCCCGGTTTTTTTGGATGTCCCCGTGCCAATTGATACAAGCGACAATTGATCTTCTCCGGTTTTCCAACGGTATGGAAATTCCTTTAAAGTGGCTACTAGAAACAGTTGCAGGGAAGGGTTATTGGCCAGGCTTAAACCACCGTCGATAAAAGTGGCAATCTCCCCTGCACCTACATCCAATTGCTGAGGCATAAAATAGGTTGGCGCAGCAGCGCTTGCCCTAACCACCTTGCGCAAAAGAAAATTTTTATTTGAGGAAAAGTATTTGCCGTCCGGATGATTCAGGATGGGCCAGGTACTAAAGGTGTCGGCCCGTTTGGTTACAATACAAAGACCGGTCTTGATTTCTTCACTCCCTATGGTGATATCCCCAAAAAACGCTTTCAAGGCCTCATCCAGTGGCTCAAAATTATACTTGGCTTTCCAGCGCTTAACGGGATTGGCAAACCAACTGTATTTTTCGCCAAAAATCTTATCCCCTATCTGTAAATATAAATCTTTGATTTCACTGGCCGTTTTTCCTATTGAAAGTCCGGCGGCGATGATTGCCCCGGTACTCGTGCCGCCCATCAGATCAAAATAGTCGCATAACAACAGATTGGGGTTTCCCTCGCGTTCACGCAGAATGGTTTCTATTCTTTCGAGGAAGCCAAGGGTCAGTGCTCCGCGGATGCCCCCACCGTCGAGGGCTAAAATACGTTTTGGTTGTTTGGTGGTCATAATTATACTATAGATTTTGGTTCGTAATAGGTTTGATACAACCTAAACATATACAAAACCGAGATTTGGATGTGTAAATGAAATATCGAACGGGGAGAAAATTATCATTCCGTTTCAAACGGCGTAATCAAGGTAGGGAAAGTTTTGTTAAAAAAAAAGTCAAATGCGGATGAGGCGAATATTATCACAGCTCAAAAATTCAGTACTTAAAATAATAAATTAGAGGCGTGCTTTGGCATTGTTCTTTTTGGACCCGCGACCTCGGGTTGCCGGGCATTTCGGAGACCTATTTTATCCGATATCATTTTAAAACCAGGGTTTTTATGGTTATCGCTTTATAGACATCGTTCTATTATCATTATTTGAATCATAATTTGTTTGATATAAATCTAGATTTTGGGAATTTAGTACGATTCGATCATTGACGAAACACAGTAAAAGAGCTTGGGCTAGTTAAAAGAGGTAGTATGAACATTATGACGATGCGAACCCCGTTCCCATTAAATATACTAGGTTCTTTATAAGATATTCCGATAAAACGTTTCAAGTCTAAAAGGCCCAAGGGTAGGTCTCGGGCAATTGCGATCTATCAACATAAATATCCATGGCATGAACGCCCTCGGAGGTATCGATATGGATAAAGTAATCATATCTTTCGGGCATCATCGACGGTACATAATTACCGAAATGTTCGTACTGAGGGTGATATACCACCCCGATGGCCCGGTGCAGTATCGCGGTGTTGAATAGGTCATTTGTCTTCAAGGTATCCATACATAACAATTGATCACCTTTCCCGGTTTGATGCAGAAGGTATTCCCAAGAACCAACGATGCCCTCCGGAACATGCATATTGCGCATGGGTGCTCCCCACTCCGAACCGGCGATTACGGTACCTTTATATGATCCAAATCCTACAATTTTAGGATGGTATCCCGGGAGCTGTTCACGAACGAGTTGGCCAACATTGATGGTGCCCTCCAGCACCATGTCAGTGGCCCTGGCATCTCCTACATGGGTATTATGTTCCCAGACGATTCCTTTTGATTCTGGCCCATAAAAGTCGAATAACCTCTTTAACGTATCCATCATATGGTGGTCGCGCAAATTCCAGGAACTTTGGTTCACATGCACCATAGATCGGTAGTATTTTTCCGCGTTTTTCGCAATAAAGGCATTTTGTTCCATGTTGAGCGAGGCCTCAACATCGGTATTGAAATTTTTTGCGCGTTGTCTGATATCGCGAAGTAGAGTGACGACCTCATCTTCACAGGTCTTCGGCATAAAGCGCTGCAAGGATCGTGCGTAGGCCATGCCTTTTTCGTCACCAAAGGGCTCAAAACAGCCCATAGCCCTTTTCGCCGCCGGCAATAAGTTGGCATCATGGGTTTTTAGATAGTCGATGATGGCCTCCATTGATTCCCAAAGACTGTACACATCCAGGCCATAGATGCCCACTCTTTTGTTCGCCGGCAAATGTTCATTGTGCGAATGTAACCAGTTCGTTAGGGTCTCCATTTCCCAATTGGCCCACATCCAAGTTGGCCATCTGTTGAATTGTTTCAAGACCTCGACCGAACTAGAATCACTACTGCCATAGTGTTTTACATATCGATTGACGCGATAAAAATCGGGCCAATCCCCTTCAACCGCAATAAAATCAAATCCGTGCTCCTGAATCAACCGCTTACTGATAGCGGCACGCCACGTGTAATATTCGTGCGTCCCGTGCGATGCTTCGCCGAGTAGCACGATCCGTGAACCGGAAAGTTCGCCGATTAATTCGTCAATGGCCAAGGTGTCGGTCAATTGCTTTGTATTCTCTTTTAGGATGGCCGTTCTTTTATGCGATATATCCATTCTAATTTATTTAGAAACATTTTTAAAGGAAACTTTCAACGCATTTTTATTTCAAATTACCGACAGTTTCGTATGCCGCTTTTTAATCCGCTACCCAATTATGGATACGCTATCTACAATTTCATAAAAGGGCAAAACCACAAGCCAATCGTCCGAATCAACCGGGAGTCTTCCGAGGCAAATTACTTTCTTCCAATAATTGGATCGCCTCTTTATCCGAAACCTGATCAAATGCTTCGTAAAATTGGCCCACGGCCTGAAAATCATGGGGTACCTCCAGGCAAATTACTTTATCGACTTCGGCCATCTCTTCTAATTTACGAATTGCAGACCCTGGCGCCACGGGGACGGCTACTACGATTTGGGTCGGCATTTGTTTATGTATCAAACGTATCGTGGCCATAAGGGTATTGCCCGTAGCGATACCGTCATCGACAATGATGACCGTTTTATCCTTTAATTTTTGTGGTGACCTATGTTCATAATATTGATGGTAGCGTTCCTTAAGTTTTTTGCGAATATTGACGGTCGCTTCATCGATATACCTTTGTGAAATTCCTTGGGCATTGGTTAGTATGACGTCATCAAGGCTCACAGCGCCTATGGCGTACTCCGGTTGGTATGGATGGCCGATTTTTTTGGAAAGCGCAACATCCAAGGGTGCATTCAAGGCTTTTGCTATAATACTTCCTATGGGCAAGCCACCTCTGGGAATGGCCATGATTACCATATTTTGGTTTTTTAACGGCTGCAATTTTTCCGATAATCGTAGGCCTGCGTCAATTCTATCTTTGAACATGGTCTTCTGTTTTTTGTGGGGGCAGATATTTGGCGAACCAAGTGGCGGAAATATGGGCAACTTCTTCCAGTTTGCCTGGCTCTTCAAACAAATGGGTGGCATTGGCAATGATTTCCAACTTGCGCGTACATTGTAATTTTTGATAGGCTTTTTCATTCAATTCGATGACCACATCATCCCAGCCACCCACAATTAATAGTGTCGCGGCGGTTACCCTAAAAAGGTCGTCAATGGCCATATCAGGCCTTCCGCCCCTTGAGACCACGGCTTTGATATCATGGCCAAAAAAAGCCGCTGCCCGCAAAGCGGATGCGGCCCCGGTACTCGCTCCAAAATACCCGATTGGTAAGGCCTTAAATTCTGTATGGTTTTGTACCCATTGGGTTACGTCGATGAGGCGCATCGTAATCAAATCAATATTAAATCGGTTTTGATACACGGTATCTTCCTCTTCTGTCAAAAGGTCGAACAACAGGGTAGCCAATCTTTTTTCCTGAATGACTTTTGCCACATAATTGTTTCTGGGACTCAATCTACTGCTACCACTACCATGGGAAAAAATCACAATCCCCATCGCATTTTTAGGAACTACAAGATTTCCTTCAAGGGTAAGTCCGTCTAGTTTGATTTCCATAGGACGCTGATTTAAACCTGAAACAAAGAGGGTGCGAAATACGGGCACATAAAGTGGTGCTTGCGATACCCCTATCACGACACGGTCAAAGTCTCTTCTTTTACAAGATGGGATGATGAAATTAATTCAATACTTTGAAGAAGAAAATGACACACATCATTCAGGATAAGTTCTTTTTCATTCTACGTTGGAAAATTTCGAAAGTTTCCTAGAAATACGAAGATCAAGTAGGTTATAACGAACGAAAAGAATATTTTTAAAGTATAGCAAACATCAATTTAGACTTATAAATGAATAAAGTAATAACCTTTGGTGAGATTATGTTGCGCTTGTCACCACCTGGATTTTTAAGATTTTCACAAGCTGATAATTTCGATGTGGTGTATGGTGGTGGAGAATCGAATGTGGCAGTCTCCTTGGCCAACTATGGTGTTCCGGTCGATTTTGTAACGCGTTTGCCTAAAAACGATATCGGGGAGTGTGCCATGATGGAATTGCGCAAGAGAGGGGTTGGCGTCGATAAAATCATTTATGGGGGCGAACGATTGGGAATTTATTTTCTTGAAACCGGTGCCGTTAGTCGTGGCAGCAAAGTTATCTATGATCGGGCCCATTCTTCCATATCGGAAATTAAACCGGGAATGATCGATTGGCCAAAGGTATTCAACGGAGTCAATTGGTTTCACTGGACAGGCATCACGCCGGCCATTTCACAAGGGGCCGCAGATGCCTGTCTTGAAGCGATAAAGACAGCCAGCAGCATGGGGATAACGATATCCACAGATCTTAATTATCGTGCAAAACTTTGGAAATATGGCGTTGAACCTGAGGCCATAATGACAGAGCTTACTTCCTATTGTGACATCATCCTGGGAAACGAGGAAGATGCCGAAAAACATTTTGGAATACATCCCGAGGGACTCGATGTGCATCTTCAGGGCCATGAGATTACCGCGGAGGCTTTCTTATCGGTATGCCAACAGATGATGGTAAAATTTCCAAAAGCCAAAAAAGTCATAACGACGCTACGGGGCTCTATAAGTGCTTCCCATAATACCTGGGCTGGCGTATTATATGACGGCAAGAAAATGTATCAATCGCCGCAGTATCAGATTACCGATATTGTAGACCGTGTCGGTGGCGGGGATTCCTTTATGGGAGGATTGATCTATGGACTCCTTGAATACCCAGAAGATGATCAGCACGCGTTGGATTTTGCAGTGGCGGCGTCCTGTTTAAAACACACGATCAAGGGAGATGCAAATTTAGTAACGGTAGATGAGGTTAAAAAATTGATGGGGGGCGATGCTTCCGGAAGGGTGGCTAGATAGATTAAAATTCAATCATAGATACAATGGCGCAGTATTCAAGGCTCGAAGTAGCCACGGTAATGAAGGAAACAGGCATGGTCCCATTATTTTTCCATCCCGATGTCGAACTTGGCGAAAAAGTCCTGAAAGCATGTTATGATGGCGGGGCAAGATTAATGGAGTTTACGGCACGTGGGGATTTTGCCCACGAAATTTTCGGGAAACTGAACAGATATGCCCTGACAAATCTTCCCGGGATGATCATGGGGGTCGGTTCGATCACCGACGCGGCGGCGGCTTCCCTCTACATGCAACTAGGCGCTAATTTTGTTGTGACCCCCGTCTTACGGGAAGATATCGCCTTGGTCTGTAACCGACGAAAAGTACTATGGTCACCTGGCTGCGGGTCGCTTACAGAAATTGCAAGGGCCGAGGAGCTGGGCTGTGAAATTGTCAAGTTATTTCCTGGGGACCTTTTTGGCCCCAACTTTGTAAAGGCCATAAAAGGCCCCTGTCCTTGGACCAGTATCATGCCTACAGGTGGGGTATCCCCGACCGAGGAAAATTTAAAAAGCTGGTTTGATGCCGGTGTTACCTGCGTAGGAATGGGCTCTCAACTAATTTCTAAGGAAATTTTGGCAAAAAAAGACTTTACGCTCTTGAAAAACAAGGTACAAGACGCCTTGGATATAATTAAAAGAGTTCAAAAATAATCTCAGATGGGTTCCCTCAAATACTTTGTTTTGCTAATTGGCTGTATATATCTTCACAGCTGTAGTGAAATAGCGGGAACCAGAACCTTGAAACTAGCCCATGGCCTTGATGTAAATCATTCAGTACATAAGGCCATGGTGAAAATGGGTGAGGATTTGAAAAAATTGTCCGGGGGTAAGCTTACCCTCGAAATCTATCCCAACCAACAACTCGGCAGCGAAAGGGAATGTTTGGAACTTCTTCAAATAGGAAGTTTGGACATGACCAAGGTATCCGTCGGGGTTATGGAAAATTTTGCACCTAAAATGAAGGTATTGGGCCTTCCTTTTTTATTTAGGGATAAGCAACATTCCTTTGATGTTCTCGATGGCCCCATCGGACAGCAACTCTTGAATGATGGGACTAAATATTGGCTCAAGGGATTAGGGTATTATGATGCGGGGAGTCGTAGTTTTTATACCAAAGACCGTCCCATTAATAAGCCCGAAGACCTTAAAGGATTGAAGATACGGGTTATGGAAAGTGCTACGGCCGTAGAGATGGTCAAAGAACTCGGGGGTTCACCGACGCCAATTTCTTGGGGCGAACTCTATACCGCTCTGCAACAAGGCGTGGTGGACGGTGCCGAGAACAATCCACCTAGTTTTTACTTATCCAGACATTATGAAGTTTGCAAGTATTATTCACTTGACGAGCACACTGTATTGCCCGATGTTTTGATCATGGGGACTCAATTGTGGGACCGGCTTTCAGAGCAGGAAAGGGTTTGGGTACTTGAAGCAGTAAAAAGATCTATTAAATACCAGCGGGTTCTTTGGGCCGAATCCGAGGCGGAAGCCATGGCAGCAGTTCAAAAGGCCGGGGTTGAAATCATATATCCTGATAAGTCGTTGTTTGCAGATAAGGTACAAGGCATATTCAAGGCGCATGAAAGCGATGTGGTCATGTCAAAACTGATCCAGGAAATACGTGAAACCAATTGAAATGAGACTACGGGCGTTTATTGATAATGTACTTGCCAAAACCCTGATCTTTATTATGGCGGTTATGGTAATCAATGTTTTGTGGCAGGTATTCACGCGTTTTGTCATGGGCGCCCCCAGTTCGTTCACCGATGAACTTGCAAGGTATCTTATGATTTGGATCGGAGTGCTCGGCGCCGCCTATGTCTCTGGTAAAAACATGCATGTGGCCATCGATATTATTCCCTCAAGATCCAAACCTCGGACGCGAAAAAGGCTTATGAGCTTGGTAAAGATTTTGATAATTGCTTTTGTTGCCGTAGCCTTCATAATTGGTGGCTTACGGTTGGTATATATATCCTATTTGCTCGGACAGCATTCACCGGCACTACAAATACCCCTAGCCTTGGTGTATGCGATACTGCCCATAAGCGGCCTATTCATTATCTATTATAAAGTTTCCGATCTTTTAAAAAGTTGATTATGTTGGAGAATATTCCTGTGCTCGTTTTGGTCATCAGTTTTTTATGCCTTTTGGCCATTGGGACCCCTGTTGCCTGGAGTATCGCCATTTCCTCCCTTTTGACTATGCTGGTAAGCATTCCTGCAATACCCGCTTTTACGACCGTTTCCCAACGCATGGCCACCGGGCTTGACAGTTTCGCTTTATTGGCCATCCCATTCTTCATTCTTTCCGGGGAGTTGATGAACAAGGGGGGCATAGCCCATCGTTTGATCGCCTTTGCAAAAACCTTGGTAGGCTCCTTACCTGGAGGGCTTGCCCTCATAAACATCATGGCCGCGATGCTCATGGGGGCCATCGCCGGTTCGGCCATGGCCTCTGCCTCTGCCATGGGCAGCATTTTAGGACCGGAAATGGAAAAGGAAGGCTATACGAAAGAATTTGGTGCAGCCGTGAATATAACCTCCTCGACGACCGGTTTGGTGATACCGCCCAGCAATGTTCTTATAGTGTATTCGCTTGCCAGCGGAGGCGCATCGATTGCCGCATTGTTCTTAGCGGGCTATATTCCCGGTATTATGACCGGACTTTTTTTAATGATCGTGGCCTCCGTCTGGGCCAAGAAAAAAGGGTTTAAGGTAGGAAAACGGAGTACTTTCAAAGATTTTTTCAGAACGCTTCTAGATGCCTTGCCCAGTTTGTTTATGTTGGTCGTGGTCATCGGCGGAATTGTCACTGGGATATTCACGGCTACCGAAGCCTCTGCCATTGCCGTACTCTACAGTCTTTTACTCGGCTTTTTTTACAAGGAAATTACGTTTAAAAAATTGCCTCAGATACTCCTTGATTCCTCGGCTACCACCGCTATCGTCATGCTGCTCATCGGTGCCTCGATGTGTATGTCCTGGGCCTTATCCTATGAAAATATTCCACAGGACATCAGTACGGCCTTATTGAATATTAGTGATAACAAGATCGTTATTTTGTTGATCATCAATTTGCTGTTGTTGTTCGTTGGGATATTTATGGACATGACCCCGGCCGTGTTGATCTTTACTCCTATTTTTTTACCCGTTGTCACCAAATTAGGTCTTGATCCGGTACACTTTGGAATTATTATGGTTCTTAATCTGTGCATTGGCCTCTGTACGCCACCGGTAGGTTCAGTGCTCTTTGTAGGGGTTGGGATTGCCAAGACCACCATTGAAAAGGTGTTCAAACCCTTATTGCCGTTGTTCGTGGCCATGCTGGCCGCCTTATTTTTGGTAACCTATATCCCCCAGCTTAGCTTATGGCTCCCGAGCCTGTTCGGTTTATAATTCGGGAAATTCCATTTAGTCATGAAAAGATTAAACAGACATCATATCGGGTTAGAGGCCAAGCTTCCTATTCGGATACTACAATTCGGCGGAGGCAATTTTTTGCGTGCCTTTGTAGATTGGATGGTGGAAATCCTAAATGAAAAAACCGATTTCAATGGCGGGGTAGCAGTAATCAAACCGACCGAGCACGGGAATTACCAAACCTTAAAAATGCAGGACGGCCTCTTTACCGTAATTTTAGAAGGAATCGACAATGGACATGTAGTCACCGAGAAAAAATTAGTCACCTGCGTACAGCAAGTGATAAATCCGTATGGCGAATGGGACCAATTCTTGAAATTGGCAACGAATGCAGACGTACGGTTCGTCGTTTCAAACACGACCGAAGCAGGAATACGATTTAATGCCAACGACACCTTTGATTCCCGACCACCGAAAGAATTTCCCGCCAAACTTACGATTTGGTTGTGGCAGCGTTTTCTACACTTTAATGGGGAAGTCGATAAAGGCTGCATTCTGCTACCTTGTGAACTCATTGAAAAAAATGGGGAAGCACTCAAAGCATCTATAATGCAATACGCGGACCACTGGCAATTGACTCCGGAATTTAAAGATTGGTTACAAAATAATAACCACTTTTGTAATACACTGGTCGATCGCATTGTATCTGGTTTTCCCAAAGACCAGGAACATGCCATATTTAAAGATTTGAAGTATCGGGATGAACTATTGGTGGCGGGTGAGAACTACCATAGTTGGGTGATACAGGGCAGTGAGCCCGCTCAGGAGGAGCTTCCTTTTAGCGATACGGGGCTTCATGTGGAGTTTGTAAATGACCTTGGGCCCTATCGGGAACGAAAAGTACGTATTTTGAACGGCGCACATACCGTGATGGTACCCTTGGCGATTTTGTATGGCCTTGAAACCGTGCGGGAAAGCATGGAAGATAAATTTATGGGTCCTTTCATAAAGCACGCCGTTTGCGATGAGATAATTCCTGTAGTGGGGATGGATAGGGTTGCTTTGGAAGTATTCGCTGACTCTGTTTTTGATCGGTTTAGAAATCCGTTTATAAAACATGAATTGGCAAGTATCGCCTTGAACTCAATATCGAAATTTAAGGTACGTGTGCTTCCGAGTATTTTGAAATATATTTCTTTGAAACATAAATTACCGGTGAATTTGATATTTGCATTCGCGGGTTTGATCCGATTTTATAAGGGAGATTGGAAAATGAAAGAATTGCCGGTCAAGGACGATCCCAAGATAATTATCGAAATGGCGGGGATATGGAAGTCTGGGAATTATGAAACGATCGCAAACAATGTGTTGGCCAATACTAGTTTTTGGGGCCAGGATCTCACTGTTTATTCCGGCCTTTCAAGCGCGCTAAAGCTGGCCCTGCAACTCATTGAGGAGCAAGGAGTTGAAGCGGGATTCGACCTATTTAAAATAAATGTTCTAAACTGATCAAACATGCAACAAAAATTAATAAAGGTGCATCCGGCCGATAACGTGGCTATTGCCTTGTCGAATCTTTCTAAGGGAAATCGGATTTTGTTTGAGGGCGAAGACATCCTTATTTTGTCGAACACCAAGGCCAAACATAAAATATCCTTGGTCGATTTGGCAGCCGAAGACAAAATAGTTATGTACGGAGTGTTGGTTGGCAAGGCACTATCGGTTATCAAAAAGGGGGATGTTTTGACGGTTGACAATGTACGGCATCAAAGCAGTCCCGTGCATAAAAAAACCAAGGATATAATATGGGTCCCACCCGATATTACGAGATGGAAGGACCGTACATTTATGGGGTATCATCGCAATGATGGGCAAGTAGGAACGGCGAATGTATGGTTGTTCTTTCCACTGGTTTTCTGCGAAAACAGAAATATAGAATTGCTTAAGGAGATTTTTGAAACCGAACTGTCGCTTCGGAAGGCGAGCCAACAGCGACAATTATTGCGCAATCTGATACATGGTAATGACGATGCTAATCTGACCACGCCAACGCTGGCTGAACCTGCGGTATTTGATAATATCGAAGTGAAGTTTATTACCCATCCCGGGGGCTGTGGGGGTATGCGAAAAGATTCTGAATCCCTTGGAAGATTACTCGCCGGATACGTTCACAATCCGAATGTAGCGGGGGCGAGCGTACTCAGTTTAGGCTGTCAAAACCTACAGGCGGAGGTATTTCGCCACGCCTTGAAAGCACTTAATCCATCCATGGATAAACCGGTGCTGATTTTTGAACAACAAGAATTGGGTACTACCGATAATATGCTCAATACTATAATCAAGGAATCGTTCGAAGGTATAAAGGCCGCCAACAAAATACAACGTGCACCGGCCCCTATTTCAAAACTTAAAATGGGATTGGAATGTGGAGGCTCCGACGGATTTTCGGGCATAACGGCCAATCCGGCATTAGGGTATGCTTCCGATTTATTGGCCGCCCTGGGAGGGTCGCCCATTCTTTCTGAATTTCCAGAATTGTGCGGGGTAGAACAAGAACTTGTAAATCGCTGTACCCATCAGAACACGGCGGAACGCTTTATGTCGTTGATGACGGTCTACGAAAATTCGGCAAAGGCAGCGGGATCCGGTTTTGATATGAATCCGTCTCCCGGGAATATCAAGGATGGCTTGATTACCGATGCCATGAAATCGGCCGGGGCCTCCAAAAAGGGAGGAACTTCACCGATTCAGGATGTTTTGGACTATACCGAATATGTAACAAAACCCGGATTGAATCTGCTTTGTACTCCAGGAAACGATGTCGAGAGCACCACGGCCATGGTGGGTTCAGGTGCCAATATCGTGGTTTTTACTACAGGCCTGGGAACACCCACCGGAAATCCGATTACACCCATTATAAAGGTGGCATCAAATACGCCTTTGGCTGAAAAAATGCCCGATATCATAGACCTTGATACCGGAGCCATTCTTAGGGGTGAAAAATCGATACCAGAAATGGGAGAGGAAATATTAGACTTTGTCCTGAAAGTAGCAAGTGGCGAGGTGGTAGCCAAGGCAGACCAGCTGAACCAAAATGATTTTATCCCATGGCGCAGGGGTGTTTCGCTTTGACGGACTAAGTTTTTCGGCGATCCTTGCATCGAAACCCAAGCTGTTCTGTGATTATCCCTCTTTTAAAAAGGGGGTTAAAATACTTTGATTTTTACCAATACCTTTTTTTACTTTTATAAAAAAATGAGATATGAATGATTTAGAAAACAAAGTGGCCTATATTACGGGTGGGACTAAAGGAATTGGTTACGGCGTGGCCGAACGTTTGCGCAAAGAAGGGATGTTGGTAGCCATAAGCGGGCGGACGCTTAAATCGGCCGAAAGTGCGGCGCGTCATTTAGGAAATGATAACGAGGTGCTTGCCGTCGTCTCCGATGTGTCAAATTGTGAGGATGAGCATAAAGCGGTAGCCAAAATCCTCGGGAAATGGGGACGTTTAGATGTTGTTCTTGCGAATGCCGGCGTTGGTCATTTTGCACCGATCGATCAATTGACCGAGGAGGCTTGGCATGAGATGATCGATACGAATCTTAACGGCGTCTTTCATACCCTCAAAGCGTGCGTTGCCCCTTTGAAGATTTCAAAAGGCTACTATATCACCTTGGCTAGTTTGGCAGGCACCAACTTTTTCGCAGGTGGGGCAGGATACAATGCTACGAAATTTGGAGTGGTCGGATTTACACAAGCCGCCATGCTCGATTTGCGCAAATATGATATCAAGGTCTCGACCATCATGCCCGGTTCGGTGGCCACTCATTTTGGGGGTCATGAACCAGATGCCTCGGATGCTTGGAAAATACAACCTCAGGATATTGGGGAATTGGTAGTAGACTTATTACACATGCATCCACGGACCTTGCCAAGTAAGATTGAGGTACGACCGACCCGGCCCGATCAAAAATAGGATTATACTTCTTTTTCTGTAAATCCGATGTGGGGATTGCCGATTTCTGTTATCAAGGCATTCAATTTTAAACTGAACTCCTTTAAAACGTCGGAATTAATAGTAGTGTCCTTGCTACGGCCCCCATTTTGGTCCTTCAAGGCAAACCGTAACAATCCGGCATTTAAATTTTTAAAGGTGATGATTCCGGCTTCGGCCTTGTCAAAGCCATTGGTAGTTTGGTATAGTAATGCATAACAAAGCAGTTGGAAGGCCTTACTATAATCGTAATCCACAATGAGGTTGTCCCAGTCGGCAAGTACCACGTTTTTAGGTTCTACTTTTCCCGTTTTGTAGTCAATGATCCTCAGTTCCCCGTCTTTCATATCGATCCGGTCTATTTTTCCCTTGAGATAGACGGGATAATCTAGTTCAGGTAAGTCAAGCTGTATCTTTAATTTTTTTTCCAGCCCCATAATTTTAATTTGATGGCTCTCGGCCCCGGCCAGTTCCAGATCGATGAAATTCTCTATATACTTTACCATCACGTTCAAAGCAATCAAATTCTTGCCTTTTAGAAGATTGCTATCTTGATAATTTTTTTCAAAATGATGATTGATCAGCCCTCTAACCTTAGGTTTCATGGCCCTTAGATTTTCAAGAGTAAGATAGTCACCTATCAAGGGGGTATACAAGTCCTCCAAGGTGTCATGAACAATGGTGCCGAACGTGTTTGCCGCCAGATTTTCTTCGACTTGCAAGCTTTCTTCGATTCCCAAAATATGTAGTTTGTAAAAATCGATGGGATTTCGGATATACGTACTTAGCGAAGAAGGTGAAAAACCGCGTGCTGCATGGTCTTTTATCAGATGTATCAATTCGGGATCCTTCTCGATTAGCTGTAAAACGTTTCTTGTGGGAAGAATGGTGGGAGTGGCAATGATTTCAGTTATATCCATTTTTTTATTCCCGTCGGTCAGCAATTGTGTAATCAATCTACTTCTTTCACCACCTTCCAAGACATCGGGTTCTGTGTTGTATATAAGATAAATGTTTTTTGCCCGCTGAAGAAGTCTGTAAAAATGGTAGGTGTACACGGCATCCTTCTCTTTATAGGTAGGAAGCCCATAATGGAGTTTTAAGTCAAAGGGAAGAAAGGAGTTATTTGATTTACCCGAGGGAAGAATTCCTTCATTGACCGAGGTAATGATGACGGTCTCAAAATCGAGGTTTCGGCTTTCAAGCATTCCCATTATCTGCAGTCCTTCCAAAGGGTCTCCTTGAAAGTCTAATTTCTCTGTCATCAATAATTCCCGATAGAGGCTGCGCAATGATTTTAAATCGGTAATAAAATCAGTCGTTTCAAGAAGGTCTAAGATTTGATTGAACAGGGTATGAAATCGATATAGATATTCCAATTGTAAGGAATCCCCTGATCCCTCAAGCGTATTCTTTAGCCGTTTAATAATATGTAGACACCTTTCCACGATATGTACCGGGGTAGCGCTTTCCTCAAAGAATAACAAGGTGATTTCGGGAGGTGTTTGGGGAAATAGGGATTTTAATTTTTCTGCACCCAAATAGGTCAGGTTTCTTTGTTTAATAGCCGCTATGATTTTAGCGGCAACGTTGGCCTTTTTGTTTGCCAAAAGGGTATAAACTGAAGGATGTGCCAAAAACTCGGTAATATTTTGGTGGTACCAACCTTGCGCATCAATGTTCAGATAAAGATCAATGAACTGCTCGAACATCCCTGCCAAAAGAGTATTTTTCAAGGGATAGCCCATGGTAATATTTACGGCCTTTATTTCTGGCGGAATTGCATTGAGAATAGGATTTAACAAGGTTTCATCGCCTAGTACCAAGGCACTATTTTCAAGCGCTTCAGGCGTAGCCCTATGAATTTCTTTTAATAAGTTGCCTACATATTTCGCTTGGGAAATGTATTTGGGAACACCAATGATTTGAATTTTTTTTCGGCTAGCATAGTGGTCACTGATGCCCTTCAAGGGATTTTCTTTAAAATAATGCCAATACGTATTATATTTTCTGATAAAATAAGCGGCATCATGAACCGGATCTTCTAAGAATTGAACATCCAAGTCCCAATAGATATCTGCCTGGGCCGTGGTCAACATTTGTTGAATGATTTGACTTTCAGCTGTATTTAAGGCATTAAAGCCTATAAATACATGACTTTTTTGGTTTAGTTCCTGGTATTTTACCAAATTGATCCAAGCCTGTCTATAGACGAGACCCTGGTAGCCAAGACCTTGGGCCATCAAGTTTTTATTAAATTCATAATAAAGTGCCTTAAGCCCCTTCCAAAACTTTAGGTAATTCTCCATCATAGGAGTTTTTTTGGCTTCTGGTGACCAAATGGATAATTCCTGTATCGAAGATAAATTGGAAAATATTGCCGTGGGATCTATGAGATGGCGGTCTATTTCATTAAAATCCTGTAGTAAGGTTTGACCCCATTTTGAAAAGGTGTAAAAATTGTCTTTTTCTCCCGGAGTAGTTTTAAGATAGGTACCATATAATTCAAATAGTAATTGAGTATTGGTGGCATATCGAATACCCGATAATTTTTCGATAAAGCCTTCGATACTATAGATTTCAGGAGCAAAGAGCGTTCTATTTGTTGACTGGGCAATGGCTTTTTTTAAAAAATGGCCACTTCGTTTACTAGGTAGTACAAAAACAATATCCTCGATACTTTGGCGATTTTCGAGAATATCGGTTACAACACCTTCTATAAAACTTTGCATTATCAAATGTACTGATTAATGACTTTAAGGCTTTGTGACTATTAGATTTTGTGGAATAAAAAAGCTCCGCATTTGCGGAGCTTTTATCATTTTAAGTGAGTTGAATTTTCTTAATTTTTTACTAGGTTAATCTCAACCCTTCTGTTTTGAGCTCTTCCAGCTTTAGTATTATTAGTAGCAAGAGGCTTAGATTCACCGAAACCTACAGCTGATAATCTGAATTCTTCAATTCCTTGATTTACTAAGAATTCTTTTACTGATAGTGCTCTTGATTCAGATAGGCTTTGGTTTAATTTTTCACTACCTACACTATCGGTATGACCTTCAACAGTAAACTTAGAATTAGGATACTCTTTCAGTATTCCAATAATATCCACCATTACTGCGGTAGACTCAGCTTTAATTGTAGACTTACCGGTATCGAACAAGATTGTTTTGGCATAGTTGTTCAATGCATTTTGAACGGCCTCTGTAAGTTCAGGACATCCTTTATTAGCAATAGTACCTACAACATCTGGACAAATATCATCTTTATCCAATACTCCGTCTCCATCTTTATCTGGCCATGGGCAACCTTTGTTGGCAGCTGGTCCAGCCTCATTAGGACAAGCATCGTCTTTGTCGGCAACACCGTCACCGTCTGCATCTGGACAACCTGCTAAGGCTGCAAGACCAGCTTCGTTAGGACAAGCATCATCTTTATCGGCAATACCGTCACCGTCTGCATCTGGACAACCGTTCATTTCTTTGGAACCAGCTTCGTTAGGACAAGCATCCTTACTATCTTCGATACCATCGCCATCTGAATCAGGACAACCGTTGAAAGCAGCCAAACCGGCAACTTCAGGACAAGCATCGTCTTTGTCGTAGATACCATCGCCATCAGTATCAGTACCACCAAATTTAACGGCGATACCGGCCATATGCTGCCAATGTTTTGGCAAATAATCTTCAAAAGCATGTTTGTAAGCGGTTTGAACGGTAAGACCCACATTCTCGGTAAACCAGAAGTTGATACCGATACCACCGTTAACAGTACCTGCACCGATTTCATCGACCCAAGTATAACCTCCACCGATTTCAACGAAGGGATCAATTATAGTTTCCTTTAGGAAATTATATTTAATGGTACCATCGATACCATAATAAGAAAAATCGTCAACGGCAGTGTCACCGAACTTACTAATTTTGTTCAAGGAACCTCTAGCTCCAATGGAAAATCCACTACCAACGGACTTTGATAGACCAACATAAGAAATAGATGGAAGAATGTTCCAGTGGTCGTTTGCATTGAAGAATTCATTACCAAAAGAACTTACATCACCTGTTGGATATACGTCTACGGCATTTACCCCAAAGCTTACTTGCCAAGGGTTATTCTCGTCTTGCGCTTGTATGTTGTTAAAACCTACAACGAGTAGGGCAACAACCAATAATTTGCTAAGATGTTTCATGTTCAAATTTTTAAGTTTAAGTGTTTATTTGCTGCAAATGTAAGTTGTTAAATATTATTAACAAAATCAATTTCCTATTTTTTTTAACGCTTTTAATAGTAGAAAAGCGGCATTTAAACGATTTTGAGTTGTTTGCCTATTTCAATAAATGCCTGGATTGCTTTGTCTAAATGTTCGATTTTATGGGCCGCGGAGAGCTGAACGCGTATCCGCGCCATGTTTTTGGGCACTACGGGATAGAAAAAACCGATTACATAGATGCCTTTTTGTAACAACATATCGGCCATTTGTTGGGCAAGTTTCGCATCGTATAGCATAACCGGAACTATCGCCGAATCGCCATCAATGATATCAAAACCCGCTTTTTTCATTCCTGCCTTAAAATATTCGGTGTTTTTTTGCAGTGTATCACGCAATGTGGTGTCATTTTCCAGCATTTCAAAGACCTTGATCGAGGCACCAACGATGGCTGGCGCTAAGGAGTTGGAGAATAAATAGGGCCTGGAGCGTTGCCGTAAAATTTCTATGATTTCTTTTTTGCCGGTGGTATAACCTCCCATAGCCCCGCCCAAGGCTTTGCCGAGTGTTCCTGTAATGATATCGATTCTCCCCATCACCCCTTTTTCCTCGGGCGTACCCCTGCCAGTTTTACCAATAAAGCCGGCCGCATGGCACTCATCGACCATTACCATCGCATCATATGCATCGGCCAAATCGCAAATTTTGTCCAATGGGGCCACCAACCCATCCATCGAAAAAACACCGTCGGTGACAATTATCTTGAATCGTGCTTTATCTGCGATAGCCTGTTGCAGCTGATTTTCGAGGTCGGCCATATCACTATTTGCATAGCGATATCTTTTCGCTTTGCACAAACGAACACCATCGATTATAGAGGCATGATTAAGCGCATCTGAAATAATGGCATCTTCGGAAGAGAACAAAGGCTCAAAAACACCCCCGTTTGCATCAAAGGCAGCTGCATATAATATGGTATCTTCGGTGCCATAAAAATCAGCTATTTTAGCTTCAAGTTCTTTATGAATGTCCTGTGTGCCGCAGATAAAGCGAACCGATGACATGCCAAAGCCATGGGAGTCGAGGGTATCTTTTGCAGCTTGGACGACTTCTGGATGTGAAGACAAGCCGAGATAGTTGTTGGCGCAAAAGTTTATCACTTCTTCCCCTGTTGAAATCTTGATCACCGCATCCTGGGGCGAAATAATAATTCTTTCTTTTTTAAAAAGGCCTTCCGTTTTAATAGTGGCCAATTCTTTTTCTAAGTGGTCCTTAATTTTTCCGTACATAGTCGCTTCTAAATAAATTGTGGTTGAATCGATTCGTTTATATAGACAATTATTTTATTTTCGACCTCGTAACCCATAGATTCAAGGGTCTCGGTATAATTTTTGAGCTGATCGCGATAGGCCTCGTTCTCTTTTCCGGTTTTATAATCGATCAAGGTCACAAGCTTATTTTTTAAAACAATCCTGTCGGGACGAAGGACGAATCCATCATTCGTAATGATATCCCTTTCATTCAGGACTTCGTTGCCCTCTTCAAAATAGGGCTTTAACTCGACGTGATTGACGATCTGCTTGATCTTTACCTCAAGGTCATTCATTTCGTCATGTGCAAGATCTCCATTTTGATGTAAAGTAACAAGGGCGTCCCCTATATCTTTTTCACTTTTTATTAGGCCCATTATATGATGGATAAGTTTGCCCCTATTGCGGGCCTGCTGCACATCGGTATCCCATAACATGCCAGATCTAGCCAAAATCCTAAAACTTGCCCGCTCCTTGAATGAATACGGATACTTGATATTTTTATGGCGCCTGCTTGATTCATTTCTCTTCGCTTCCACCAAATTTCCAAAGGAATAGTATAGTTGCTGACCATTCCAGAGCATCTTCTCCTGAAGATAATGGATGAACAAACCAGAATAGCGATCTATCTTCGGCTCCCCTTTTGCCGTCAGGTCCTTTTCGGTTATAATGAATACGGCGTTTATTGCCCGTGTCAAGGCAACATATAGTACATTAAATGCGTCCAACTCTAATTTGTGTTGCTCTTCATTATATATCTCGGTGGCAACCGGCCCGTATTGCAAGACCTCATTTTTCTTGCTAATCAAAAGTTCCTCAAAACCATGAAATTCCTCCTTAATTACAGGCAACCATAATTTGGGGTCTATTTCCTTATATAAAGGCGTATTTGCAAAGGGAAAGATCACAACGGGGAATTCGAGGCCTTTGGCCTTATGCACCGACATGATTTGGATGGCCTCCATGTTTTCGGGGGCGGCGATACCCAATCGGTCTTTTTTCTTTTCCCAATAGGCCAAAAATGTCTGAATTCCAGTTCCAAAGCGTCTTTCAACTTCAAAAACCACATCCATAAAATATAAGACATGCGCATCCGAATCAGGGACGAGCTGAAACTGTTTGATCGCATATTCGAGACCATCATAGACAGATACCTTACCTAGATAATCAAGATCAAAACCATATTCTGAATTCAAGTAGCTTACCAAAGAAGGAAGATGCCTCTGTATAAACGCATGTTTATTGTCTTTCTCCGCTGCCAAGAAGGCAAGAAGGTTATATTTGGTTTCCTGGTCATCTGGCTGTGAGCTCAGCTGAAGCAGGTGAATTAAAAATTTGACTTTCCGGTTGGTCTTTATCAGCAAAGAATCGGGCGAAATTACTGGAATTCCCTGTTGGGTCAGAAAATTGGCCAAAAGGATACCATGTTTATTGTCCCTGACAAGAACTGCGATGTCGTTGAGGGCAAATTTCTTATCAAGCGCAAATTCGATGGTTTTTTGTACCTCCGCACAATAAAGGTCATCAAGTTTCTGCCCATCGCCCTTTTCAATAAAGTTCAGCTGTACCAGTCCGCCGATTTCGGAAGTATGTGCTTGCTGGTTGCCCTGCTCGAACAAATATTGATATAACTCGTTCGTTAGAAAGGGAGCGGTCACAGAAAAAAAGTCGTTGTTAAAATTGACCACCTCCTGCCTACTGCGATAGTTGCGCGGGAGATTTTGAATTTCAGGCGTTTTTACAAATGGATTATCGTTCTCGTTCACAAGGGTTAATAATTGCTCGGCCCTACCGCCGCGCCAGCGGTAAATGGCCTGTTTGGCATCGCCGACTAAAAAAACGGAGCCCAAATTGCCCTGTTGATCCTGGCTCTCAAGCGCATTGCTAATAAGTGGGATCAAATTGTTCCATTGCATGACCGAAGTATCCTGAAATTCGTCAATAAAATAATGACGATATTTTTCGCCCAATCGTTCATAGATAAAAGGAGCCGGTTGATTTTTGATCTCATTCGATATTATGGTATTAAAATCTGAAATTGCGAGTTGGTCGCGTTTTGCAAGCAGGGTTCTTATCTCTTGCTGTATGGCATTGAGAACGGTTAGCGGCACAATGTTGCCATATGCGTTTTTGAGAAATGACCAATGCATATGATTTGATCGAATCGTATCAAAAAGTTCAATGAAACTTGGGGTAAGCGCATCAATTGTCGACTTTACGTCGTCCGGGCAGTTTTTAACATAAAGGGGGGAGTTTTCGAAATCATTTTTCCAGCCGGCATCGAAATTAACGTTTGGTTTTTGGTCCCGCAACAGTACCATGAAATCAGGTAATTGTTTTTTATAGAAGTCACCAAATACCAAACCGTTTTCTGTGATGAGCCGTAAAACTTCGGTAGCATCGCCAATTATTGTTTTCTCGGCCGCGACAATGCCTTTTCGAAGTACTTTTTTAAGTTCCAGGAAATCCGAGAGGGGTTTGTTTTGAAGTTTTTTTAAGTGTGGCGACTGATTCTCATCAAATAAGAGCTTGCCAAATTTATTCAAATCATAGGCTACGTCCCAACTCTTGTTATCGTCTATTTTTTCAAGGGCAAAATCGATGAGTACCTGGGTCAGTTCGGTGTCGGTTCCTGCCCTATCAATTAGTAAGGCTACCGATTCTGCCAATAAAAGATCGGTATCGAGCAATACCTCAAAATTTTGGGGCAGCTTAAGGTCTCTGGCGAATGTGCGAATAAGCCGATGTGTAAATTTATCGATAGTCGAGACGTCAAAAAACGAATAATTATGAAGGATTTCCTTTAATGTAGACCGCGACCGTTGTTGTAGGGTAAGCGCATCAATTTGCAGTTCCAAGGAAATTTCATTGAACATCCCTAGTGATTTTTTTGGCACTTCTTTAAGGCCAAAATGATATAAACTATCCAAGATGCGGTGCTTCATTTCGTTCACCGCCTTGTTGGTGAACGTAATAGCCAAAATTTGACGGTAACTTTTAGGGGAGGAGAGAATTATTGTAAGATATGCCTTGGCCAAGGTATAGGTCTTGCCAGAGCCCGCGGAGGCGTTATAAATTTTAAAGGATGCTTCCTGCACTTAATTTTAGTTGCAAAATACGCAAACTTCGACAGTTCTTAACATATTATTAATGGATTGTAATTGTTAAAAAACGTAAATTTGGACTTAACGATTATTCTAACATAAAAAAATAAAATTATGGCTTTTGAATTACCTAAATTACCCTATGCCTATGACGCATTGGAACCATATATTGATGCCAGAACCATGGAAATACATTATACGAAACACCATAACGGCTACACGAACAATCTGAACAATGCTATTAAAGACACCAATCTCGAAAATATGTCCATTTTAGATATTCTCAAGAATATGGATATGTCGAATATGGCCCTAAGAAACAACGGCGGGGGCTTTTATAATCATTCGCTTTTTTGGACAATAATGTCTCAGAAAGGTGGTGGAAAACCATCAGGTGAATTGGCGAAGGCCATGGACGATGCCTTTGGTTCGTTTGATGCTTTTAAAGAGAAATTCAGTAACGCGGCAGCTACGCGATTTGGATCAGGATGGGCTTGGCTATGTGTACACAAAGGGGGCAAGGTAGAAATATGCTCCACTCCGAACCAGGATAATCCCTTAATGCCGAAAACGGGCTGTGGGGGTTTTCCCATATTAGGGATCGATGTTTGGGAACATGCCTATTATCTAAATTATCAGAATAGAAGGCCCGACTATATTGGTGCCTTTTACAATATAATCAATTGGGACAAAGTTGCTGAATTATATAAGGCGAATAAATAAGTATTGACCGATACCCTAAATAGAACCTTTCATTTTTTAATGAAAGGTTTTTTTGTGGTTTTTTGTCAAATAGAAAAGGGCGGAGAAGTCTCCGCCCTTTTCGTCCCAAATCTTACCATAAACTTAACCTACTTATGCTATGGCGGTACTAAATTACTGGTATTGTGGGAAATAAAAAAGAAATTTTAAGAAATTATGGTATAATTTTCTCTAGGAAATGCTTTCAATCATACTTTAAAAGTCGGGTTTAACTTGCTAAACAATTGGATATCAGCAATAAAAAAGGCGGAGCATTGCCCCGCCTTTTTTCCCCAAATCTTACCATGAACTTAACCTACTTATGCTATGGTCCTCCAAATGTAACCCATTGGTGTTCCTGCATAAAATCTTTTAGATGAAGTTCAATATATAGGGTCAAAATGCTTCTTCCAAGCTTATAGTAAAGAAATAGTTCATAGTCAGCAAATTTCAATAGGTATCCATTTGAACTTTATGGAAAGTTAAGTGGGACGTCAAAGAAGTCGCTCCCTACCAATAGGCATGGGAACAATATCGATTTTAAGGTTTTGAAACGACATAAAGTCAAGCGGAGTATAAAAAAGATTTTTGAAAATAAAAAGGCGGGGCATTGCCCCGCCTTTTTTCCCCAAATCTTACCATGAACTTAACCTACTTATGCTATGGTCCTCCAAAAATATAGTTTTAAAATGCCCGGGGGCAACATCCCGGATGAATTTCCATTTTATCGGGTGAAGTGTATTTTTTAATGAAAGTCGATTGTGAATTCGGTTTGAGTTCTTTGGTATATTCAGAATGTGTGCGAAAGAAAATCGAAAATCATCATTCGAATTTCTTTGAAACGCAAATCCAAATAAAGGGTATGTAAAATAAAAAAGGTGGAGAAGTCTCCACCTTTTTTGCCCCAAATCTTACCATGAACTTAACCTACTTATGCTATGGCAGACCTAATATAGTGGTGTGGGCTTCCAAAAAGCGCTAAATACCGACGAAAGTGGATTATTATCGACGAAATGCACTTTTTTGTGTATTTGGTCGATACTAATGGCTAATACGCTCTTTGATTTTTTCCTTCGTAAAAATTGATAAATGCGCGATTTACGACTCTATTTCCACCCGGTGTTGGATAATTTCCGGTGAAATACCAATCCCCTAAATTTTTTGGACAGGCCTTATGCAGGCTTTCTACGGTTTGATAGATGATTTGAACTTCGGCCTTAATATCTGGCGGACTCAACAATTCCCCGATTTTTAAGGAAATTTCAAGGGTACTAAAAGGGGCGTAGAATTCCTTTACATAATTTATGACCTCCTTGTCTTTCGTACTTACCTGATCAAGACATTTTTTATAGATCGCATCAACAAGGGGCATCGTATTTCTTTCACGATGCAGTTCCAAGGCTGCCTTAAAGGCAATAAAATCTTCTAATTTGGCCATGTCGATGCCATAGCAATCGGGATATCTGATTTGTGGAGCTGAGGAAACGACGATTATCTTCTTTGGGGATAATCGGTCTAGGATTCTGAGGATACTTTTTTTCAAGGTCGTGCCCCGTACGATACTGTCGTCAATGATAACCAGGTTGTCGCCTTGCTCAACAGAACCATACGAGATATCGTAAACATGGGCCACTAGATCGTCCCGACTACTGTCCTGGGTAATAAAAGTCCGTAGTTTCGCATCTTTGATCGCAACTTTTTCGATCCGCGGCCGAATATCCAAAATTTCGTGCAACTCTTCCCGACTAATTTTCGAGCCAATTGCTAAGATCTGCTCCTCTTTCTTTTTGTTCAAATAATTTTGGGCTTGTTTCACCATGCCGAAAAAGGAAGTCTCTGCCGTATTCGGAATGTACGAAAAGACGGTATTCTTAATGTCATGGTCGATGGCCTCCAAAATCTGCGGAAATAACAATTTCCCCAATTCTTTTCGTTCCTGGTAAATTTCTTTATCGCTTCCTCGTGAAAAATAAATGCGTTCAAATGAACACGCCCTGCGTTCGGTAGGCGTTACTATTTCCTTGATCGATACATTGCCATTTTTCTTGATTATAATGGCATGTCCTGGATCAAGTTCATGCACGTCCTCGAACTTCACGTTGAAAACGGTTTGTATAGCAGGTCGTTCAGAGGCGATTACGACCACTTCGTCATCCTGATAAAAATAGGCAGGTCGTATCCCTGCGGGATCCCGTAAAACAAAAGCATCGCCATGTCCCAATAATCCTGCCATGGCATACCCCCCGTCGAAGTTTTTGGCCGCTCTTTTAAGAATTTTGGAAACCTTTAGACGTTCGGCTATTAAGGGGGAGGCCTCTTGTTTATTATAGCCTTCCTTTTTGATCTGTTAGTAGAGCTTGGCAACGGCATCGTCTAAGAAGTGGCCAATTTTTTCCATGACCGTGACCGTATCGGCCATTTCCTTTGGATGTTGACCCAATTGTACCAAGTTGTCGAAAAGCTCATGAACATTGGTCATGTTAAAATTACCCGCTACGATCAGGTTTCGATGCATCCAATTGTTCTGCCTTAAAAAAGGATGTACGTTTTCAATACTATTCTTGCCAAAGGTGCCATAGCGCACGTGACCCAATAAAAGCTCACCGATATAAGGAATGTTCTTCTTCTGCCAAGCAACGTTGTCGATTTCTTCTGGATGCTCCTTGTTGGCTCGGTTAATGCGGTCATTGATCTGGTCAAAAATATCCTGAATGGGCTGTTGGGCGACCGATCGCACCCGACTCATGTATCTTTCGCCCGGTGCGACGTCTAATTTAATACTCGCAAAACCAGCGCCATCCTGCCCCCGGTTGTGCTGTTTTTCCATCATGAGGTACATTTTATTGACCCCATAAAATGCCGTACCGTATTTTTCCTTATAGTACTCTAAGGGTTTTAACAAACGTATTATTGAAATACCACATTCATGCTTAATAGCGTCACTCATTGATAGAAATATTAAAAAAGCCCTGATTTTTCAGGGCGTGTATTTACTGTAATTCAATATCAAACTGTGTCAAGGCCTTAAATTGGTGCAGCCTTTTATTGATTTCATCCCTTTCAAGATCTTGCATGCGCTCCGTACCGAAACGTTCGACACAGAAAGAGGCCAAATTCGACCCTTGAATGACTGCATTCTTCAGGTTATTGAAAGACATATTCTCGGTAGCCGCAAGATAGCCCGCAAAACCTCCCGCAAACGTATCACCGGCCCCAGTCGGATCAAAAACTTCCTCCAATGGCAATGCCGGCGCAAAGAAAATATAGTCCTTGTGAAACAACAAGGCCCCATGTTCCCCTTTTTTTATTACAACGAACCGGGGCCCCATATCCTGTATTTTCTGAGCTGCCTTGACCAGAGAATATTCATGGGTCAATTGCCGGGCTTCAGCATCATTTATGGTAAGTATATCCACCTTTTTGATAACTTTTTTCAGCTCTGCCAAGGTATTGTCCATCCAGAAGTTCATGGTATCCAGTATGATGCACATTGGTCGTTTTTGCATCTGATTAATTACACTCAGCTGAATGTTTGGATGTAGATTTCCCAACATGACCACATCGGCCTCCTTAAAATCTTCTGGAACCTTTGGGTCGAAATCGGCCAGGGTATTCAATTCGGTTACCAGCGTGTCCCTAGAATTCAGATCATTGTGGTATTTACCACTCCAAAAAAAGGTTTTACCGCCCTTGACGATCTCAAGGCCGGTGAGATCAATATCCTTATCGGAAAGTAGTCTTAGGTATTCCTGGGGCATATCATCGCCAACGATCGAGACAATGGCCGATTCTACGTCAAATTGGGAAGCTGCCAACCCGATAAAAGTCGCCGCACCCCCTAAAATCTTGTCCGTTTTCCCAAACGGAGTTTCGATAGCGTCGAAGGCTACGGTGCCCACGATCAAAAGTTTGCCCATAAATTTTAAAATTTGGTGCAAAGATAAGGTATTGCTATACGATTTACGAGTCCGCCCCAAATCAAATTATCAAAAATTAGTAAGAAATCAGCTTTGACTCATAAATGAGATACAATAGCCATCATTTCCGCCCAAAATCGGCCGGAATCTCGCCCCAGGCCTTTGTCTCCCATTTTACGATCGGGGTTTGGTATGAATTGGTCTTCAGCCATTGAAGAGCGCGGCGCACCAGGTCAAAAAGCGCCTTGTTTTTAGCGTTCTCCTGCAATTTGGTGTTGCAGCTTTGTTTGCGTACCCAACTCAAGGCCGTACGCGAATCGGTATAGATGACGCGGTCACTATTTTTTTGTTTTAAAAAGGCCAGGCCATGTACAATGGCCAAGAATTCCCCGATATTATTGGTGCCCTCGGGAAACGGGCCTTGTTTGAACAACCGTTTGCCCGTTTTGGTGTCTACGCCTTGGTATTCCATTACTCCAGGGTTGCCACTCGAAGCGGCATCGACCGATATGGAATGGTAATTGGGGCTCCCGATCTTGAGCAATTGTTCCGAGCTTAAGGAGGCCTCCCCCTTTTTCTTTCCTTTATATTCCTCGTAATTGCCATTAAAGGCTTTTTTGGCCGTTTCAAAGGTTGCAAAAGACTTGTATTGCGCTCCCTTATGACCCGTAATGGCCGCCTTGCAATCGTCCCAACTGGCGTAAATACCCGGGCGCTTCCCTTTCCAGACCGTATAGAATTTTTCCTTTTTGGCCATTATACTTCCAATAATTTTGCGATGGTTTTCGGAAAATGCGCATATTCGAGTTCATGTACTTTTTTGGCAATGGTTTCCGGGGAATCGGTCGGCAGAATCGATGTTTTCACTTGCAAAATAATGGCCCCTTGATCATAGTTTTCATTTACATAGTGAATGGTTATCCCGGTTTCAGTATCCCTATTATTTTTTACGGCCTCGTGTACTTTCATACCGTACATGCCCTTTCCGCCATAGTTGGGCAAGAGCGCGGGATGGATGTTCACTATTTTATTGGGAAATTTTTGAATGATGGCCGCTGGCACTTTCCATAGGAAACCGGCCAACACGATGAGGTCGGGATCTAGGCTTACCAAAATGTCGAGGACGCAGTCAGAGGCAGAAAAAGCGGTCCGATTAAAATATAAGGCACTTACGTTCATTTTATTACATCGCTCCAAAACGTATGCATCCTTTCTATTGCTGAGTACACATGAAATGGCAACGTTTGGGGTATTTTGAAAAAAATGTACGATATTTTCAACATTTGAACCTGACCCGGAAGCAAAAAGTACAATTTTTTTGGTTTTCAATTGCAATCGTTTTATGAAGGAAGGAAGCGGTTTTTTTATATTCAAATCCGCGCAGAAAATATACCTTGACAAACTAGTAAATTACTCAGTTATAAGGCCATTCCGAATCCGTTTTGTTTGCGCTTTACGTATTCTGTTTTTACTTTCCGAACGAAGAATTATTTTTGGGCTAAATTACCACACTTGAATTTAAATTTCTTAAATTACATGACATTTTAACTACAAATGGTGTTATTCAACCAAAGTTTTTTATTTTTGCCAACAATTTAAATTTTTAAAACCAATATTATTATGTCAGACATTGCATCAAGAGTAAAAGCTATCATTGTTGATAAATTAGGAGTTGACGAAAACGAAGTAGTATCAGAAGCTAGCTTTACCAACGACTTAGGGGCAGATTCATTGGATACTGTTGAATTGATCATGGAATTCGAAAAAGAATTCGATATTCAAATCCCTGACGATCAGGCTGAAAATATCGCAACAGTGGGCCAAGCCATAAGTTATATAGAAGGAGCGAAGTAATTTGATGATTTCTTGAACGAGATTCAAAATTATCCATGTGGTAAACCTGCTGCATGGATAATTTTTTTTAATTTACACTTGACTTAAAGACTAAAAAATAAGTTCAATGCAATTAAAGCGAGTTGTAGTAACTGGATTAGGAGCTTTAACTCCCATAGGCAATAATATTGAGGAATATTGGAAAGGATTGGTCAGTGGTAAAAGCGGGTCAGCACCTGTTACCTATTACGATACCGAGAAGTTCAAGGTAAAATTCGCCTGCGAACTTAAAAATTATAATCCCGAGGACTATTTTGACAGAAAGGAAGCCAGAAAGTTGGATCGTTTTGCCCAATATGCCCTAATTTCTTCCGATGAAGCCATCCTTGATTCAAAATTGGATCTTGAAAAGATCGATAAATTTCGGGTTGGGGTTATCTGGGGTGCAGGGATTGGGGGTCTGGAGACTTTTCAAAACGAAGTGATGGATTTTGCCAAAGGCGATGGTACGCCCAGATTCAATCCTTTCTTTATTCCAAAAATGATAGCCGATATTGCCCCGGGCAACATTTCGATCAAATATGGCTTTATGGGGCCAAATTATACGACGGTCTCGGCCTGTGCCTCTGCGGCCAATGCCATGATCGACGCCCTGAACTATATTCGATTGGGCTATTGCGACGTAATCGTCACAGGGGGTAGTGAAGCCGCTGTTACCATCGCGGGGATGGGGGGTTTTGGTGCCATGCACGCCTTATCCACAAGAAATGAAAGTCCAGAGACGGCTTCTAGACCCTTTGATGCAACCCGGGACGGATTTGTCCTAGGGGAAGGTGCAGGGGCCCTGATCCTGGAAGAATATGAACACGCGAAAGCCCGGGGAGCAAAAATTTATGCCGAAGTCGCAGGTGGGGGACTATCAAGTGATGCCTACCATATGACGGCACCCCACCCCGACGGTATTGGAGTAGTACGGGTCATGCAGAACTGTCTTAAGGATGCCGGCTTAAAACCGGAAGATGTCGACGCCATTAACACACACGGTACCTCAACTCCTTTGGGCGATGTCGCCGAACTGAAGGCTATTTCAGAAGTTTTTGGGGCCCACGCCCCCAACATCAACATCAATTCGACAAAATCGATGACCGGGCATTTGCTTGGGGCCGCAGGAGCCATTGAAGCGATTGCTTCGATTTTGGCTATGGAACATGGGATTGTACCACCGACAATAAACCATACTACGGTCGATGAAAATATTGACCCCAAGTTGAATCTTACACTCAATACCCCCCAAAAGCGCACGGTAAATGTAGCCATTAGCAATACCTTCGGATTTGGAGGGCACAATGCCTGTATAGTATTCAAGAAAATAAGTTAAACCAGAAAATGAATTTCCCATCCAATTTATTCAATTCCCATCCTAAAGAAGATGGGGATTTTTTTTTGGGAATGACAGGGATACTTGGATTCAAGCCTAAAAACCTGAGCTATTACAAAAAAGCATTTTTACATCGTTCCGCCAATAAAAAAGATGGTGATGGCAACCCCATGAATTATGAACGCCTTGAATTTTTAGGCGATTCAATGTTGGGGACCATAATCTCCAGACATATTTATGACGTCGTTCCCCATGGTGATGAGGGCTATTTGACCAAAATGAGATCAAAAATTGTTAGCCGGGAACATTTGAACGAACTCGGCAAAGATTTGAATTTGATCCAATTCGTGGAAAGTAGGATCCATAAATCGCATTTTGGCGATAATATTCATGGCAATGTGTTCGAAGCTTTGATCGGGGCGATTTATTTGGACCAGGGGTATAAATATTGTGAAAAATTTATCAAGTCACGGGTCATAGAGCCCTATGTAGATATCGAGCAGTTGGAAGGAAGGGTTATTAGTTACAAAAGCTTGGTAATCGAATGGTGCCAGAAACAGAAAAAGACCTTTCACTATGATGTTTATGAGGATACAGGTAACGATACTTTGAAACACTTTGCCGTAAAGTTGTCGATTTCCGAAAATGTCGTAGCCAAGGCACGCGCCACTTCTAAAAAGAAAGCAGAGGAAAGAGCATCAAAACGTGCCTATTTCGCTTTACAGGATAAAATGGACAAATCGTAAGGGGTCTTAGATATTTCGCAAGCGTTTTCGTACTCGAGGCCCTTTGAAACCCGAGGTTGCAGTAGGCATTGTTCGCTTTATATCCTATATTTACGTTTTTGTGGGCCTATGGTAGCAGTACACAAGATCACGGAAGATTTTTATGAAGATGCCTTTCGCTTAATAGCACTTCATAGTAGTTTGGAAGATTACGCTATGGTATATGCCATAAACCACTGTTTAAAATCGAATTTTAAACGTGCCCAAACAGATTTAGACCTTTCCGAACAAGGTTTTTTTCCTTTTTTTGAATGGAATGACGAAATCAATGATAGGTTTTGGACACTTATTGTAAACTGTAGTTTAAACGAAGTGCGGTATAAAGGCATCGATCTTTTTAGGGATGAGCCCTCATACACTTCAAATTATTTAGTGCCCGAGTACAAAGAGGCCGATTATTTTTTGAAAATTGAGGCCGATGAATCCCTTAATACCCATACTATTGTAAAGTCCTTATTTGAAATTCCAAAAGTAATGACTGCGTATGAAATACAAATTGATAAATTGAAATCTAAGAACAACCTAATATTTTAAATGGATGCCCAATAAAAAGAAGACCAAAATAGTTGCGACCTTAGGTCCAGCAACTAGTACTAAGGAGGTTTTGAGGAATATGATCAAAGCCGGGGTGGATGTCTTTCGAATTAATTTTTCCCATGCAGATTACGAGGATGTTGCCGATCGTATTAAAATGATACGTGAGCTGAACGAAGAATTGGAAACCAGTATTTCTATTCTGGCCGATTTACAAGGGCCCAAACTCCGGGTGGGGGTCATGGCTGGGGAAGTGGTGGTTTCCCCAGGGGATGAAATTACATTTGTAACCGGGAAACCATTTGAGGGAACGGCTGAAAAAGTATATATGAATTATGCGGCGTTTCCAAAAGATGTAAAAGCGGGCGAACGCATACTTTTAGATGACGGCAAGTTGATGTTTGAAGTGATATCGACCAATGGTCAGGACGAGGTAAAGGCAAAAGTCATACAGGGAGGGCCTTTGAAATCGAAAAAAGGGGTCAATTTGCCGAACACTAACATCTCCTTGCCGGCACTGACCGAAAAAGATATAAAAGATGCCATTTTTGCTATTTCACAGGATGTGGATTGGATAGCACTTTCCTTTGTCAGGTTTAGCCAAGACCTTATAGACCTGCAAAATATAATTAAGGAACATTCTGAACACAAGATTCCGATTATCGCTAAAATTGAAAAACCGGAGGCAGTCGAGAACATCGACAAGATAGTAGCATATTGTGATGGCCTCATGGTGGCACGGGGCGATCTAGGAGTCGAAGTGCCTGCCCAGGAAGTACCCTTGATCCAGAAACAGTTGGTACTACGCGCCAAAAAAGCACGGATTCCTGTAATTATTGCGACCCAGATGATGGAAACGATGATTACCAGTCTTACTCCGACACGGGCCGAGGTAAACGATGTGGCCAATTCGGTCATGGACGGTGCCGATGCCGTAATGCTCTCGGGAGAGACTTCGGTCGGGAATTATCCGGTTCAGGTTATTGAAAAAATGTGTAGCATCCTGCAAAGCGTAGAAAGTTCAGAATTGATCCATGTACCACACGATCCCCCGCACATTCGCACGAAAAGATATATCACCAAATCGGTTTGTTATCACGCTGCGATCATGGCCAATGAAATAAAGGCAAAAGCGATTTCTACCTTGACGAACAGTGGCTATACGGCGTTTCAAATATCGGCCTGGCGACCTAGCGCCCATATTTTGGTATTCACTTCGAACAAAAGAATATTGACCCAATTAAACTTACTTTGGGGCGTCAAGGCATTTTATTATGACAAATTTGTTTCCACTGATGAAACCATCGAAGACGTAAACGGCATTGCTTGTAAAAAGGGATTTTTGGAAGAGGGCGATATGCTTATCAGCCTTGCCGCAATGCCCATTAAAGATAAAGGGATGGTAAATACCTTGCGGGTTACCGAGATTGAAAGCCGTAATTTTTAAGCCTTAAAATTCAAACTTCAATTGTACGAGGATAGCATCTTCCGGTTCAGGGTTTTCTTTTTTCGCGGTGTTAAGATTCGCCAGTGAAATTCCCAGGAGCCGAACCGAATTCTGCATTTTTTCCTGATAAAGCAACGTTTTGGCCGTTTCAAGGATCCGGGCTTTATCTGCTACAAAATGGGGCAGGGTCTTACTCCGTGTGTTCAGGGTAAAATCACTATATTTTATTTTAAGGGTTATGGTCTTACCGGCCAGATTCGATTTTTTCAATCGCCGTTCCAACTCATCGGCAATTTGCTCCAAGCGCTGTACCATAAATACCTCGCTGCTCAGATTTTCGTCAAAGGTGCGTTCGGCGCCAACAGATTTCGCAATGCGATGTGCCTTTACCTCGCTGTTGTGGATTCCGCGAACGACTTGATAATAATGTCTTCCGCTTTTTCCAAAGTGACCCTCTAAAAAATCAAGGGGTTTCTCCTTGAGATCACGCCCGGTAAAAATTCCCAATTTGTACATTTTCTCGGCGGTAACCTGGCCAATCCCAAAGAATTTACGAATTTCAAGATCTTCCAGAAATTGAACGACCTCTTCGGGATTCACGGTTTTTTGTCCGTTTGGTTTGTTGATATCACTGGCCACTTTGGCGATAAACTTATTAATTGAGATACCGGCAGAAGCTGTAATGCCTACCTCTTCGAAAATACGTTGCCGTATTTCCTCGGCAATCAAGGTGGCCGAAGGATTCCCTTTCTTATTCTTGGTCACATCTAAATAGGCTTCGTCCAGTGAAAGGGGTTCGACCAAATCGGTATAGGCAAAGAAAATGTT